>DAIRFP010000082.1:0-20894 GCA_036794995.1 Thermodesulfobacteriota bacterium | reverse complement strand
GTCACCGCGACACAACCTCCCCAACTCGTGTCGAAGCTCCCGTCGGCGCTGGTGACGATGGGCTTGACGATAAAAACGTTGCCTTTCTCGATCCGCACCTCGCGGTTGCGCCCGCCGCGATTTTGCGGCGTAAAAAGCGGTCCGTCGTCACCGTAGCCGCGCCCGTGCATGAGCATTAAACTTTTCAGGCCGCGCTTTTCGCCGAAGCCGTTGACGAAGTCCATGAATTCAGCGAAGACTTTGCCTGGCTTCAGCTGCTCCAAACCTGCATAATAAAGGTCCCGCTGGGCTTCGATGGCGGGGTGCCACGCTTCGGGAATCCGTCCCAAAAAAATCGGCTGCTGCTCCTGCGCGATCAGCCCGCCAAAGACCGCATCGACCTCGTTGGCGATGCGAACCATGGGCTGAAGAAACCTTCCCTCCGTCGGGTCTTCAAAGCGCGGCAGCCGGCCGCCGCCGTGCAACCCGCTATAGAACGCCATCGGGTAATACTCGCTGCCCAAGGACACCATCCGCTGCATGACGTGGGTATAAAGAACCCCCTCGTCCACCCCTGGCCGCGCCAGCTCGATCAGCTTCTCGATGCCAGCGGCGGCGATGGCGGCTCCCCGTCTCAAACATTCGATCTGCTCCTCGCTCTTGACGTAGCGCGCGTAACCGATGACTTCTGTGGCGTTCTCGAACGTCGCATTGGGCAGCCGCCGCAAAACGTCGACGTAAGAGCTATAATTGATGACACCGTGGAACGCCCGGCCGTGGGTGTAAAACCCGCGGCTTATGCCGGATACGCCGATGCGTCCTCGCTCCATGCCGGCATCGATTAGGGCTTGGGCCATGGTTTTGCCCCAGGAACCATCCACCTCCCGAAACTCGGGCACCCACTCGTTACCACTTTCCTCGTCGGAAATGACGATGGGCTTTCGACCGTCGGTGGGAAGCACCACCGCCGCGTTTTCAAGCTGCGTGAGGAAACGGCCGTCCGATCGGGTGCCGCGCGACTGTTCGAGGGAGAGATGCAGGTTTCTACCGTCCACGCAAAGGGGAACAAACATGCAATCGAAGCCGGCCTTGGCTGCGTTATCCCGGACCCGCTCCCAACGCCAATCGCGCTCCGCTAAAGAGTAACCTCTCCAAGTGATATCCGCCGGTGATTCCATTCTATGTTCCCCTCCGTACCTGCATGTTAGCTCATCCAAAATCGGCTAGCCGCCATCCCATGAGCAGCCATTAGCCGGCGGAGGCTATCTAGGCTCTCGGCTGATGGACGAATTTTTGTTCAAATTCCTGCTCGTCCATGAGAGCTAACCGGACCCCATCAATCCAACCCAAAAAAAGCGGAACAAGCGTCCAGAAAAACCCCAGGTAGTACATGCCTCGGCGTCTGTCGCCGAGATAAAAGTGGTGAAATCCAAGCCAGCCGACGAATAAGGCGAGCATAGCAGCCGTAGTCCGGTTCTTTCGATCGATCCAAGGCAGATCGAGTTGCCCGAACACCCGCCGGAAAGCGGATTCCAACGATTCCTGGTAGGGTCGATAGGGCGACAGGATGAGCCCCCTCCATCGGAGCGTGAACCGAACAGGTTCGGCAATGGGCATCGAGTCGTGACCGAAATAAATGATCCGACCCATCTCGACGCCCAAAGGCATTCCGAGCTGCATAAGCCACAAGAACGGCGATCTCTTGCGGGGAAGATCGAGACTCTCAGGCCGGCCGAATCTGTGTTCGACGTCCTTTTCGAATATCTTTGCATCTTCACCTTGCCCGAACGAAACGAGTAACAACTGTCGCGGCGGCAAGAGCTTCGCACACTGATCGATTTCCCACCACAGATTCGCAGTCGCACCAGCGCGGATGACGACCAATCTCGCCTGTTTCATCAGGTCCGTTATCTTCGCCTGCCATTCGTCGTCGCCGACATAGAGTCGCGCAGCGCCTAGTTCCGGCAACGATTCCCCCGGTTTGCCAATCGCCACGACCGGTCCCACCCGATTCATGATCATCGCCAGCTCTTGCTCGGCGCTAATCGCTGCCGCCCACTGGAAAACCGAGAACAGCGATCGAGCACGGCTTGAAGTCACGATGATTTTGTTATCGTCCTTAAACGACCTGATATAAACGACGGGTGGCCGTTTGTCTTGTTCGAGAAGCTTTTCAGCCGGAATCGCGTCATACTTCCACCCTCTACGAAGCAGAACAACCCCGGCTCGGCCGGCGAACACAAAAAAGGCCAGGGCGAAAAGGACGATCCAGGACTCTCTCCACGATTCGCCTAATGCTTCAATGTCACCAAGGGCTACGAAGCCGAGGCAAAGAAGAATCAGAAGATTCGCTCCTGCCAATTTGACTAGGGCACCCTTTTTAGCTTGAACATCGGTCAGGAGCGGAAGGTTTTTGAGACCAGCCAAAAGAACGATCAATCCCAGCGCAAATAGGTTAGCCGCAACGAGATAGAGCAGCACTGTGGACCAAACCTGCCGATTGTCTTGATAGGTGAGCCACGCTTTCGATTCCACCTGATCCATTAAAAAGAAAAGTGCGGGCAAGGCTACCCCGATTAGTACTAAACCGGCAATCTTCAGACGGCGACTTTCGCGGGCTTGTAGCGGGTTGGGTCTATTACCCGTGTTGCTGAGAAGCATCGCCTTGAATCCTATGATGTTTTCGTCGTCGAGTCATCTCCCATATCTGCCAACGCTTCGCCGGTCGCCGGCCGGACCTTGAGCACAATCTCCTTGCGGATTTGCACGGTGCCCGCCTTTGCGTCGCGCGGCTTGGTGACGTAACGAGCTCGGGTACATGAGACCGCGACCAAGCCGGCGCGTCTGGCTTTGCTGTGGTAAGCTGCAATGGCAGCTGCACGCTTGAGAGTCTCGCGATCGGGATCCTCTCCTACAGGTCCTTGCAGTATAACGTGGCCTCCAGGAACACCGCGAACGTGGAACCACCAATCGTCTGGTCGGGCCAACTTCAAGCTCAAATAATCGTTGTCAGCGTCGGTGCGACCGACCAACACTTTCCAGCGTCCCGGCAGCAGATACTCGACCAGTCGCAGATGGTGGTCGCGCCGCGTTGGCTTTGCTTTGACCATGGAAACTAATATTCAGCGATCTTTTGCAAACCTTAATACAACCCGCAGGCAATGAAAAATAAAAAGGGGAAGCAGGTTGCTTCCCCTTTTTCTTATCTTTTTCTAGAAACGTTTGAGTTTAGTGCACGCTTATTTCAATTTGGCGCGGCTTGGCTGCTTCGCCCTTAGGGACCTGGATCTCCAGTATGCCGTCTTTGTACGTGGCCTGGATCCCGTCGTGCTTCACGGTTTCCGGCAGAGCGAAGGAGCGGAAGAATTTCCCCTCAACCCGCTCTACACTCCGATACTCGACGCCCTCGGCTGTCTTTTCGGCCTTTCGTTCCCCGGTAAGTGTCAGTGTTCCATCCTTCAATTCAAGATTGAAATCTTCCTTCTTCATGCCGGGAAGCTCGGCGCGAATCACATACGCATCCTTGCTTTCCAAAACGTCGACGCGGGGGTACCAAGTATGATAACTCGGTCTGGTCATCGAGCCGCCGAAATTTCCCTCGAGCAAACCATTAATCCGCGCATGCATCCTATTCAAACTCTCAAACGGTTCCCATCTTACCAGTTCCATATTTAGGCCTCCTTTAGACCTGTATTTGATGTTTGAAAGTTAAGCATGACCCCCCATGCTGTCAACTCACTTGACAGGATCTGATGTCGTGCTTACTTTATTACCGAAGAGGCAGGAAAAGCCTTAAAACTGTTTTCTTCGTTGGACCGCTTCGTTTTCTCTTCTCAACAAGGGATCAATAACGAAGGGGCCGAATGGAAGCAGCGCCGCCAGTAGAACCATCCCGGTGCGCCGAAGGTTCCACTTCATTACGTCCCGTGTCTGCATCAACACAACCAGCAATGCCATGAATAGGATTCCGTGCAGCCAACCGGCAATAGTCACCGCGCGGGGCAGGTCCGCAAAATACTTGAGCGGCATAGCTATGCCCAACAGCAGGAGGAATGATACGCCTTCAGTTAGACCGATGGCTCGAAGTCGATCAATGGGTGTTTTCAGCATATTCATCCTAATCGTGAAGATCCCTGGCGCAGCGGAATCCGACGTCGTCGGTGCGATTAGTCGGGCTTGCGTGCATGCGCCGGCTTGCCTTTAGTCGATCCGGAGGGTCATTCCACCCTCCGCCCCGAATCACTTTTGCCGTCCCGCTTGCCGGTCCCTTGGGATTCCTAACGTCGCCGCGCGAAAAGCTTTCCGCGAACCAATCCGCCACCCACTCCGCAACATTGCCCGCAGCATCCTCCACGCCGAAGGGGCTCCCACCGTCCGGCCGCCCGCCCGCAGGGGCGAGCCCGCCATTATAAGGATTCTCCGCGGACCTGCCGAAGTTCGCTCGCATCGAGGTCGGTGCATCGTTGCCCCAAGGATAACTGCGACCATCTGTGCCCCGAGCCGCTTTTTCCCACTCCGCTTCCGTAGGCAAACGCTTCCCCGCCCAGCGGCAGTACGCGTCGGCGTCGTGCCAATCAACGCCGACCACAGGAAGTTCACCTGCGCTCTCGAGGCTCGCCTCCTGCCAACGATCCGGGGGCTTCACGCCGCCGGTGGTCTTTAAAAACTTGGCATAGCGCGACACCGTTATCTCGTACTTGTCGATATAGAAAGCAGCCAAATAAATTTCTCGAAGCGGTGAGTGTTCGTCGTCTCCCATCGTAAAGTTACCGGCTGGGATCACCACAGCGGAGGCTCCATCCATTCCCGTTATTTCCCGGGACGGTCGCGCCCAATAGACATATCCGCCGATGCAAAAAATGGTTACCATCGCCAGTCCCGTCATCACAGTCTTGAAAAACTTTCGTTGGCGGGCCAGGGCGATGCGGTGAACCGCATCGGCTACCGTAGCCGGCAGGTTGCCTTCGGGTTCCAACAAAGTGACCGACTTGAGATAAGGCGGGATTTGATCCAATGGAACGGGACGAATGACGACGGGCAAGACTTTTCCTGCGGGGTGCCGCCAAACTCTTTGCGCGATGCCAAGCTCCGTCAGCGTGTAACTGCCCGCGTCCACAGCGTCTGGACTCAGCAAAAAGACAAAAAGCTGGGATTTCTCGATCCCCCGCCGGATGCGCACATCATATTCTTCACCCGGCGGTAGGTCCGTACGGTCGAAGAACAGGGTGTGACCCTGAGCGCGCAGGGCCAGGGAAACGGCTTCCGCCAGGTTGCGATCCTTGGCCGCATAGCTCAAGAAGACTCTCATCACCCGGATGAAAGCATGCAGACCAAACTCTTACAATCACCGTGAGCCTTATTGCTCCGGGGTGGCCCAGGTTAAGTCCCAACAGAAACGTGCTGCGGGAGAGTTACCGGCTATAGGATATTCGCAATTGGACGCCCACTCGTTCTTGGTTCATTTTGATCTGCTAACTCGCTTCATTGAGACAATCGCAAGTAATAATTTTAGCCCACCGAATGCGGATACAACAGGCGTCCCTTGACATCGTAAGGGCTCCTCGATAAGCGTCCCCTGCCCCGGAAAATTGGGAAGTTAACACCTTGGTGGGGTCGGAGGCGTCCCAGTGGAACATAGCGGAACTTACTTATGGGAAGTAATCACGTTCTTAGCGATACTCTCTATGGCTATCGCCGTGTTGGTGGTCCGGCGCAGAGCCAGCGGCAGCCCGGCATTCTCAGATCGGGATCGGCAATTGTTTTTCGGTCGCGCTGAGGTCCGCGTTTCCAAGCCCAGATTGTGCCTCAATTTCGGTATCGCAGTGCTGCTGTGCTATTTCGCCAGTTTCCTCGAGTATCTGTTTCTTGCCCGTTTTGGCGCTAGCATCTTAGCGGCCGCACAACTGCTCACGCTCCTCGCAATAGTGAAGAAATGGTTGTGTTAGCCTAGTCGTCAAACAACCGAACGCCATGCTTTCTCTCTCCTTTCGCTTTCTAGGTTGGACCTAAGTAATACGCCCGGAGCTATCCCCGCTTTGGCAGGACTCACTCCCTGACTTTCCGCGGACGGCAATTCTCGTAATAGTATTCGCCGGGCAATCAATTTGATGGGTTTGGCTGTTGCCACGGTTTTTTGGTTAGTGGCTTGGATTGTGATACGTTAGTCCCATCTGTAAGCCGGTAATAGGGTCCCTCAGCCGCCATAAGGTTTCTGCGCTTGTTGGCCACCAGCTGGACGGTTTTTCGGCTGCCCATAGGGGCACCGGCGGGCGCGGTGCCAATGTGGCGCTTTTTTGTTCGGAAATGCTCTCTCGCTGAGTGTAGAACTAGGATTGAAAGGTCGAGAAATGACAGGCATAGGATTTGAGGTAGTTGCGATCCTCCTACTCATCGTGGCAAGCGGCGTCTTTGCCCTGTCCAGAACAGCCGTTGTCGCGGCACGCAAGTCACGGCTCCAGGAGTGGGCCGAAGAAGGCGATAGCAAGGCGAAAGCAGCTCTGGAGATTGCCAATCAACCGAACCGGTTCCTGTCAACGGTTCAGATGGGTATCACATTTGTCGCGATTCTCGCCGGTGCAATCGGCGGCCAGAGTCTCACCGATGGGATCGCGGCTCGCATTGGCGCCATCCCAGGCATGGAACACTATAGCCAAACCATCGCCCTGGGCGTTGTTGTCGTTGGTCTTACACTTTTTTTCGTCCTCATGGGCCAATTGTTTCCCAAGCAGCTGGCTTTAAGCTCTCCCGAGAGCATCGCTCGATTCGTGGCTGTACCCATGCGGCTGTTATCGGCCATCGCCGGCCCGTTGGTTCAATTTTTAAACTTTTGCATCGACGGGGTGTTGAGGCGATTGGGAAGTCGCCCGAGCAATCAACCTCCGGTGACGGAGGAAGAGATCAAATCACTCATCGAGCAAGGAACCGCCGCCGGCGTTTTTGAGGCGTCAGAGCAAGACATGATGGAAGCCGTGATCGACCTGGGAGATAAAAGCGCAAGGGCGTTAATGACGCCGCGAACACAGATCGTCTGGTTTGACCTGAACGACGCCCCGGAACAAGTGCGCAGGAAAGTAGCCGATAGCGGCCATTCTCGTTTTCCGGTGTGTCGGGGAAGCCTCGACGATGTCGCCGGCGTGGCGCAAACAAAGGACTTGCTGTCCAGTGCTCTCGCCGGCAAAGCTATTGACTTGAGTGCGTCTCTCCAACAACCGGCGTTCGTCCCGAGAAGCATGACCGCCTTGCAGGTGCTGGAGCATATCAAGCGGTCCGGCAGCCATATCGTGTTGGTCGTCGACGAGTATGGGGGTATCGAGGGGCTGCTTACCCACCACGACGTGCTGGAAGCTATTGCCGGTGAGATGCCCTTTGGCAAAAGCCCGGTGCAATCCAAGGCGGTTCAAAGGGAAGATGGCTCGTGGCTGCTGGATGGAATGTTGGCCGTGGAAGAGTTCAAGGAACTATTCCATTTAGATAGTTTGCCTGGAGAAAAAAAAGACGCTTATCAAACCCTGGGTGGGTTCCTCTTCACCCAAATGGGGCGTGTGCCCTTGGAGTCCGATCACATCGATTGGAACAATTTGCGTTTCGAAGTCGTGGATATGGACGGCAAGCGCATCGATAAGGTCCTGGTTTCATTTATCCAAAAGCACACGTCAGGATGATTCCCGAAGCTCACTATTATCGTCGTTGAACCTTGAACCGCTATTCCGATAGCGATCTGCCTTCAAGGTGTCATCCCAACCTGAGTCGACAGGCGGTATCGCACGCCGTCGATCTCGTAATCCAGCTCACCGTAGAAGGCGAGATAGCCTTTCTCCGGCGGCGTAACCTCGCCAATGATCTTACCGTTGGAAAAAGTTACCGCCTGCTCTCGCCACTTAGCCGTGCGAAAATCCTGAGTCGGCGTCTGCGCGATCCAGAGTCTGGCCCCCATGGGAGCCGGATTCGCTTCGATGGTTAGACGTGGACTACCGTTCACGCTTTCGTGCTTCCACGTCAGGTTGGGCATGGATCTGCCGCTCATTTGATGGCGGGAAAAAGCCGCAAGGCCATCGACGAGATCGGTCAACTGATCCGGCTGAGGCCGGTCTTGCCTCCGCAAGTCGTGCCCGGCGTTGGGCACGTAAACCACCCACTTGTTCCCCGGCAGCTCGCCCCAGTAAAGATTGAGCGCGTCCGTAGCCCAGTAGGAGTCGTTAGTTCCGTTGACGATCAACTTCGGCAGGTTCAACCGGTGGCGGTACGCCCAGGGATCCACCATGCTCAAGAGGCGCTCTCCCTCGGGGGTTTCGGGTATCGGCACAAGCCCGCGGCTGGTATAGGGTTTGAGCCGGCTACTGTAGGCACCGAAGGCTTTGAGTTGTCGCGGCATCTGCGCGCGCATGTTGAGCGTGTCGATGACCACGGGAGCAATGGCGCTAACCCGTTGGTCGACGGCAGCGGTAAGCCACGTCGTCCAACCGCGCTTCGAGGCCCCGGAGACGATAAACTTGTCAATCGGCCTGCCCCACTCTTGTTTACCAAACGCCTGCAGTACGTCCATCGCTTTGACGACACTTTTCACCATTGGGAAGAGCAGCGGCCAATTTTCATCCTTGGTCTTTAGATAACGGACAAACGTCTCGGCGATCAGGTCATCTTCACGGAGACTATCTTCCAGCAGCGGCTGATTGGGAATGTGGTAGAGAAAGGCCACGGGAGCCTGGATCTTTCGGGCCAGTTCCAAACCCAGGGCGATGTAGGCCGGTCTTGCTGAGCCGCCGGTGACCCACAAGAACATATTGGCATTGGGCCCGATACCTTTGGGCTGATAAATTTGCAGCTGATGTTCCCAGCGATTCTCTTGCCAGGTCTGTGACACGAAATGGAGATCATAGATCCGGTCGCCAGACTGCTCGCTCTCAATTTTTTCCTTTATTTTCCAACCGAACTCAGCCTCCGGCTTCCGGACATAGCTCTCGAGATCTGCCCAGGCCGGGGCGACGAACCAACTCGCTCCGGCAGACACGATCAAGGTAAGAAATATAAACAGCCGATTTCGAAAAAACATCTTAACCAAGCCTCTGCCTAAGTTACTCACGCCTTTGGCTCCCCTTGTCCATCGAAGAACTTTAGTGCCATTGCCCCATGGGTAGCGGCGGCGCCGGCTCTCAGGGCGGCCGCCACAAATGCCGCTTCCACTACTTCCTCTCGGTTCGCTCCTGCCGCTTTCGCTGCCTTTGAGTGTGCTTCGATACAGTACGGACACTGTGCGGCACATGCCACCGCCACTGCGATCAGCTCCCGGTATTTCCTGGGAATGGCGCCGTTTTCTCGCCCGACGGTATTGTTTAGGCCCAGCCACGCATTAAAATCTTCCGGGGCCAGCTTGCGCATTTCCCGCATGAGTTTGACGTCGTTGGCATCGTGATAGTGATCTGACATAGCAAATCCTCCTTGAACAGAATAAAGGCGCGCGGAATCCCGCTATAGGCTGACTCGTCTGGCTTCGCGACGGGTTGACCTACTCATTGATTCGCTAGCACGGCGCGATAGCGCAACTGGTTCTGGCGCAATCGCTCCAAAGCCTGGTTGACTTCCGGCATCGAAAACATTTCGATTTGCGGCCTGACATTGTGCTGGGCGGAAAACGCAAGCATCTGCCGCATTTCAGAATTCGAGCCCACCGTGCTACCCACCACACTTTTCTGACCGACAATCAGAGGGAAAGCTGAAAGCTTTAGATCGTTGGCCGGCGCGCCGACGATGCAGAGGCGCCCATTGGGTCTGAGCACATTCACATAATCGCCCCACGGGAGATCCGCCGGTACGGTGGAAAGCAGGAAATCACATGTGTTGGCTCGGCCCGCCACTGCGCCTTTCGGGCTGGTGTCGACGAACTCGTCCGCTCCCAATCGTTTTGCTTCCTCCGCTTTTGCCGCGGACGAGGAAAAGGCCGTCACATGGCAACCCATTGTGTGTCCATATTGGAGCGCCAGGTGCCCCAGCCCGCCGATACCCACCACGCCAAGGCGCGTTGCCTTATTCAACCCATGACGGTGAAGCGGGGCGAAGACGGTGATGCCGGCGCACAACAGCGGCGCGGCGTATTCGGACGGTAGGCTATCGGGAATGAGGAAGGCAAACCGGAAGTCGACACGGACCCGCGTGGCATACCCGCCCTCGCGTCCCACACAGGTCGCTTGCGCTGCGGCGCAGAGATTTTCTTCACCGAGACGACACATCTCACATTCAAAGCACGCCCCGGCGAACCAGCCGACGCCGACCCGTTGCCCCACCCGTAGGTTTCCGACTGCGCTTCCGATCCGTGCCACTGTCCCGATAATCTCATGGCCGGGCACGAGAGGATAAAGCGATACGCTCCAATCGTTTTTGATCAAGTGCAAGTCCGAATGGCAGATGCCGCAGTGGGAAATAGCGATTTCTATCTCCAATGAACCGAGTTCTTTAGGGATGTATTCGTAAGATTGCAAAGCCTGACCTACGCCTATGGCAGCGTAGGCACTAATCTTTTCTTGCTTGGTTGTGTTTTCCACTTCGCTATTAGACATTATCGATGCCCTTCCGATCCGACGGGAGAATATTACGTCATGGCCTCATATCAGTAGCCGGGAACGTATCAAACACTCTCCATCCGAGTTTTGCGGCAACTCGGTGGGTCTCAATCCAACGGAAGCCTCGCCATAGCGGCGGCCAATTCCTTCTCGTTTGTGAGATCGAGGCGGAGCGGCGTCATCGACACGTAACCCTGCTCGACGGCCCACCGATCCGTGCCTTCCTCCGCCTCCTCCATAGGAACGACAGTGAACCAGAACAGTTTCCGCTTCATCGGATCTTCGCCCGGTACGACTTTGCCGTCATAGTGCCTGACCGACTGGCGCGTCCAGCGCAACCCCCTGGGGATTTTATCGGGAAAGTTCACATTGACCAGGGTGAGCCCCTGATCGTGCAACAGCAGCTCCAAAACCTTTTTCACCGAGGGCTTCAAACTATCGAGGTCGGGCTCGTCGCGCGTAAGCTGCACGCTCAGAGCGATGCCCCGTAGTCCCAGCAAAGCAGCCTGCTTGGCGGCGGCGAGGGTACCTGAATGCCACATGGCATTGCCCAGATTGCCGCCAAGATTGATCCCAGACAGAACTACGTCGACTTTCTCCCAATGATAGCTGCCCAGCGCAACACAGTCTGCCGGGGTACCATTGACACGGTAAGCTTCAAAATCGCCGATGGGGGTCCGCTTATAGGACAGTGGCCGCGTCGCGGTGATGGAGTGGCCGGCGGAAGACTGCTCGACGTCCGGCGCCACGACCCGCACGTCACCGAACTGTGCAGCCATTTCTGCGAGCGCCGCGAGGCCGGGGCTATAGATTCCGTCATCGTTGGTAACCAGTATGCGCATCTGGCAGCTTTCCATTTCCTCCCGCGGTGCTACCATTAGTATTTCATATTTAGTCTCACGCTTCATCATCGGGAGGAAAAAACGTGAAGATAACAATGATCCACAATCCTGACGCCGGCGATGACCAGCAACCCTCGGGCGATGAGCTGCTTGGCCTGATTCGAGGCGCCGGACATACCACCGCGTACCAATCATCCAAGGAGGCGGACTGGGATAAGGCGCTCAAAGAACCCGGTGACCTCGTCGCCGTGGCTGGAGGCGATGGCATCGTAGGCAAGGTTGCCAAGAAACTCATCGGGAAACCCGTTCCTATCGCCGTCCTGCCGCTGGGAACCGCCAATAACATCGCCAAGACCCTTGATGTCCTGGATCAACCGCTCACGCAACTTGTCGACGGATGGGTTCAAGCACGGCGCAGAAAATTCGATGTCGGCGTGGCAAGCGGGCCATGGGGATCTACGTGCTTCATCGAAGGATTGGGAATGGGCTTATTCACCACGACGATGCACCGGCTCGATGCCAGAGACAATATTGACCTCGCGCACGCAAGTGATAGTGAAGAAAAACTCACATCCGTCCTGGAGATACTGAAGGACCGCCTACCCAGCTGTCCGGCAAAACCTTTGCAGCTCACACTCGATGGTCAAGACCTGTCGGGAGAGTACGTTTTACTGGAAGCGATGAACATTAAATCCATCGGGCCGAACCTCCATCTTGCCCCGGATGCGGATCCCGGCGATGGCCTTCTCGATATCGCACTGCTGGCCAACGGCGAGCAGCACCAGTTGAACAGCTACCTGTCCGATTGCATAGCAGGTAAGCCATGCTCGCCGGATCTCAGGGTCCACAGAGGGAAGCATTTGCAGATCGTCTGGGAAGGATCCGTGATCCACATCGATGACGACGTGTGGCCAGACACCGGCTCGAACTTTTCCTCCCCGTCCACCGTGATCGACGTCAATCTCAACCCACAGTCGCTGGTGTTCCTCACGCCGGCGTGAGACGGTTAGGACTGATGCCAATATTTCGCATAGGCGTTGATAAAATTATCAAAGAAATTCCGTGCGGCTGGACTGAGCCGTGCCAGTAAGCTCGGATCGGTGAAACACATCGGCGGGGGAGGACAGTAACTGCATACCCCACCCCAACCATAGATAATATCCAAGGTCCGCCGCGGGACATCAGCCTGGTAAGTCCCACGATGAATTCCCCAAGCGTGGAAAAGACACGCGTCACCTGCTCTTAGTTCGATTTTCCGTCGCCCCGGCATATCCGGACGACTTGGCTCACTACCTTTGCGAATCTCCAGCTCTTCAACTGAATCCCAGCGCCGCTCCGAACCGGGGACATATTCAAGTTGGGAATCCGCCACGAGGGCGACTCGAAAGTGTACTCCCGTGTGTTGCTTCAAGCGTACCTGCTCCAAGGCGGTCTCGAGAGCTAAAAACTGGGTGTCTCGATGCCAATCTCCATCCCAGGACATGGCCGCAGGATTGTAGAAATACTGCGTGTTATGAAATAGCGGGGCTTCGCCGGACAAATGCGCAAGAAGGGAGACGATCCTCCGGTCGGCAATAAATTCCAGTAACCGCAATAAATCCGTTTCCTGCGAACGAAAGTACCGGCGCTCGGTTAAATAGGCGATGTTCGAAGCATTTGCACGATCTGGTGCTTCCGCTATCGCTTGCTGGAGAACGTGGTCGCAGATGCGCCGGAGCTCTGCTATTTCCGGGTCTTGGAAGAATTCTGGAATAATCACCAGGCCGGAACGGTGCCAATCTTCGGCCGCTTGTTCGACCTTCATTTGAGAAAAAATAACCGCCAAGGATTCAGTCCATCAAATCCGTCAAATCCGTCGAGCACCAGCAGAGCTCAGGCCACTCTTTCTATCAGCTCGAGGCGAAGGAAAACCCTGTAGGGTGCTTATCGTTGTGTAGGAAAAATCCCTACATTTTTGGTACCGCCGCCAGTGTTGCAAGCAATACTAACTATCAAAGACAGCAATTTTCTTAATGGCATCACCCTTGCGTGTTAACACTTTCCTATCATTGATTTTAGCTCTCCTTTAACGGTTTTGAAATGTGACCGAGTCAGGATGAATCGGTCCTCCTGATTCGGAAGCCTACGACTCCGTCAGCCACTGCAAGGAGGTCTAGGTTATCATGTACAATAGCCACTTTGGATTCTCTGTATCACCCTTCAGCGTCACCCCTGATCCTCGTTTCTTCTACAACACTCCGGTGTACCAGGAAGCCTATGCTAACTTGCGCTACGGCATCGAAGCCAAAAAGGGCTTCATTGTGGTTACCGGGGAGGTCGGCACCGGGAAAACTACCTTGCTACGCAAGTTGTTGCACAACCTGGGGGATACTATCCATTCAGTCTTCATCTTCAACACCGATTTAAGCTTTCCGGAGCTGCTCCCGCTTATTCTTCACGATCTCGGTTTGGTCCCGCAAGAATCAAGCAAGGTAGCGATGCTTGAGCAGCTGAACGACTATCTGATCAAACAACTTGAGCAGCGCCACATTGTCGCGGTGCTGGTTGACGAAGCCCAAAACCTCAGCGATGAAGCTCTCGAAGGCCTTAGACTTCTCTCCAATCTGGAGACCGATCAGGAAAAATTGCTGCAAATTGTGCTGATGGGCCAACCGGAGTTCGAGAAAAAACTCGACCAGCCGACCTTGCGCCAGCTTAAGCAGCGGGTCGCTCTTCAGAGCCGGCTTGCTCCCCTTAAAATTGAGGAAGTGGCCCCCTACATTGACTTTCGCCTTCGGGTCGCCGGCTACAATGGCAAAGGCCTATTTCATCCGGATGCGGTCCATCAGATCGCGTTTTACTCCCAAGGTATTCCCCGGCTGATCAACATCATTTGCGATAACGTTCTAATTAACGCCTATGCACGGTCTGAGGCAACTGTTTCTGCAGCCGGTATCAAGGAAGTGGCCCGCGATCTCAGGTTAAGATCGGAAGCGCGGGCCAGCGAGGCGGAACCCACGCGCAACGTATCAACACTTAAGACCGAGGCAGAAGCATCCGCCCGCGAACCAGCAAACAATCCTCGGCCGCATAAGATGAAACGGACGGTAAAAGTGGGTATTGAAAGCCTCCTTGCAGTTCTGGTCGTGGTCGCCTTAGCCTCTGTTATCAATCCCCAAGACTTTCACAGCATCGCAGGCGGATCGGTTGAAGTGGTCAAGCGTAATCTAAATCAATGGCTCGCCCTTGTTGCTCACCCGCAAGCCGTCTCGAAAGAGGTCAATGCGGAAACCCAGTTCAAACGGCCAGTCCGGCGAATGACTATAGAAGATGGCGCCACTATCCGAAAAATTGCCAGTGCTGCCTATGGAACTAACACCTTCCTCGGTATGGACCTCATCAAAGAGTTCAACCCTCACATCAGGAATCTAAATCGAGTGATCGCGGGACAGGAGCTTTCGCTCCCGTCCCTGACCCAGGAGACCATGCTCCGAAAGCAGCCGGACGGTTCGTATCGTCTTATCGCGGCATCATTCCCCAGCATACGAGGAGCCGATGAATTCGCCCGGCTCTTGGGCGACAAAGGATACCGAATCCTGATTACTCCGAAAAGGGTTTCGGACAGTCTCTTGCTGCACCGGGTTGAAATCGACGGTTTGAAGGACCTCCACGAAGCTAACCAAGCCTGGGAAACGGGACTCAGAAACGAATGGCTTACCTTCGCTGCAATCCAAGCGGACAAAGCAGAGAGATAAGGCAAATACAACTTGCAACCGCCGGAGCGCCTATGAGCAACATTTATGATGCCCTGAGCAAAGCCGGAAAAAGAATACCTTCTCTCGAAGGCGCAAAAATGACGCGCCCCGCGCGCATCTCCTGGGATGATATCAGCCTCGAGTGGAAGATTGCCCTTTTGGTTTTTGGGCTGCTTTTTGCCGGCATTGTCAATCAGCTCGTAGCCCGGGCGCTGCGGAACCAGATCGATCAAAGGGCGATCATCTTGGCCACGAATCTGAGTGATGCGGCCACAGGTCATGTCGTTAGTAAAGATCTTCTGCAGCTGAAGACAGTGGTGACAAAGTACGCCCGCGCGCCCGGTGTTGCCTACGTCTCGATCAAAGACCGCGAAGGAAAGGTGATCGCCCATAGCTCATCAAGCTTCGCCCCGGAGCTTGAGCAAATCCTTACTTCCGATCAGCGGCGTGAGGTAACCCAGCGAAAGCTAACGTTGGAAGGAAAATCGGTTTACGAAACCCACGGGCCGATTCTTGAGGGGCAACTGGGAACCGTACATTTGGGTATCTGGGCTGACGCAGTCAACAGTGAGATTTACCAAGTCCTTTTCCTGTTCTTGTGGCCCATCACCTTGGCGCTGCTTGCCGCGATGATCATCATCGCTTTCCTCGCATGCCGGTTCATCCAACCGGTTCGCCGATTGATCGACTTGCGGATGGGATCAGCACAGCCGACCTCACCCCACCCGTAGATTAAGACGTCCGCTATCAACTGCCTGGGTTTCAAGAGACGATCGCAAAAGCGATCGAATTCACCCTCATCCCTCGAACGTTGGCCCTCGAAAACCGCTCCGCGATGTGAGCATGTAAAAGCTACTTGGATAGCTTGCAAATTTGACAGGAGCGCTGATCCTTCGATATGGTCGCTTGATCTCTCATGAACAGCGACGACACATTTGGAGGTTGGGAGAATCCGTGACGCAAAAATCTATCACGCCAAGCTCCTCATTCCGAGTTTTACTTCTCGGTCTGTTGTTGAATCTTTTTGCCGCCCCATGCGCGTGGACGCAAACTCCATTCTACGAGGGCAAGACCATCACAATTATCTCCAGTTCCGCCGCGGGCGGCACCGCTGATCTGCGCACCAAGGCCTTTGGAACATTTCTGCAGAAATATATCCCAGGACGGCCAACGGTTATCATGGAGTACATGCCGGGGGGAGGCGGTCGCAATGCCGCGAACCACATGTATAGCGTCGCCCGTCCCGATGGGCTTACCATCGGCCGTGTTTCCAGCAGTATGGTTGCAAACGCCGTCCTGGGCGAAGCCGGGGTGCGCTACGACATCGATAAGTTTCACTACCTCGGCGCTTCGGAAAGCGCTGTGCACTACTCTTTTCTGACCCGCAAGGCGGCAAACCTGAACAACCTGGAGAAAGTGCGCGCAGCAACAGGTTTACGGTTGGGTTCGCCGCCTGTGGGTCACACCGTGTATATCCTCACCCGCGTATTCGCCTATTTGCTGGCGCTCAAAGATCCAAAGTTTATTCCGGGATATGAAGGGCCGGAGCTGGATCAGGTCGTGATCAGCGGTGAAGTCGACGCCAGAGTCACGGTGACGTCGACGATGAGGCCGGAATGGATCAAGGACCGGCTGGTGGATTTTCATCTGGCCTTCGAAGTTCCCAAGGGACACAAGGTGCGGGACCTCGCGAACCTCCCACCCGTTGATGACTTCGCCAAATCGGAAAGAGACAAAAAGCTGCTGGCCGTCCTCCGCGGCTTCAGAGTCGTCGGCGCGCCTTTGATTCTTCCGCCCCGGACCCCTAAAGAGCGGGTGCAGATTCTCCAGGAAGCGATGCGAAAGACTTTGAAAGATCCCGAATTTCTCAATCAGTACAAGAAGAATAGCGGCGATGATGCGACACCGGTCATGCCGGAGGAACAGGAGGAGGTCATTCGCGATCTCCCCCGAGATCCTGAAGTCATCGATCTCGTCAAGAGATTTTCCGGCACGGATCCCATACCTTCGCGCTGAGATACACGGTCATGCCGGCGCCGTGAACGTTTTTTGCAGAATTGAACTTTCGAGGAGTGGCAAATGGAAACCCAGCACGTCGATATAATAATAGTGGGCGGCGGTAGCGCTGCCTTCGAAGCCGCCGTCGCTGCGCGGCAGGGCGGCGCCGCGAGGGTGGTGATGTTGGAGAAGGCCCCTGAACCTGAGTTCGGCGGCAACGCCCGCTTCTCGCATACCGGCTTCCGCTTTGTTTACAGCGGCGCGGAAGAGATACGGGAGTTTCTGCCGGCCCTGGACGAATCCGAGTTTCGCCTCATGGTCATCCCGCCTTACACGAAAGAGCAATTCACGGGCGACCTCATGCGCGTCACCCAGGGTCGTATCAATGTCGATCTCGCCAAGATTTTGGTCGACGATTCCAATGCCGCCATTCATTGGATGCTCGACGCCGGCATCAAGTGGGAAGCGGAAAACCCCGTCACGATGGACGGCCGCCACTACTTCAGACCGGGTCTGGTGATTCATCCGACGGGAGGCGTGGGTGGCGGCCTGAGCCAGCTGCTGCAGTGGCGCGAGATCGCCGGTCGCATGGGCATCGAAATCCGCTTCGAGTCCCGCGTCTCTGCGCTTCACGGCAACGACCGGCGCATCGAGGGAGTCCGCGTTTCGAGTGCGGCGGGCGAATATGATCTCGTCGGCAAAGCCGTGATCCTGTGCAGTGGCGGCTTTCAAGCAAACCCGGAGATGCGCGCCCGCTATCTCGGCAGCAACGCGGATTTGATGAAAGTTCGCGGCAGTCGACACGACACCGGTGAGGTCTTGCAGATGGCCCTGGCGATGGGAGCCAAAGCCGCCGGCCACTGGCAAGGCGCCCACGCGACGCCCATCGACAATAAATCCCCCGATGTCGAGAGCAGCGCGAAGGCGAATCGCTATTCCTACGTCTACGGCATAACCGTCAACTCGTTGGGACAACGCTTTTTCGACGAAGGCGAAGCCTACAGTTCCTATACGTATGCCAAGACGGGGTGGGCGGTATCGCGCCAGCCCGGCGGCATCGCCTACCAGATCTTTGATCAAAAGAGCGCCGAGCTGCTCAGGTCGAACTATCGCGATTTTGCCGAGGGGGTCGAAGCCTCGACGATTGCCGAGCTCGCCGCCAAAATCGCCATCGAGCCGGCGGCTTTGACGCGGACGGTGGAAGAATTCAATCGCGCCGTGCGCGCTGACATTCCTTTCATCTCGGCTAAACTCGACGGCAAATGTACAGTCGGTATCCAGCCGCCCAAGTCCAACTGGGCCGTGCCCATCGCAGTCCCGCCCTTTCAAGCCTATGCGGTCACTGGCGGCATTACTTTTACCTTCGGCGGCCTGCACGTAAACGGCAACGCGCAAGTTCTCAACACCGGATCTCAAGTGATCCAGGGACTGTATGCATCGGGAGATATCATGGGTTTATTTTTTCACAACTATCCGTCTTGCAGCGGGCAGACAAGAAACGCCGTCTTCTCGCGCCTGGCGGGAAAGCACGCGGTGAATAGCTAGTCTAAATTCACTGGTGCAGTTTGGAGTTCAAGGTTCAATAGTTCAAAGTTGAAGGTCTGAACCCGATCTCAAAATCGGTCGGAAATTGAACTCAGCGGCTCTCATAGTACTGGGTTTTCATTCGTTCACAGTAGGCGCGCAAGTTGGGCAGCGAAATAGCGTGATCCTTCAGCGGCGATTCCAGCGGCGGCACCAGAATATTGGCAAGAAATGCATAGGCAATCGCGTCCAATGAAGTTGGGGTAGCTCCCATGAAGAATGACTTGTCGCCGAGCCACAGCGAAATAGCATTCAGATCGGCTTTGCCTATTTCATAGATTTCTTCCCGGCTGTGCCGGCCCATCCCCTGCGCAACTAGAGACCTGCGAATTTCTCTTCTGATTCTGCCCGCTATCAAATCTCTCACCATCGAAGGGATACCACCAAAGAATACCTGGCGCGTTTCCACGTAAATCGACTCCTCCATCCATCGCGTATAGAGCGCAACCCAATATAGATTCTCCTCAAACAACCGGCGGAGCGCATGCGCAATGACCCTGTCGGCATCCGAAAGAGCCGTGTCCAAAGGATCCCCATAGGTCTTTTTTAGATATTCCAGAATGAATCCCGAATCAGCGATCAGTTGCCTTCCGTCCTCGATATAAGGAAGTTTTTTCTTAGGCGCTTTGAAAGGCAGCGCGCCATTGATGGTTTCATAAGGAAGCCCGACCATGCGCAGATAGGTCTCGACTTTCATGCAAAACGGGCTGGGATTGGGCAATCCCCAGGCGGGACTGAACTGATAGAGTTTGATCATTTTTGCTCCGTTTGTGCTAGATAATCAGACTTACCAAGGGAGTCTATCCAATCCGCTCATGAGTCCACCGGCCATCTCCAGCCTCTCGGCGCAATGCCGCGTTTGCGGCACGCTGTTGTCCGGCGTCATGAGCCTCGTGTTTCGCAGCGTCGGCATAAGGCGTAGCTCGCGCAACCCCAACATCTGTACTCGTTGCAGCACCCACATCGAAGAAGGGCGGCTGGCGGAAATTACGGTGCTGTTCGCCGACTTAACATCCTTTACGGAACTGACCCACGATCTCGGCGCGGAAAGAACCCATGAAGTTGTCGATGCTTTTCTGAGGATGGCCACCGAAGCCCTGGTGAAACACGGCGCCTTTATCGACAAGTACATCGGCGACGCCGTCATGGCTCTGTTCAACGTACCGATTCGTCATGACGATCACGCTCGTCGCGCGATTCTGGCGGCCGGCGAACTAGGGTCTGCCCTCAAAAGCTTGGGAGATCGCTTCGGGCTTTCTCTGGAAGCCTCCGTCGGCATCGCCACCGGTTATGCCCGCGTCGGCCGGCTCGGTTCCGAAGACAACAAAGATTACACGGCCATCGGCGATGTGGTCAATCTCGCCGCACGGCTTCAAGGCAAAGCCGGCGCAGGAGAAATCCTGATCGGCGAAGAAAGTTTCGCCAAGCACTCTGCCGCCTTTCCTGAAGCGCGGCCGGAGCTGCTCGTGCTCAAGGGATTCCGAGAGCCGGTAACGGCTTATCGGTTACATGGGAAGGGAGGCATCCGTCCAGCTGACGACGCAGTGGCAACGCCGGTAAGAGAAAGAACGAGCTTAGGCGCAATCATCTTTGGCATTCTGGGAGCTCCCTGCGCGGTATCGACCTTGATCGGTCCCTTGGCCGTCGCCTTCGGCGCCGGCGGACTCTTTGGCCTGGCGGGCGCGCTCGTTTTCCTAGATCAAAGTGTCGCGCGCTTACCCATTCTTGTCCTGGCAAGCTTGGCCGCGCTGGCGAACCTCTACACTCTCTGGCACGCTCGCAAGCTCAGAGTCCAAGAAAAAGTCGGCCCGCATCTCGTGGCAATGACGACTTTGGAAAAGCGCCAGAGCCTTTTCGTGCTCGCGGCGGCGCTAGCCACCCTCGGAATCGTCGTCTTCGAAGTCATTGCCCACGCCATGCGGCATTGAAAAAAACCCTCCTTGTTGCGGGACACTTCCGCTGTTTTCTAAAATGCGCCCGGCTCCGTGGATCGCCTACATTTTCCGTTCCAAGAAGGTCCGGTCCCAGTTCGCCAAATTCGCCGCGGCTTCGTAGGTCGTCTGCAGGAAATCGAGCAAGGTGTCATCAGGCGACACGGCTTCACGGACGGCGTCGTAGGGCAAAATGAATTCTCGGAGATCCGTACTGTAAAACGCAGCGCTGGGTTCCACCGGCGCGCTGGCGAAACCCCTCGCTTCCGGATA
>DAIRFP010000081.1:0-20936 GCA_036794995.1 Thermodesulfobacteriota bacterium | reverse complement strand
GTAGCGAGGCGATTGAGCGCAACGAAGCATATGAGGCTTTTTCAGCAGCCTGCTATGGTTTGAAGCCCACCACCAGATGGGCGCGATGGGACTCGGGGAACGCCTCACCTTCGCACTTGAGCGTGACAATGTACGTGCCCGCCTTTGGGATCGCTTCCGGTGAAATCGTCGCCTTAAGCTCGTCCTTTGAGACAAAACTGGTCGGCAGCGGCTCGCCGTTCAACATGACCTGGTGGAACGGCCACATTCCCCCTTGGCCACGTACCCTGAGTGTTGTGGGACCGGATCCCTCGATGAGAAAGAGCGGCGCTATTTCGAGGTCCAACGGCAAGCTCTGGTAGGAATAGAATGACGGAATCGGATTCTTATACTTTTGAAATCCGATATCGATGACCTTTCCGTCCAGGATCACCAGCTTGACATTTTGCGTCATCCAGATGTCTTGCAGCGGGTCTCCTTCAACGATGGATAGGTCTGCGACCTTGCCGGGCTCGACGCTGCCGTAGTCCTTGTCCTTCTTGAAAGTCTTGGCGACGTTGAGCGTGGCAGCCTGGATCGCCGTCATCGGCGGCACTCCCGCCTCCACGTCCATCGTCAGGGCCTGATGCATGAGCAAGGCCGCCATGCCGCGGGGCGGGTCCGAACCTTCCTTCAGGATGCCGCCAGCCTGGACGAAACGGCGGATAAATTCGCTGGCCTTTTCATAACCGACTTTGGCTTGCGCGCGCTGCTCGGGCGTATAGCGTTTGAGCAACTTGTCATAGGCGTTATCGGTTACCGCGCGGACCGCAACCGGGAGATCGGCATTGGGGTCGTTCAAGATTTGGTTTTCTCTTTCTCTGAAGCGCTTGGCGCTCGGCGAAAAAGGCCGCAGCCATTTGGCGATGGTCGGGGTCCAGGCGACCCGGTGTTCCACCATCGCGCCGATCACTGCGTCGAAATTTTCGGTTTGGTAGTAAGCGCCGGCGAGCTCCTGATCGATCACACCTCCCAGCCGGTCCTGGGCCAGCTTGCGCCTTGCAGGGGCATAAGGGATAGAGCTGTAGCCCACCGACCAGATATGCTCGATGGCGTCAACACCCGCCTTGACAGAGCCGACGACGTCCCAACTGTGGGCGGCCACCGCCATGCCCAGATCATGGGCTTGGTCAACCGCGACTTTCACCAGGTCCAAAGAAAGAAACTCATTAACCTTGAGGATCTCGCAGCCGATTTCCTTTTTTCGCTGCACCGCTTTGCGCACCTCGTCCGCCGTTGTGACGATGATGTTGTCGCGGGCGGTTTTCGAGCCGAATGCATCGTGCCCGGTGCTCACGCCGCCGATGGCCCGGCCGGACATCCAAATCCGCGGCCCGCGAATTTTGCCCAGGTCGGTACCCTGTTTTTGCGCCAGGGTCCAAGGACCATCTTGGTAGATCTCGATATTGGCGCAGGTGGTAATTCCCAGATGGAGATAAAGCTCTCCATGGAAATCCTCCAAGTGGCCATGACCGTCGATGAAGCCCGGCAGCACGGTCTTGCCCGTGACATCGACCACGCGCGCGCCGGCAGGAATAGAAACTTCGCCGCGACCTCCGACCGCCTGGAACCTGCCCGACTGGATCACGATGACGGCATTCTCGACCGGCGCCCGGCCGGTGCCATCGATCAGTTTTCCACCCTGCACCACGAGTGCTTGCTCTGCCATGTTTTCGTTTCCTCCCTCGGGCTGGTTTTTGTCGCTGCAGGCGGGGGTTATGTAGAAGCGCCCGCGATGAATCCCTCTAGCGCGACGGTAGCGGTCCTGTGCCGGCAAATTTTTTGAACAGCTCGATGGTTTCGGCGTCGCGCGGAATGTCCTTGACTACCTGGGCTTGCTCATCAGGCATCAGCGGCGTCGGATTATCCCCGCCGGTGAGCTTGCGGTACTCATTGATGAATTCAGGATCCGTATGGGTTTTTCGCACGGCTTCCTTGTAAATCTCCACCCGATCCTTGGGAGTCCCCGGTGGCAACAGTAGCGCCGTGCCGATGGATCTGAAAGCACGCACCATGGTCAACAGCTGTTTCTCCTTCTCCGACTTGGCGAAGGTCTCGATGTCCGGAAGATTCAGCTGGGCGAAACGAGGATCTTTCCGGCCTCTGGGAAACTCGATGGCGGCGTGAAAATCGGCCAGCTGTTTGTTCACTAAATCGTGCTCGATGACCGTGCCTGTGGAAGCTACTTGCGCGTCCACTTCGCCGCGGGCAAAAGCGATATCGAGGTCTTCGTTTTCGTATCCGGGAATGATCCTCGGCTCTTTCATATCGAGCAGGTAGGCGATCAGGCGACTGTGTATGTAGCCGGTGTGGCCCACGGGAGCGCTGCCGATGCGAACCCCTGTGGCGGCGCGGAGTTTGGCTAAAGTGTTGAGCCCCGCCTCTTTGCGCGTATTGAAGAGATAGTAAAGCATGTGCTCGGTGGTGCCGAGATAAATGAGCTTGTCGACATCGTACTGAACGCCGGGCTCCCCGAGCACGGCATAGGGCACGATGCTGCTGGAAATACGGAATAGGGTAAGACCGTCGGGGCGGGCGGTGTTGTAAAGATGATTGGCCGCTTTCCGACCGCCGCCGCCGGGCATATATTGAAAAGTGATGGTCGGATTTCCGGGAATGTGTTTGGTGAGTACCGATGCCAGGGCTTTAGCGCGCAAGTCACCCATCCCGCCGGGACCGGCGCCGACGATGAGAGTAATCGTCTTCCCCTGGAAAAACGGCGCCTGTGAAAAGGCCAGACTGGCGTCCAGCATGGCCAACGCAGCTGGCAAGAGCGCAGCGAGAATGAGGCCAAAAGCGCGCTTAGATTGAAACTGCCGCATAAAAAACCTCCTACACTTCAGTAAAGGGAATCTGCTGCACTATCTTTTCTGATTCGGGAACCGCGATGCCGCTATGACGGATTCGTCATCGCTGCAAAGCGGTTTGCCACCATCGATCCATGTCTTGGCGAATAGGAGACCGTCCAACTGAGCTTCTTTTTCCGTGGCGAAGGTGCGTTGGATGGTGAAGCTCTTAATCACCTCGTGGCCGGCTTCGCTCCAGCCGACTAAAATGCGCGGTTTCCAACCCTTGGGATCAGCAAGATGCCACGCCGAGGCCTGAATATTATGCTTTTCGTAGGTTTCAGTCATGCTTCGCTCTATCATTCCGCGCCCATGAAAGCCAAGGGACGGTCAATAAGTTTTGCCGAAAAAGATTTGATTCCGGGCATCCCCCCCATTCGCGGTCATGGGCCCGCGGTTGTCGACCGGCAAGAGTCAACGGTGGCTTTGCTACATCGGCGTCCGCTCGCCGCGAGGGCCTACCGCCAAGCCCTTCGAGAATTCCGCTAGCTACTTGATCTTCTTCGCCCGCATATAGGGGCCGGCGTCGAAGGCGCTGTCGGGTGCGTCCTTGGTGGCACCGCCCGCCGCTTTGACGATATCGTACATCCGCTTCAGCGACGCGATATCCGCCGGTTCGAAGCTCGCAATGTACGCACCGTCCCATTGGTTGGCGTAGGCGCGGGCGTCAGTGGCATTCATGTTCGCGGCTTTCTGCAATATCTCGGCGACCCGCTGCTTGTTTTTAGAGCCGTATTGGAGCCCGGTGTTCGTCGCGGCAATGAATTTCGCCACCGCTTCGGCATTCTTGGCGAGGTAATCGCTATAGACGATGGTCACTGCGAGGATCGGCGGCGCATTCCCCTTGGTAAGTTTTTTCCACTCGTCGACTACGCTTCCGAGCCGCCGCAGTTTGACCTCTTCCATCTGCGCCAGGGTCACGGAACGGAGCACCCCGGCATCGATTTCCTTCTGCGTGAGAAATTGAGCCAACTGACCCTCGTTTCCCGGAGCGACGCGGTATTCGTTAGGCTTAATGCCGAAGTTTTGGTCGAGAATGGCCGTGGCGATGGCATGGGTCGCGCTTCCCGGAGGCGACATGCCGATCTGCTTGCCTTTAAGGTCAGTGATACTCTTGACCGGCGAACCGTCGAGTACGACGATTTGCGCCTCCGCGATCTGCGTCGCCAGCACGATCTTCACCGGCACGCCATCGGCAGCGATGCCGATGGAGTTCGTGGAGGGTGCGGCAAAGGCAACATCGATGGCATTCGACACGATTGCGCGGGTCGGTCCATTGACCTCGGCAAATTTAATCCATTCGACGTTGAGGCCCTGGTTTTCGGCGAATTTCATCTGCTCCATTACGGCGCCAAACCCCAGGCTAAAGCCGCTGGTCCAGTAGCCGACCCGCATTTTTTGCGCGAAGAGGGACCCGGGAACCGACAATGCGACGGCCCATGCCAATGCGGCCAGGATCACTTTTGTTGTTTTCATCTTTGCCTCCTTAAATCGAACGGATGGACGGTAAAGGGACGCAACATTCACCATAGAGGCCCCAGCGGCAGAGCCGCAACCAAACAAGAGAAGAGAAAAATTTTACCGCAGAGCACGCAAAGGGCGCAGAGGGTTTAAATAAGATAACGTTTTGATTCGCTCTTCTCCGCGCTGTAATCTTTATATCTTTCTCCACCAGGCCTCTGCGTTGAGCTACACGGAAGCCCGCAAAGGCCAATTCAAATCAATGCCCGAAGCCGTTGCATGGTGCTGGTCACCTCCGGGTGAGTTATGTCCCGCGGCCGCGCCGGCGTGATCTCCACCACTTCTCGGATCGTGCCCGGCCGCGGAGACATCACCGCCACCTGATCGGCCAGCAACACGGCTTCCGCGACGTCATGGGTCACAAACACTACGGTCATCCGCTTTAGCCGGTGAACGCGCAACAGCTCTTCATGCATAGACTCGCGCGTTTGCGCGTCGAGCCGGGAGAACGGTTCGTCCATCAGCAGAATGCGCGGCTCGGTCACCAGGCTTCGAGCGAGCGCCACGCGGCTGCGCATACCGCCGGAAAGCTGGTAGGGGAACGCCTCTTCGAAGCTCTCCAGTTCGACCAGTTGCAGCGCTTCACGGGCGCGCCGGACGCGATCTTTTTTCGCGATGGATCCGGCTTCCAGGGCGAACTCGACATTGCGGATCGCGGTGCGCCACGGCAGCAGGCGGTCGTCCTGGAACATGTAGCTCACGACGCACCAGTCGTTGAAATCTTCGGTAGCCGCGCCGCAGATACAGACCTGGCCGCGGTCGGGCGTTAGGATGCCGGCAATGATGTTGAGCAAGGTGCTCTTGCCGGAGCCGGATGCGCCGATCAATCCGACGATTGCCTGGGGCGCAACCGTGAGATTGACATCCTTCAGCACCTCCAGCGGCAGGCCGCCTCCCCGGCGAAAGCTTTTGCTGACACCGCTCAGCCGGATCGCCGGCGGTGTTTGCTCCGGGTCGTTACATGCTTGCTCCGTGACTTCAGTTTGATTCATCACCGACGTTTATTTTCCGACGCGCCGCTCCACGCGGCCCAGATCATTGCGTGTCCGCACCTTTTTTCCAGCGGAACAGGTAACTTTCTAGCGGCTTCAGGATACCCATTTCAATCGTGGTCATCATGATCACCAGGGTCAAGGTCCAGGCGAATACCTGGTCGGTTCGGATCAAGTCCGCGGCTTGCCTGAGACGATAGCCAACGCCGCTGGAAGAACCGATGGTTTCGGCGACCAGTGACACGCGCCAGCCGAAACCAAAGGCGAGCCGGGCGCCGGAGAAGAAGTAGGGAAGAATGGTCGGCAGGTAGATTTTCGTCATGACTTTCCAGTCCGGCATGCGCAGCACCTGCGCGAGCTCGATAAAATCGGCGTTCACCGTGCGGGTGCCCTGCCAGACGTTGGTGATGATCAAAGGCATCGCCGTCATGAACACCACGAATATCGTGGTGGCGTTGGAAATACCGAACCATATGATCGCGAAGATCGCCCAGATGGCCGAAGAGACTGTATTCAAGACCGGCAGCACCGGTTCAAAAAACTCGCCGGCGCGTTTGTTCGCCCCAAGCAGGACGCCCAACGGCAGTCCTACCAGCGCGGCAACCACGAAGCCGACGGTAACCCGCCAGAGCGTGATGGCGAGATTGCTCCACAAATCGCCGTTGGCGGTGATGAGCTTCAGCGCTTCCCAAACTCGCGCCGGCCCGGGCAATATGTAGTGCGGCACCGACAACGACGAAAACCACCAGATACCGACAGCCACAACCACCAAAATGAGCCGCTGGCCGATCAAGTCCAGGCGCAGCCCGCGAGCCGCAGGCTGCCCCGCCGATTGGTTGTCTGTAACCTCGCTCGCTGCTTTCGCCATAAACCGACGTGCCGCTGAAGTCGTGGACGTTTGACCCATTCCCTAAATCGGCTCGATGCCGCCAGGGTCGCGTTCGCCCGCTAGGACAAGGTTCAGTCTCGCATTTCGAGCAGCCATTTTGAAGTCAGATAGCGCGGAACAGTGTAGCCGTCCGTCTAACAGCGTTTCCGCCGTGTTTTGAGGGGGGCCACTGACAGGGAAATATGGGAACGCGGCAGTGTCGAGAATCTCGTCCTCTTCGGCAAGGATGGTGATTTCTGTGATCATGAACGGACGACAGGACTAAATATTTTGTTGTTTGTTGTACAGATACCCGGCTGTCCTAATGTGATACCGTGTCGGGTATGGCTCGTCTAAAGCCGAGAACTATTCGCTTGATCGGGCGACTTCACGTGTGGTTGTGGAAACTAACTGGAGGAAAACTGGGCAACGCGTTCGGAAGAGCTCCCTTAATGCTGCTCACCACGCGGGGCCGCAAAACCGGTCGCGAGAGAACAACACCGGTTCTCTATCTCCAAAATGGCGCCGATCTGATTGTAGTTGCGTCCTTTGGCGGCAACGACATGCATCCGAGGTGGTACCTCAATCTTGAGTTCTGTCCGGAAGCCGAAGTCATAATAAACCGCGAGCGCCGGCCGATTTTCGCCGGCACTGTCTCTCCTGAGGAGAGAAAACGTATCTGGCCACGATTGATAAATCTGTACCCTAACTTCGCTATCTATCAGCAACGAACGGGTCGCGAAATACCATTACTGCGACTATCCGAACGGACGGAGCCCGGTGAGAGATCCCGATTTCCCTTCAACGCGCCGGCATGGCATCCGCAGTCGAAAGTTTCTTGAAGAAGTCGATAACTTCGCGGTCCCGGGGCATCTCCTTGATCGCCTTCTCCAGCTCCTCCGGCATCAGGGGCGCCGCTTCGTCACCGGCGAGCTTTTTGAATTCTTTGTGAAACTCCGGGTCTTTAAAGGTCTTGCGCATCGCTTCTTGCAGGATGTGGACCCGCTCTTTAGGCGTTCCCGGAGGAAGGATATTGGGCGAGCCGGTGGCCCTGAAGCCACGCAGCAAAGTCAGCACTTGCCGCTCTCTGTCGGTTCTGGCGAAGGTTTCTAGCTCGGGCACCTTGGCAAAGTGTGACTGCTTGTTTCCTTTGGGGACTTCGATGATTGCATGAAAATCGACCAGGCCCTTTTCTATCCATTCGAAGTTACGCAGGACGATGGTCTCCGCCAGGTTCGATCTACCATCCACTTCACCACGCAGGAGTGCAATATCAAGTTCCTGGGTGCTGTATCCAGTAACAAATTTAGGCTCTCTCAGGCCGAGCAGATAGACGAACAACCGGCCGGTCAAATAGATAGGATGTCCCACCGCCTGGGCGCCGATCCGCAACCCCGGTATGGAGCGGAGCTTTTCCAAATTGTTGGCGCCCGCCTCCCTGCGCGTGCCAAAAACCCATTGGGCGGCGCCGTCCGGTGAGCCGAGATAAATGGTCTTGTCGGTGTCGTACAACACGCCGGTCTCGCCGAGCACGGCGCTCGGCACAAAACCCGGTGTCATCGCGCCGATGGTAAGGCCATCGGGAGCGGATGTCCGGTAGATATGATTCGCGGCCTTTCGACCACCGCCGCCGGGCATGAACTCAAGGACGATGGTCGGATTGCCCGGGATGTATTTTTGGAGAAACGGGACTTGCGCCCTTACGCGCAGGTCTCCGGTACCCCCGGCCTCGCGCGCCTGAATGATCGTAATCGTCTTGCCCTGGTAGAAAGGCGCCTGCCCGAAAGCCCATGCCGGCAAAACCAAAGATGCTCCGAGAACCAGCCCGGCCAACGCCTTTAACGGAGTGCTGTCGATGCTCATCTTGATCTCCTGTCTTTGCACGCAGTCAGATTCCTATGTGGTGGCCCGGACGCATGAATTACCGGGCCGGCCATTGGCTTACCTATTAGTCCGGTATGATTGTCGCTGTCAAAGCCTGCCGCGGAGCGCGTGGCCGCAACACAATCGACGCTTGATGGCTTTGGCAAAAGGCGGCAATGAATGTAATCTACACTATTTGCTGTAGACCCCACAGTTGAGTGGAATCAAAAATCGACGGAGCGCAAGTAGAAGGAGCACGCAGTTGCCGCAAAGTTATCTAAAGCGAATTCTAAACGCGCGGGTTTACGAAGTAGCGCGGGAGACTCCCCTCGAGCACGCCCCGATCCTGTCGCGGCGCTTCCATAACCAGGTGTGGTTGAAGCGTGAGGACCTGCAGCCGGTCTTCTCCTTCAAGTGCCGCGGCGCCTACAACAAGATGGCCCGTCTTGACCCCGCGACGTTGAAGAAAGGCGTGGTTGCCTCTTCCGCCGGCAACCACGCCCAAGGCGTCGCCCTGGCCGCGGGGCACCTCGGTGCCAAAGCGACCATCGTTATGCCGCGCACCACGGCGCAAATCAAAATAGACGCGGTGCGGGCCCTCGGCGGCAGAGTCGTGCTCTACGGCGACAACTATGATGCCGCCTACGACCACGCGCGCAGGCTCGCCGCCGAACGGAGGCTTGCCTTCGTGCATCCCTACGACGATCCCGACGTAATCGCCGGGCAGGGCACGATCGGGCTCGAGATTCTGAAGCAACATACGGGCGGCTTGGACGCGATCTTTGTTCCCGTCGGTGGCGGCGGCCTCATCGCCGGGATTGCCGCTTACGTCAAGGAGATTCGGCCCGGGGTAAAAATCATCGGCGTCGAGCCCGAAGACGCGGACGCGATGCATCGGTCGCTTCGGAGCGGGAGGCAGGTCGTACTCAAACACGTCGGTATGTTTGCCGACGGCGTTGCCGTGCGGCGGGTAGGCCGGGAGACTCTGAGGCTATGCCGAAAATGGGTCGACGAGATCGTACTGGTCTCGAACGACGAGATCTGTGCCGCGATGAAGGAAGTCTTTGAAGATTGCCGCTCCGTCCTCGAGCCTGCCGGCGCGCTTTCGGTCGCCGGGCTCAAGCGCTATGTGGCGGCCCGGCGCTGGCGTAATCGCCGGCTGATCGCCATCGCCTCGGGCGCCAACGTCAACTTCGACCGGCTGCGCCACGTGGCCGAGCGGGCGGAGATCGGCGAGCGCCGCGAGGCCGTCTTCGCAGTGACGATTCCCGAACGTCCCGGCGCGCTCAAGCGGTTCTGTGCCGTGGTCGGCAATCACAATATCACCGAGTTCAACTATCGCTATGCCGGCCCCGGACGGGCGCACATTTTTGTCGGCGTTCAGGTGCGGGGCAGCTCAGAGATCCAGCGGTTTGCCTCGACCCTCAGGCGCCACGGCTATGCGACCCTCGACATGACGGACAACGAGATGGCCAAGCTGCACGTCCGTCACCTGGTGGGCGGCCGCGCGCCCACCGCGGCGCACGAGATTCTCTACCGTTTCGAATTTCCCGAGCGGCCGCGGGCGCTGATGAATTTCCTTGAGAAGATGGGCGGGCGCTGGAATATCTCGCTCTTTCATTACCGTTCTCACGGCGCCGACTTCGGCCGCGTGCTGGTCGGCATGCAGGTCCCGCCCCGCGACCAGAAGGCATTTCAGCGCTTTCTCGACAGCCTCGGTTACGAAGCTGCCGAGGAGACCGGCAACCCGGCTTATAGGCTGTTCCTTAGATAAACGGACAGGGAGACGAGGGGATGGGGAAAGAAGGGGACATGTCATCAGTTATCAGACAGGGAGGCAGGGAGATACGGTCCTGAGCAGCAACTGAAACTCACGCTTTCAAACCGGCGATTGCCGGTTCAATCCATTCGTCCGGCAGCTCGTTCACCGACGCTCGCAAGCGTTCCTGCCACCAGTTGGAGGCATGCAGTAGATCCTCCTTCTCATAGCGGTGTTCGATGATCCGATAGCTGCCGCCCTTATAGAGCACCACATCGATGGGAAAATCCACCCCCGCCGCACTGATGCGGCTGGAGTCGAATGCCAGGCAGCCGACTTTTAGGGCGAACCGCATCGGGTCCTGGTACTTGAGCGTGCGGTCAAGAATGGGCTTGCCATACCCCGATGCGCCGATGATTTGATAAGGGGTTTCCTGAGCGACCTCGATCCAATTCCCTTGGGGGTAGACGAGAAAAAGCTTGTGTTCCTTATCGTGCTCGAACTGGCCGCCGATAAGCGCGGAAAAATCAAAGGTCAAGCCGCTGGCTTGCAGAGATTCTTTGTCTTCCTGAGCGACCCGGCGGAGCTGGGCGGCAAACAAATTGACCGCTTTGAACAGGTGGTCGAGGGGTTCCTCATGCTGTGTCATGGATTCGTCGAAGTAGGTCACCGCCTTGTCTCTCAACGATCGGAGACCCGCAGTCATGACAAACATGGCCTGACGACCCTGCTGGTAAACCGAGACTTTGCGCGCCACGACCATCTCGTTGCCGGATAGGACCCGGGTGTCGGCAATGCCGACCAGGCCATCGGACAATTTGATTCCCAGGCAGAACGTCATCCAGCCACCCTAGATCGACACCAGCGACCCGGCTCCCCCGATAGGACGGAGAGCGAAGAAAGTATCGAAAATAGACTGGTCTATTAGATTAAGTTTTTTCTGTAGTGCGTCGAGAAATTCGTGCAACCCTCTGCCGATGATCTGCTGCGTATCGGTGTAGGCGAGCTCGGCGCGCAGCCGGCCGAGGTGCTGCTCGGCCGGATTGCGGTACATACCGACGGGGGTGCCGGAGATGGCGTGCAGCGAGTCATTGGCCGTGGTGAGGCAATAGTGGACCGAGCGCGGGAATTCACGGTCGAGGACAAGAAACTCGATAATCTGCTCCGGCGCGATGGGACCATGGCGTTTGCGGTACATTTCCAAGGCGCTCGCCGATCGCAACACCGCGGCCCATTGAATATCGTCCAGCGGCGTGCCGACATCGGCGGCCGACGGCAGCAGGATAAAATATTTCACGTCCAGCAGCCGCGACGTCTTGTCCGCCCGCTCCAGCAAGCGGCCCATCCGATAAAAATGCCAACCTTCGCCGTGCAACATCGTTGCCTCCGTGATGCCGTCGAACAGGTGGCTGGCCTTTTTCACCTCATTGAAGAAACTATAGGGCGAAGCCATAATTCGCGGGTCGGATGCGGCGGCGTTGACCATTAAGTGGCAAGTGTTGATCTGCTCCCACATTTCGGAGGAAATGGCCTCTCGTATGGTGCGGGCATTCTCACGGGCGGCGCGCAGGCAAGAAATGATCGAGTTGGAGTTGTCTGTGTCGAAAGTGAGAAACCGAATCACGTTTTCTCGCGTCGCCCCCTTGAAGCGGGCGGCGAACGCCTTGTCATCGCCGGTGATGATAACCAACGGCGCCCACTGCTCGGTGGAGCCGCTCGGGAGATCGAGGATCATTTGCAGATTCACATCGATGAAGCGCGCGACATTTTCGGCCCGTTCCATGTAACGGCTCAACCAGTAGATCGAATTGGCGACTCGACTTAGCATAAATTGCGGGGCATAGGTTGTTGGAGTATTGGAGTATTGGAATGCTGGCTTTTAGATGAAGTCCTCATCACTCCGTCACTCCAGTACTCCAATCGTGTCGGCGCTTGCGCGTCCTCTAGTAGTCCCGGCTAGGGAAGGAGCACCCAAGTGTCCTTGCTACCGCCACCCTGAGAGGAGTTAACTACGAGGGAGCCTTTTTTGAGCGCAACCCGGGTCAATCCTCCGGGAAGAACGTAAATATCTTTGCCATAGAGAATGTAGGGGCGCAAATCGACATGCCGTCCGGCGAACTCCCTATCAACGATGACCGGCGCGCGGGAAAGCCCCAGGGTGGGCTGCGCGATGTAGTTGCGCGGGTTATCCAGGATCCGGCGCGCGAATTCCGCGCGTTCGTTCTCTGTGCAGTGGGGACCGACCAGCATACCGTAGCCGCCGGATTCATTGACCGCTTTGACGACGAGTTCAGCCAAATGGGCAATCACATAGGAGCGGTCTTTTTCCTCGGCGCAGATATAGGTGGGCACGTTGGGAATGAGGATTTTTTCTCCCAGATAGTACTCGATGATCTTCGGCACATAGGCATAGATGGACTTGTCGTCCGCAACACCGGTGCCCGGCGCATTGGCTAATGCAACGCCGCCCTTTTTGTACACATCCATCAGACCGGCAACGCCCAATAGCGAGTCCGGGCGGAAGACCTGAGGATCGAGAAAGTCGTCATCGATGCGCCGATACAGGACATCGACCCGTTCAAACCCGTTCGTGGTGCGCATCATCACCCGTCCGTTAACGATGACCAAGTCGCTTCCTTCCACCAATTCGACGCCCATCTGCTGTGCCAGGAAGGCGTGCTCGAAATAGGCCGAATTGTAGATTCCCGGCGTTAGCACCGCGACTTTAGGCGAGTCCAGGGCGGTGGGGAAAAGCGACTGCAGCATCGACAGCAAACGGCTGGGATATTCATCCACGGGACGGACGCGGGAAGCCTCGAAAACCTGGGGAAAAGTTCGCTTCATCACCCGGCGGTTTTCCAGGACGTAGGAGACTCCCGACGGACAGCGCAGATTATCTTCCAGGACATAAATCTGCCCGTCCCGGTCACGCACCAGGTCGGTGCCGGTGATGTGACACCAGATACCTTGAGGCGGATTGAGGCCGACACAGGCTTGTCTAAACGAACGAGCGGAGCGGATCAGATATTCCGGGACGATATTTTCTTTAACGATTTTTTGTTCGTGATAGATATCGTCGATAAAAAGATTGAGCGCATAGACGCGCTGCTTGAGTCCCTTTTCGATCCAGTCCCACTCGGAAGCCTCGACGATGCGCGGGATGACGTCAAAGGGAAAAATCCTTTCGGTGGCGGCGGTGTCGCCATAAACGTTAAAGGTAATGCCGCTCTGCAGCAACAAGCTCTCTGCCGCCTCCTGGCGCAACAGCAGCTCGCCGTCGGGTAGGGACTCAATCCGATCCTTGAGCACACCGGTGCCGAGGCGGGCACAGCCGTCGGGGAGAAACATCTCGTCGTAGAATTCAGCCGTGTCGTAGGATGGGAATTTCATTAGCCAGCCTCGCTACACCCTGGCCGCCTTAGTGCCTGATATATCCAGCGCTGATTCACGCGCAGGAGTCAAGGACCGAGAGTCGGCCCGGCCAAATTACAGACGTTTTATAGCGTCGATGCTCTTTTCTCTTCAACCTACCGGGCCGAGCATCACGCAATCAATATGCCACCACTGTCGCCCCGTGGAGAGGCTAGCGGTCGGCCCGAAAGTCTCTCGGAGTTTTTCGGCGAGCTCGCTAGTAACGGAAAGGGAATCGAAATCTTTGAGAAAATTCGGTTCATGTTAAGGCTCTCGAAAACACCAAGCGCCATTTTAGCCGGGCCGCGAGCCGTCTTTGCATCTGGATAAGGCGGTTGACTAATCTCGCGCCAGCAGAATGCTTAAAAGGTAGTCATACAAGAACGGTTTGTTTGGCGGCATAGCCTTGCTGCACCACTGGCGGAATTATTATCGTTCTGCCGTGAAGTATGATAAAAGCACCCCCGGATTAAGAAGGAGACGCCGATGTTTTTTCTAGAAGCCAATGGGATCACTCATCACTACGCGCTGGAGGCAAGAAAGCATAAGCCCGTGTTGGTGTTCTGCAACTCTCTCGGCAGTGATTTGCGGATTTGGGATGGGCTGGTTCCGCATTTGGCCGGCGATTTTAGCATTATCCGTTATGACAGCCGGGGCCATGGATTGAGTGATGCGCCGGCACCGCCTTATTCCCTTGATGATCTCATGCTGGATCTAGTCGGAGTGCTGGATCGTCTCGAAATCAAAGACGCCGCAGTGTGCGGGCTCTCCGTCGGCGGGCTCATCGCGCAACGTTTTGCGATCAGTCACCCCCAACGCTTGCGCGCGCTTGTGCTCTGCGATACCGGCTTGAGGATCGGTTCGCTCGCCAGTTGGGAGGAGCGTATTGCAACGGTCAGGCAGTCGGGCTTGGCTCCCTTGGTTGACTTTTCCATGGAGCGATGGTTTACCCAGGCGTTCCGAGATCGCCGCAACGTGGAACTGCGCGGTTATGCCAATATGCTGCACCGGATGCCAGTCGAGGGTTATTTAGGGACGTGCTACGCATTACGAGACGCGGACCTCACCGCTCAGGCTCCCGGTATTGGCAAACCAACCCTCGTGCTATGTGGAGATCAGGATATTGCCACACCCCCCGAGCTGGGACAGGAACTGGCACGCGCGATTCCCGGCGCCCGCTTTTCTCTCATCGGTGAGGCCGGGCATCTCTCTTGTATAGAGCAGCCCGAAGCCATGGCTCGGCGAATGATCGACTTTTTTCGGGAGGTGAACCTTGTCTGACGACGCATTTGAAAAGGGAATGGCGATCCGCAAGTCCGTGCTGGGAACCGCACACGTCGCCCGGGCCGAGGCCAACAAGACCGATTTCGACGCTGACTTTCAGCGTATCATTACCGAAGGCGCCTGGGGAACTATATGGACACGGCCTGGAATCGACAAAAAAACACGGCATATGCTGACCATCGCGATGCTCGCGGCCTTGGGGAAATATGACGAAATGGCCATGCATATCCGCGCGACGCGCAACACCGGCGTGACTCCCGATGAGGTTAGGGAGGTGTTGCTCCAGGTTTCAGTCTACGCCGGCGTGCCGGCGGCAAACACCGCTTTTGCGATTGCAAAGCGGGTTTACCAAGAGCTGGAGAACGAAGGTAAATAGCTCCGGGAGGTAACGGTCATGATGGAAATCAAACCTTATAATCCCCGTGATTGGAAAAGTCACCCGCCTTACATGTTTAAGGCCTACGGCTCGTCGGTCAAGCGGGGCCCGCTGAAACGCCTGGTGCCAATCCAACAAACGCTGTCCGAAATTACCGGACCGCTTTTCAGCGATGTCAGGTTGGAGCCGGGCGAGAATGATCTCACACGCAGCGCGAATGCCGGAATGGAGGCGATGGGGGAACGGTTAATAGTCGTGGGGCGCGTGTTAGATGAAAATGACCGGCCCATCCCGAATACGTTGATCGAGATCTGGCAGGCGAATGCCGCCGGTCGGTATCGCCATGCGGTGGACCAACACAATGCGCCCCTGGACCCCAACTTCATCGGCGCCGGCCGCTGTGTGACCAATGACAAAGGCGAATATCGCTACCTCACGATCAGGCCCGGCGCCTATCCCTGGCTCAATCACGCCAACGCATGGCGACCGGCGCATATTCATCTCTCGTTATTCGGCCCGAGTTTTGTGACGCGGCTGGTGACCCAGATGTTCTTTCCGGGGGATCCCTTGATTCCTCTTGATCCGATTCTAAACTCGATTCCAAGCAAGAGAGCACGGCAGAGACTCATCGCTTCCTATGCCCATGACGCGACCGAGCCCGAGTTTGCGTTGGGCTATCGTTTCGACATCGTCTTGCGCGGACGGCAGGCCACGCCGTTTGAGACCACCGGAAAATGAAACAACGCCGATTTTACGCTATCGGATTGATCCGTACGTTGCGCGGACGGCAGGCCACGCCGTTTGAGGCCACCGTAAAATGAAACAAACGCCATCGCAAACCGTTGGGCCGTTTTACGCCATCGGGCTAACGCGCGCGACGATGAATATCCTCGTTAGCGATGCAACGCAGGGCCAACGTATTCGCATCGAAGGCCAGGTCTTCGACGGTGATGGGCAAACGGTGCCGGACGCGATGGTGGAAATATGGCAGGCCAACGCTTACGGTCGCTACAACCATCCGGATGACAAGCAGGAGAAACCCCTGGATCCGAGTTTCATGGGATGGGGCCGTTCCGGCACCGACAAGACGGGGCTTTTCTCATTCGAAACGGTAAAACCGGGGTCGGTGCCCGGGCCTGACGAATCCGCACAGGCTCCGCATATCAACGTTACGGTCTTTGCGCGCGGCATGTTGGTGCACGCCTATACAAGAATCTATTTCACTGATGAAATGGCAAATAAGACGGACCCGGTATTAAATTCGATCAAAAACAAGGAGCGGCGCCAAACATTGATGGCCGCCCGCCAAGAAAAGAACGGCAAGACCGTCTATCGCTTTGATATCCGGCTTCAGGGCGAGAATGAAACGGTCTTCTTCGACATGTGACAACGCTGAGGTCGCGTGAATGCCAATACTCTAATCACGCACAGTGAGTTTATGAACTTATTCTCCCCCGCGAGAGCCAGGGTCGCAAAGAATCAAGTTTCCCCCTTTCGCAAAGGGGGATTAAGGGGGATTTTTCTGCAGATGTGAAATCATCGGTGACTGCGGAAATCTCCCCTGGCCCCTCTTTTTCAAAGAGGGGAATGATGATCAGCGCCGGTAACTCGTAAAGTAGCAACACATGACCACCGCACTCGATTCCAAAATCTTTGGGCCGCTCTTTTCGGACGCGGAAGTCGCCGCGCTATTGACCGATGAGGCTTACATCCAAGCGCTGGTTCAAGCGGAGGTCGCGCTGGCGCGGGCGGAAGCCCGTCTGGGGGTTATTCCCTCAAGCGCGGCGGAACAGATCGGTAAGGCGCGGGCGGAAAATATCGACATCAAGGCCCTGGCTCAAGGAACCGTTCGCTCCGGGTTCCCGATCATCGCGCTGGTGCAAGAGCTGCGCAAACAAGCGGGGCCAGAGGCGGCGCCCTACGTACACTGGGGAGCAACCACGCAGGATATTATAGACACCGCCTGCGTGCTCCGGCTGCGCACCGTGATTCACGTGCTCAAGGCCCGGCTGAAAGAACTGGCGCGAGCACTGAGCACGCTTGGGCAACGGCACCGCGTCACTGTCTTGGCGGGACGCACCCACGGGCAGCAGGCGCTGCCGGTGAGCTTTGGCTTCAAGGTCGCCACGTGGCTTGCGCCTTTGATTCGCCACGCCGGGCGGCTGGATGAAATCTCTCCACGTCTCCTAGTCGTGCAGTTCGGCGGCGCTGCCGGTACCTTGGCCGCCCTTGGCGACAAGGGCCTTGCGGTGATGCACGGACTTGCGGATGAGCTGGGATTGGGTGCGCCGGTGATGCCTTGGCACGCGCAGCGTGACAATCTGGTAGAATTTGCCGGTTGGCTTAGTCTATTGACGGGCAGCCTCGGAAAAATGGCACAGGATATTGTCTTACTGGCGCAAACCGAAGTTGGAGAGGTCGCGGAATCGGCAGAGGAGGGGCGCGGCGGCAGCAGTACCATGCCGCAAAAAAGTAATCCCATAACTAGCGAGCTGGTGCTAGCGGCAGCGCGCACCAATGCCTCTCTACTATCGGCCTTGCACCAGGCGCAAATTCAAGAGCATGAGCGGGCCACCCACGGCTGGCAGGTGGAATGGCTGACCTTGCCGCAGATGATTGCGCTCACCGGCGGCGCCCTCCAGCATGCGCTCTATCTCGCCAAGAACTTACAGGTGGATGCGGCGGCGATGCGCGAGAATATCGCACGGGCGGCTGATGTCATTCTTGCCGAAGCCGCGGTGTTCGCCCTGGCGAAGACAATGCCCCGTGCTAAAGCGGATGAACTGGTCAAAAACGCGTGTGGCATCGCCGTGTCGGAAGGAAAGCCGCTAATCGAAGTCGTAAGAAATTTGGCCGCAAGCATGATCGCCGACGATGCTATAGATTGGCTGGCATTGGCAGCGCCTGAGAACTACTTGGGTGAAACACAAAAAATCATTGATCGGGTGCTCAAAAGCGCAAGCAGCCTTTTGGCCTGAAAAGATTTCGCCTTTAACAATATGAAGAACCCAGCAAAAGCCAACAAGCTCGTGTCCATGCAAGAGGCCGTCGCTACTTACGTAAGCAACAACTCCTCTGTGGCCATTGAGGGTTTCACCGGGTTCATCTGCTTTGCCGCAGGCCACGAGATCATCCGCCAGCGGCGCCGTAACCTGACTTTGATCCGCATGACGCCGGACTTGATCTATGACCAGATGATCGCCGCCGGCACGGCGAGCAAACTGATTTTTAGTTACATGGGCAATCCCGGCGTCGGCTCGCTTTACTGCATCCGGCGCGCCGTGGAGAAAGCCATTCCTTGCCCGCTGGAGCTGGACGAGTATTCACACTACGGCCTGGTCGGGCGTTTTGCAGCCGGCGCGTCTCGGTTGCCCTTCTTTGCTTTACGGAGCTACATCGGTTCCGACATGCTTGAGGCGAACCCGCTGATCAAATTGATTGACGATCCCTACGGCACCGGCAAGATCGCGGTGGTGCCGCCGCTCAATCCCGATGTCGCGATCCTCCACGCGCAGCGAGCCGATCTGAAGGGCAACACGCAGCTGTGGGGGTTGCTTGGCATGCAAAAGGAAATAGCGTTTGCCGCCAAGCATGTCATAGTGGTGGTCGAAGAATTGGTGGACGAATCGGTGATCCGCGCCGATCCCAATCGTACCCTGATTCCCGGGTTGATCGTCGATGCGGTGGTTCATGAACCTTACGGCGCGCATCCTTCCTATGTTCAGGGCTACTACGACCGCGACAATCAATCGTACCTGGCCTGGGACAAGCTTTCCCAAGATCACGCGGCGGTTTTGGCCTGGCTCGATGAATGGGTTTACGGCTTGGAAAATCATGCCGCCTACGTGCGCAAGTACGGGCAAGCTCACTTTGATAAACTCAAACCGGGGCCTCTGTTGGCGCCGTCGGTTGACTATGGAAGATATCGATGAGCGAAGTAACCTACACTGATTCAGAAATGATGGTTGCAGTGGCCGCGCGGGTGTTGAAAGGGGCGCGCACTGTTTTCGTCGGCGTTGGCCTGCCCAATATCGCCTGCAACCTGGCGCGCTATACCGTCGCGCCTGACCTGGAGCTCATCTACGAGTCCGGGGTCTACGGCGCCCGTCCCGAACGTCTACCCCTATCCATCGGCGATCCGACTCTGGTCAGCGGGGCGGTGTCGGTAGTTTCTATGGCGGATCTCTTCGGACTATACCTGCAACGGGGCTTGGTCGAGATCGCGTTGCTAGGGGGAGCGCAGATCGATCGCTACGGGAACCTGAACACCACCGTCATCGGCGACTACAAAAAACCCAAAACGCGCCTACCCGGCAGCGGCGGCGCCTGCGAAATTGCGACCAACGCTCAACGCACGTTTATGATCATGCGTCTGAAACGCCGGGCGTTCGTCGGCAAACTGGATTTTCTGACCAGCCCCGGCCATCTGACCGGCGGCGATAGCCGCGTCCGGTTGGGTTTGCCCGGCGGCGGACCGGAACTCGTGATCACCGACAAGGCACTCTTGAACTTTGCTAACCCTGAGCGCGAGATGCAGCTTTGCGAGCTTTATCCCGGGATCAAGGCTGAGGACGTTCAGGCGGAAGTCGGCTGGCCGCTGCGGGTAGCGCCGACGGTGGGCGAGACCGCCGCGCCAACGACTGAAGAACTCCATTTGATCCGTGACGAGGTCGATCCCCAAGGGATGTATCGGTAGAACAACAGGAGTGGCCGTGATGGACGTGTTCGTGTAGGGAAATCGAGGGATAGAAGCATTCGGGAATGACGGACTAAGACGGCTCTACTTCGATGGCGGTTCCTGTGGCTCCCCTGGGTTGGCGGGGCGTTTAAATTTTCGGCGGGGATCCTCCGTATCGGGTAAGCAATAGTAAGTCACGGTGGTCTTATTGTCGGTGAACGTGACAGCGTTGCCGGCAAATTTCGCGTCTTTGAACTGCCGCCAGAAATCCAGCTTTTCTCTCATATTAGCCTGACATTTTTGTTGATCTTGAAATCCGGTGGCGGCAGTCCAGCTTTCCGGCGCCGGTCCCTGGGTACGTATCCACATGGTCCATGCGAGTAAAACGCTCACATAACAAAATCTTTTCACACCCGCCCTCCTCATCGTTGCAGTCGCTGGTGGATCTGCGCGATCAACCCTGCGACGGTTTGGTTTGGGGCTGCCGCCAGCGGACGCACTCTAGCACATATCTCTCTTGACATGTTACTCCCATGAGGCGTAGACGAAAGGCAATAAGCAAAGACAGAAAGGAGCCCGCCATGTCAACGCAATTCGAAGTCATCGACGCAGACGGTCATATCACGGAAGAGGACAGCCAATTGAAACAATATATGGAGGCACGCTATCGGGACCGCGCCGCAACTCTCACGCCTAGAGACAGTTGGGACCGTTCTCTAGGTGGGACTTTGGGCACTCGCGCAAAGGATGCCAAAACTTGGCTCGATGCCATGGACAAAGGTGGGGTATCTACCGCGGTGCTTTATCCGACCAACGGGCTCAGTGTCGGTTGGATCCGCGAGCCGGACGTGGCCGTGGCGTACGCGAAGGCTTGGAACGACTTTGTCGCAGAGGAGTTTCAAAAGGTCAGTCCACGGCTGAAGGCGGTGGCGCTGGTGCCTTTTCAGGACGTTCCCGAAGCGGTCAAAGAACTGCGCCGGGCCGTCAATGAGCTGAAGCTCGTAGGGCTGATGCTGCCGGCGGTCGGATTACGCCTCCCTTTGGGTCATGAAAGCTTCTGGCCGATTTATGAGGAGGCGGAAAAATTGGACTGCATGATCGGCGCCCACGCGACAGTGCGCGGCCCGCATTATTTCGCCGGCGACATGTTCGACCAGTTTATCGAAGTGCATACCCTGTCCCATGCCTTCGCCCAAATGCTGCAATGCACGAGCATGATGTTTCGCGGCGTGTTCGACCGGTTTCCCAAGCTGCGGGTCGCCTATATGGAAGCGGGCTGCAGTTGGGCGCCCTATTGGTTCGGGCGTATGAATGAGGAGT
>DAIRFP010000332.1:0-4743 GCA_036794995.1 Thermodesulfobacteriota bacterium | reverse complement strand
CCACAAACTCTACCTTGTTCTTCTTCACTAACTCTAAGACGTCCTTGACTGCCATATTAATTATCTTTTGCCTCCTGTGATTGGTTTTCCCGTTGGATCACGCCAACAGCTTGCTGATTCAGCAACTCGCATGCCACGATTTCTACTGGACATAGAGATTACGTTTGAATTGAAACCCTCCATTTGTTTATAGATTGGGCGCGACAATAGTATTCATGAATTTTGAACTGCTCAAGCAATAAGTGCGATGCTCAAATCATCATAAAGGCGATTAAATCAACAATCGTGATCCGCCGGACTACGTCCTCGCGGAAAGTTTTGCAAAGAAAACCCTACGCGGGCGCGAGCTATCATGGGATAGCCTGCTCCCGCCCTTAGACTAAATATTTGATGACTTGACCACGAAGTCAGGGTAAGCGACGTTACCATGTTCGCCGATATCGAGACCTTCCATCTCCTCTTCAGCCGACACGCGAATCCCGATCGTAGCCGCAATGATCTTCCAAAAGATCAGAGAAATGATGAACACGAAGGCTCCGACACCCACCACACCGATTAGCTGCTTCATGAGCAGCCCCGCTCCCCCACCGAAAAACAGACCATTGCCCGTGGTGTTGGGCGTAAAATGCTCCTGGGCAAAAAGTCCAACACAAAGAGTCCCGAACACGCCGCACACCAAGTGCACCGAGGTCGCCCCCACCGGATCGTCGATCTTGATCTTGTCGAAGAACAGAACCGCCACAACCACCAAAAACCCAGCCATCAGACCGATAATCAACGAACTGGGAATGCTGACGAACGCGCAGGGCGCCGTAATCGCGACCAGTCCCGCCAGAGCGCCATTGAGAATCATCGATAGATCCGGCTTGCCCAAAAGCAGCCACGCCGTAATCGATGCTGAGATCGCTGCCGCGGCACCAGCCGTGTTGGTCGCCACGGCAATCCGTCCGATAGCCCCCGCGTCCGCAGCCATGGTGCTGCCGGGATTGAAACCGAACCAACCAAACCACAGCACGAATACTCCGATCGTAGCCAAGGCCAAACTGTGGCCGGGAATAGGAAGCACTCTCCCATCCTTAGAGTACTTGCCGATACGAGGACCCAGAACGATGATTCCAGCCAAGGCGGCCCAGCCGCCTACGGAGTGCACCACCGTCGAACCGGCAAAGTCGAACAGGCCGAGCTTTGCTAACCAACCCCCACCCCAAATCCAATGACCGGTAATCGGGTAAATGATGCCAACCATCAGGAAGGTGAAAATATAGAAAGCTCCGAACTTGATTCTCTCGGCAACTGCCCCGGAGACAATCGTCGCCGCCGTTCCGGCAAACACCAGCTGAAAAAAGAACTTCGTCCACAACGGAACCCCCGTCCAGTTAATCGAGGAATAAACTCCCTTGTAAGCATCCCCCATCGCCGGGCTGTTATCCGCCCCACCCACGAACCATAACCCCTGAGTCCCAAAAAATGGATTGCCGTCACCGAACATGAGCCCCCAGCCCAAAACCAAAAAGGCTATGGACGACGCCGCAAACACGATGAAGTTCTTAGCCAGAATCGTCACCGTGTTCTTGGCTCTGCATAAACCCGACTCCACCGTCGCAAAGCCCAGGTTCATGAAGAACACCAGCATCCCCGCAATCAAGGTCCACATCGTATCCATCGCGACCTTGGCGCCGCCGATTTGATCTAGCAGCCCTGCCGTAAACTGCGCCGGCGCTGCCCCGGGATCTTCCTTCTTCACCTCTGCAGGTGCCGCCGCTGCCACGGGTGCCTCTACCTTCGCCGGCTCCCCAACCCCAGGCGGCGGCGCCTCCTGGGCAAAGGACAAACCAACAATCAAAAGCATCCAAAGCCCCCCAGCCAAGGACGCAACTAGTGTCCGGTATTTTCCCCGTTCCATTTTTTCCTCCCCTTTTCTCTATCCCGATCGCTTAAATCGCATCTTCCCCTTTTTCCCCCGTCCGGATCCGAATCACTTCCTCCACCGGAACCACAAAGATCTTCCCGTCCCCGATCTTTCCTGTCCGCGCGCTGTCCGTAATCACTTCCACCACCCTGGCCGCTTTGTCGTCCGGCACCAAAATCTCGATCTTTACCTTCGGCAGAAAATCTACTGAATACTCAGCGCCGCGATAAAGCTCTGTGTGCCCCTTCTGACGGCCGAAACCTTTGACTTCTTCCACCGTCATCCCTTGCACACCGGCTTTGGTCAGCGCCTCTTTCACTTCATCCAGCTTGAACGGCTTTATGATCGCTTCCACCATCTTCATATGGCACCCCTTTTTTGTATGTTTATCCGGCTGGAAAAGTTCGCTACCCTTTAGCAACGCACATGCCGTAACACTCCACGGCAAAGGATAGCGAACCATTTTTATTTTTTTTTGATCTATAACTGTATATTTTTACGTGTTTTTTATTGCTCTATAATTGGCTTTCGCTGAATAGAATGGATTGCAACATTGAAACCGCAATGCCTACGGTTTATGCAACGTGCCCAAATCCTAAGCATTAGTTTGAGCAAGGTTCAGCATGGGATCGTGCCGATAAGATCGTGGTTAGTTCGACGCCGAGAACAACAAACCAAGGAGTCGTCAACGAATTGATCGCGGAGTAAGGATCCCACGCCTCCGAAAAGAGTTAATTGGGGACACGAAAGTCGATTCAAAGCCGTGAGAATTTTTACTCCCGCGGCATCACGTGCCTATCGATGTGCCTCGGTAAACCTCGGGAATGGCTATTGCTTTTCGGCTGAGGGCAACGCAACGATGGTCGAGAGATATGAAGGTGCATCTATGGTGGTAAGGCTGTCCTCACGAAAATTCTTGTTTGCCTGCTTGATCGTCTCCGGAATCATTCTGTTATGGGGACGCATCACAGCCATTCCGTTGTGGCTGTTGGCCGCTCAGGTGTTCGCCACCATTCTGGGTTTGTTTTTCTTCGGCTCCTTTAAATACCAGATCCATAAGAACGCACTCACTTACGGGATGTTGTTGATTATCCTTGCGACCTTCTGCGGATTAAGCACTTCGCAGTGGCATGTCGAAATCGCCCAAGGCGGTTGGTGGCTCTGGGCGCAGCGACACCTGCTCTCCTTCCATGGGCTCGATGATCTAATTCATGCCGACACGATGCTCTTCATTCTCGGTCTCACCTTTTTTGTTTCGGTCATCGCTCAAACGCGGCTGCTGGAGGGCATCACATTTTTCCTGCTGCATCGCTACCGCGGCGCAATTCTACCCACTGTCATTTCGGTTACCGCGGTTGTCGCCTTCACGTCGGGAATTCTCGACGGTGTCTCGATGATCGGGTTGACGATCCGCACCCTCGTCATCATTTTGTTGTTGGCTGCCGCGCCGACTTCAGCGATCCGCTACGCGGTCATGGTCTGCACGGTAGTCACAACGGTTTGCGGTATCTGGCTAGCCTATGGAGAGCCGCCCAACTTGATCATGAAGGCCAACCTGCATCCTTACCTCGACAATGCTTTTTTCCTGCGCTACTGCGCACCCGCCGCGGTCGCCAGTTACCTGGTCATCGCCTGGCAATTGCGCAAGAAGCTCGGCGGACAACGAGTTGATTTGGAAACCATGGACGTCATCGACGCCAATGCCGAAGACGTGCGCTTCCTCCAGGCCACGCGTCACGGCGAGGTCTTGACTGCCGTGGAACTCATCGAAGATAGCGCCGCCGAGCTTGGCGATAAAACCGAACCGGTGCTGGAGCGATTGCGCGAGGGCGAGTCCCTGGGCATCGCGCTGGTTCACGAAAACGTCCCGGAAGCCACCCGTAAAAAATTGTTAGGCCATTTCGTCAGCGAAGAGCTCGCCGACTCGTTGGACCGGCATTACGTGCTCGACGCCGGCGGCGATCATGCCGGCGCGCTCGCGGCTGAGAAAAACGTAGATGACACCCTCGCCGCCGCCGCGCGCCGCCGCGTGCTGGCGCAAAAGATCGGCGCCCTGGCGCTCGTTCCATTCATTGCCATGCTGATTTGGCACGGCATCGATCATGATGTGCCGTTATTCCTGGCTTCCTTCGCGGGCTTTTTCGTCGCCCTGCTGGGCATTATCAATATTCCGAGAATGCGGCGTCTGGCGTTGCGCGAGGCCAAGCACGAGTACGCCGAATACTATTTTCTTTTTCCCCTGTTTTTGTCGATCACCCTGCTGACCAAAGCAGGCTTCTTCGACCAGTTGCAGAGCCTGATCCACCATGGGATCGAAACCATCGGCCACGGGCACATGGCATTCGCGCAATTTCTTGGCTGCACCTTCCTATCGGCGATCCTCGACAACAATGTCGTCGCCGACTTCGCTTCCCGCGCCCTGCACGGCTTGGATATCTCCGTTCTGCACTTGTTCGCCTTCGCCCAAATCGCGGGCTACGCGCTGGGCGGCTGCTGGACCCACATCGGCTCCGCCCAGTCCGTGGTTGCCTATGCGTTCATTCAGCGCGACGTGGACGAACACTACACCCCGGTGCAATGGATCAAGGAGATGACTCCCGTCATCGTTCAGATCCTGGTCGTGCTGGCGATCATTATTTACCTTGAATCCGCGCTGCTGGATTGGCTCCACTAGACTAGCAGGTTGCTGAAAAAGGTTCGGAATGCTTCGAGAGTCTCGGCATGAACGGAAAATTGTCAATGATGTCAAACCCCCTCCGTTCCGTCCCTTCGATAACTGCTCAGGGCAGACTTTCTATGACGCTTGTCAAGTCCCCCTGGTTTGTTTCTTTCAT
>DAIRFP010000331.1:0-4750 GCA_036794995.1 Thermodesulfobacteriota bacterium | reverse complement strand
GCCCGCATCGAGATCATTCCGATGATCGATACGATCTTTTTCCTGCTGGTCTTTTTCATGATCTCGACCCTATCGATGACCCGCTACAGCGGCGTGCCGGTGAATCTGCCGAAGGCGGCCACGGGCCAACAAGCGGCCCATGAAAGCGCCGCGGTGAGCATTACTCCCGAGGGCAAGATCTTCATCGACAAACAGGAAGTGCCCCGGGAAAGCGTCCGGACGATTCTCCAGCAGCGATTATCGGCCAATCCCGAGCTACTGGTCTTGATCAACGCCGATGAGCGGGTGGAGCACGGGCGAGTGGTGGAGATCATGGACGACGCTCGCCAGGTCGGCGTCACCAAGATGGCCATCGCCGTCAAACCCAGGGACAGCCGCTAGTGAAGGGCGATCCGCTGGGCTCATCTTTTATTGCCTCCCTGATCATTCACGGCGTTGTAATCATTCTCGCGTCCCTCGTGATTAGACAGACGACCAATTTTCGCCACCGGGACTTTCTGCCCATCAATCTCGTCGACGTGCCGCGGCAGGAGCAGGTTAAACCGATTAGAAAACAAGAGCCACCTGCTGATATCAAAACGCCTCCCCCGCCTCCACCCAAAATCGAAAAATCCAAAGAGCCGAAGGCCGTGGCAAAAAGCACGATCGCGGAGCCCAAGCCCACTCAAGCGCCCGCGGCTCTGCCCAAAAAGGAAGAGCCAGCCAAAGCCATCGAAGAAAAACCGCCAGCCGCCAAACTGGACGGCCCGCCCCCTATCGCCCCCGCCACCAAGGTCGAAGGCGGCGGTAGCGAAGCCGGCGCCGGCAATCTTTCAGGGAAAGGCGATGTGGCCGTCGTGCCGGGAGCCGGGACGGCCGGCGGTGGCGGAGGCACCGCGGCTTCCGGCATGGGAAGAGGATCCGGTGATCCCGGCCTTCCAGCGGCAACGACGCCGCTGAGAACCAACCGGGAAGCCAAGCCGATTCAAACCGTTCGCGCCAGCTATCCCCCGGTGGCTTTGCGCATGGGAATGGAGAGCGACGTCACTTTGAGAATCGTGGTAGACACGGAGGGTAAAGTAACCACGGCGGAAATCACCAAGAGCGGGGGCGCCGGCTTCGACGAAGAGGCGCTCAAAGCCGTCAGACAGTCCCGCTTCGAGCCGGCCCAAAAAGACGGCAGGAACGTCCCCGCCGAGTTTACTTATATCTATCGTTTCCGCTTGCGAAAATAGCGAGCATTTTGCTTGGCCAACCAGCGACGGTAATTGTGTCTTCGCCTGCCAATGCGGCCAACCGCTGTTGACAAGCTTTCATTTTGAATGGATATTCATCCTCGATGTATCGAAAGTCGTTAGCTGTTCTACTTATATTCTCCTGGATCGTTCTCGCGGGATTCGATTTATTGGAAGATCTCGACGTCCCGCTCCAGACGCGAGTTCACAGCCCCTTCGATGGCTCCCTGCCGAACGTGTCTTCGGGAGTCAACATAGTCAACAACATTGTTGAATCCGCAGACCACATACAGCCATTTTACGCCGGTCTTTTTGGCTTCCCTTCGGTTCATTCAGCCGATGGCGCAGCTTTATCCTTCAAGAAAGCTTCTCGACTCCACAAACTCCACCGCGTCTTTCTGATCTGACCCTTCCGAGTTACGTGCCCTGCTTTAGGAGAACCGCCGATAAGCGCGCTTCTCCTGAAATTCGCCGCGGCAAAACTTTTGGCTGCATGCCAAATAGACTGGAAAGGAAAAGGTCATGGAAGATTTTCCCATATGGCTAAAACTGGTTGTCTGGTCGATCATAGGCTTCACTGTAATCTACACCGTCGGGGCTGCTCTCTTTTCCAACCTTGGGGGTTGAGCTAGTTGGGTTTCGTCGCCGGTAAAGAATCGCTGCAAGAAGCGCTTGGTCGTGCAAACAAAGAATCTGAGCTGCTATCGATACGAATGGACGGCCAAGCCTTCATGCGGTGTGCTCTTCTCGATGATGTTCTTCTGCTGAGAGATCCTCCGGCTCGATACGGGCAGGGTTCGGGTTGATCACCTTTACGACTATCGAAGTTTGTCCCTTTCATAACCGAAACCGGTTCACAGTCTTGTCAAACTGCCGCGCCATCGCGTAAGATCGCCGAGATTTCAACTCAGATCCTTTGGTATTTTTTCATCCGGGAGAGCGATCGTCAAGGCGAAGAAGGTCGCGACGAAATCCAAAAAGAAGCCTATCGAGCAGTACGCGCACAACGGCAAGCAGCGGTCGAACATCCACCGGTGGGCTTAGGCACACAGGCTACGGATCAGTAGAGCGGGAAGAATTACGGTCATGGCTATAGGTCACGACAAGACAACCAGCCACTTTGTTCCTGCCAATTACGACTCTCTTATCGGTACTATCCGCTCGCTAGTAGAGACTGCCCGCCGTTCCGCTGCTCGATCGGTGAATGCCTTGATGACGGCAACCTATTGGGAAATCGGCCGGCGCATCGTTGAGTTTGAACAGAGCGGCAAGCAGCGGGCCGGGTATGGTCAGGAGTTGCTAAAGCGTCTTGCGGGCGACTTGAGTGGTCGATTGGGAAGAGGGTTCGCTGTAGACAACCTACAGCGCATGCGCGGCCTCTATCTTGCCTGGGACCCGGAACGGATTTACGCGACACTGTCGCGTAAATCTTTGAATACCGATCCTTTGCCGCAAATCTCGCAGCGATCGCATACCCCGTCCGCGAAATCCGCGACGATGTCGCGTAATTTCGAGCTATCCGATCTCGCTCTAGTTTTCCCGCTTCCCTGGTCGCATTATGTCCGTCTACTGGCCGTTAAAAACCTCGAAGCGCGGTCATTCTATGAGACCGAAGCCCTACGCGGTGGATGGAGTTTTCGCCAGCTGGACCGACAAATCTCCTCTCTTTTCTACGAGCGCATAGCGCTGTCGAAAAACAAAGTAAATATGCTCGCGAAATCCGCGAAGGCCAAGACCGATGACTCAATCACTGCCGCTGAGGAAATCCAAGATCCTTTTGTCCTTGAGTTCCTCGATCTCAAGTACGAGTACTCTGAAAGTGATCTTGAAGACGCGCTGATCCGTCATCTAGAACATTTCTTATTGGAATTGGGAGGAGACTTCGCGTTTATCGGCAGGCAAAAACGGCTGCGTGTCGGCGGCGAGTGGTATCGAGTCGATCTGATATTTTTTCACCGCGGTTTACGCTGTCTCGTCATCGTCGATCTGAAACTCGGCAAGTTTACGCATGCAGATGCTGGGCAAATGCATCTGTATTTGAACTACGCGCGTGAAAATTGGAGCCGACCCGAAGAGAATCCGCCCGTTGGGTTGATACTCTGTGCGCAAAAAGACGACGCGCTAGCTCGATACGCCCTCGAAGGGCTTCCCAACAAAGTTCTCGCTCGCGAATACAAACTAGCGTTGCCTGACGAAAAACTCCTCGCACGGGAAATCGATAAGACCCGCAAAATTCTGGAGGCTCGTCGGCATGTCGTGTAAGATCGGGAGAATTCTACACGAACGAATAGCGCGTGGCTTCAGCCCTATGGCGCCGTCTTCCCTTCTTCGACGCTTTGGCAGTAAGCGTAGAGTGCGTCGTATACAGACATTTCGTGTTCCAGTAGCTCGTGGTCGTCCCGATAGACGAGCCTGAACCCTTCGGCAATTGCCTCGAGTCCTGATGACTCGGGCGTTAGCTGTTTTGCGCCTGTATCGGCGCCTCTGACGATGAGCGCAAGCCGCTGCAGCGCGCGATCGGTAAGCTGATATTTTTTGATGATAGCGTCGAAACTACACTCCGGGCCTTTGTGTCCTAATTCGACATTCGCCACATCGAACGGTATCGCACCTTCGCGCTTTGCTATCTCCATCACTTCTTCCGGCGGCACGTATAGAAATTCAGCCTGCGGATCAACGAACCGCTTGATTAACCAGGGACAGGCCACGCGGTCCACCTTCGGTCTCGCTCGCGTTATCCATTTCATACCTTTTTCCTCTGTTACAAGAGCGCGATCACCCGCCGCGCACCAGGGGCCAGAGTATCAATCCGACCAGCCCGGAGATGGTGACGATAATCGGTTCCGAAATCTTGAAACGCCAGAGAATGCCGAAGCTGACGAGCGCGATGATCGCCGTCGACAAGTCGGTGATCGCACGCGCGGCGAGCACGATGACGGCGCCAGTAATCGCGCCTGTCGCCGCCGCGGTAGCGCCATCGACGAAGGCTTTGAGCTGCAGATTGTCGCGGTGCCGTTTGAACCAAGGCGCCGGCACGATTGTGAACACATATACCGGGAGGAAGATACCAATTGAGGCCATAACTGCCCCGGCCAATCCGGCAACGAGGAAACCGATAAAAGCCACAGTGATCACCACTGGGCCAGGCGTAATCATCGCGACCGCTACTGCGTCCAAGAATTGGTGTTCGTTCAACCAGCCGAATTGCTGGACTACCCCTTGCTGCAAAAACGGAATGATCGCCAAGCCGCTGCCGAAAACAAAAGCGCCGGCTTTGGTAAAAAACAGCAGAATCTGAGCCAGTATGTCTTGGGAATCGGTCGCTGTCCCAGCTTGACGAAGCCAGGACTCAAGGAACCAGATTGCCAAGCCCATGACAGCGCCGCCCAATCCCATGAGAAGACCCCGTTTCCAACCTGGCCACGCCCGAACCAGGAGAACCACCAGTCCGGCGAGGATAAAGAACTCCGCCAGCTCGGCTTGGGCCCACGCCGTCACCACGGTGAGCAGCACGAAAATACCCCAGAGGAGCGGGT
>DAIRFP010000080.1:0-21088 GCA_036794995.1 Thermodesulfobacteriota bacterium | reverse complement strand
ATCTTTGGTCCTATCGCGACGCAGGGGCGTTCCACGAAGCTGTAATCAACCAGATCTTGGACGATCTGGTGCAAGCATGCCGCCCCAAGGCGATGACTGTGATCGGCGATTTTAATGTCCGCGGTGGCATTCACACAACGGTAACCGCCGAGTATAACGCTCCCTGACACCTCTCGACGCCTTGTCGTTAGGGCCGATTTGCTGTTAGTAGACGGACCTCGTACTACGCCTGCGCGATGTCTGACCCACATTTTCTCCGAGAGCTAATCATTGTATTGACGGCGACTATCGCCATCGTCTTGGTTTTTCAAAAGCTCCGTCTGCCGACCATCGTGGGTTTTCTTCTCGCTGGCGTTATCATTGGGCCCCATGGGTTTCAGTTGATCCAAAGCGTCGGTCAAGTGGAAACCCTGGCCGAAATCGGCGTGGTGCTGCTGCTCTTTACCATCGGATTGGAATTCTCCCTGGAGACGATTTTCTCGGTCCAGCGTCGGGTGATATGGGCCGGACTCCTCCAGGTCGTGCTGACAACCGCGGTTGTCTTGGCGGTGGCTCGTTTACTGGGCGCGTCCACAGAAGTGGGTATTTTCTACGGCTTCTTGGTCGCATTGAGTAGCACAGCCATCGTGCTGAGGATTTACCATGATCGCGGCGAGATCAATTCACTACAGGGTCGTTTGGCTAGCGGTATTCTTCTGTTTCAAGACCTCTGTGTCGTGCCGATGATGCTGTTACTGCCGGTTTTGGCTGGTTCGGGGCAGGACTCGATCCTCATGATTGCTTGGGCTCTGGCAAAGTCCCTGATCACGCTCGTCGTAATTGTCTGGACCGCACGTACGGTGCTACCTCGACTCCTGCACCAGGTTGCCTTGCTTCGTAATCGGGAGATCTTCGTGCTCTTCGTGGTTCTGGTCTGTTTCGGCACTGCCTGGCTTACGTCGGAATCCGGACTTTCGTTGGCCCTTGGAGCGCTGGTTGCGGGTCTGGTCATCTCTGAATCCGAACTCAGCCACCAGATCGTCGCCGACATCTTGCCATTACGAGACTGCTTTAGCGGTATTTTTTTCATTTCCATAGGCATGTTGTTGAATCTCAGCCTTTTGTTCCAAGACTTGCCCGTTGCTTTACTGGAGCTTTTGCTGATGATTGGCATAAAAAGCTTGGTGCTTTTTGTCGTCTTTTGGTGGTTGTATCGGTCAATTCGGTTGGGAATCGTGCTGGGTCTGGGCTTGGCGCAGATCGGCGAGTTTTCATTTGTGTTGGCCAAGGCCGGTATCAATTACCAGCTGCTCAGCCCGGTGGACGGGCAGATTTTCTTGGCGGCTTCGATCTTAAGCATGATGGCGACGCCCTTTCTGATCCAATGGGCGCACGCTAGGGCGTTTGATTTCGAAGCGCTGTTTAAGGACGCCGGAATGAGACAGCCAATGGGCGAACCCATAAGTGAAACTACCGACGCGCAAGGCCACGTCATTATCGTCGGCTATGGCTTGAACGGGCAAAATCTGGGGCGGGTTCTAAAGGAAGTCGGCATTCCTTATCGAGTCCTGGAAATGGACCCGGATTTGGTGCATTCGGCCAAAGCGGAAGGAGAGCCGATTTTCTTCGGCGATGGGACCCGCCCGGAAGTATTGCAGCAAGTCGGTATAGAAAAGAGCCGGGTCTTGGTGATCGCGATCTCCGACCCGGCAGCCACCGCCCGGCTGGTTTCCCAAGCGCGCCGGCTAAGAGCCGACCTGTACCTTATCGTTCGGACCCGCTACGTGGCGGAGATCGATCATCTGTATCGGCTCGGCGCGAATCAGGTTATACCCGAAGAGTTCGAAACCTCCGTGGAGATTTTTGCGAGGGTTTTACAGGAGTATCATATCCCGCGCAATGTGATTTCAATTCAGGTGGATCTGATCCGCAAGGAACACTACGGCACCTTACGAGGCATCCGGCTTCAAGGCAAAGAGTTAGATGCGTTGAGTCAATTTCTTGTCGGCACGACAACTGATATATTTTCCATCCTGGAAAAATCGCCCGCGGTGGGCAAGAGCTTAGGGGAGATGGATCTGGCGGTCCGAAGCGGCGTGTCGGTGATTGCGGTGGTTCGGGAAGGCAAATCCTACACCCACGTGGGAGATAGCTTTAAGTTGGCGCCCGGTGATATGCTGATTCTGCTCGGCGGGCATAAGGCGTTGGATGATGCCGGCCGGATTCTGAATCCGACCGCTTCTGACAATGAATCCTAAAGTCCGCTGGCCTAGTTTCATTGACAAAAGCTTTGGCTGTTTTCTTGTTGCAGAACATTGTCTTGCCGGGTATAGAAAGAAACTTATTTGAAGACAAGTTTTTTCTTGCATTTTGTTTTCGTTCGTGTAGCTTCTTGCTGGCTTGTTGTTGTCCGGGACCCTGACAAGTCAAACGACTAAAGTGATTCTCCGGTCTTTAAGGCTTTCCAAGCTAAGAGCAATACATGGCAAGTTTAGACGATAATCTTCGCAAGGTTCCTCCCCAAAACCTCGAGGCCGAGTCTTCCGTTTTAGGGGGGATCCTGCTTGAAAATGAAGCCATCAATCTGGTCTTAGAACTGCTTCGTGCTGAGGATTTTTATCGCGAATCTCACCGTAAGATTTTTCGCGCCATGATCGAGCTGTCGGATCGCAGCGAGCCCGTCGACCTCATCACCTTGAGCGAACATCTCAAAAATCGAGGCGAGCTCGAAGCCGTCGGAGGCAGCGCCTATCTGGCTTCTTTGGCGGACTTCGTGCCGACAGCCGCCAACATTTCCTACTATGCTCGTATCGTGCGGGAAAAGTCGATCTTACGCAGTCTCATCAGTACGGCAACCGAGATTGCAACACGAGGTTACGAAGAGCAAGGCAATATCGAAGAGTTTTTAGATACGGCGGAGAAAGTAATCTTCGATATCTCGGAAAAAAAGATCAAAGCGTCCTTCGTCGCGGTCGGCGATATGATCAAGGACACGCTCAAAACAGTCGAACGGCTGTATGAGCGCAAAGAGATGGTCACCGGTGTGCCCACCGGCTACGAAGATTTGGACAAACTTACCGCGGGGCTTCAGCCGTCCGATTTGATCATCGTCGCCGGTCGACCCAGCATGGGCAAAACCGCCTTCAGTCTCAATATCGCCACCAACGCAGCTTTTACGGGAGTGGGAGTCGCGGTTTTTTCTCTCGAGATGGCCAAGGAGCAGTTGGTTCTCCGAATGCTTTGTTCCGAAGCCCACGTTAACAATTCCAAAGTTCGATCCGGCTATCTGTCCGAACGGGATTTCCCGAAATTGGCGAACGCCGCCGGACGGCTTCATGAAGCGCCGATTTATATTGACGATACTCCCGCTATTTCGGTTCTCGAGCTCCGTGCTAAGGCTCGGCGCTTGGTCCGTGACCGGACTAAGAAGGTAGGGCTGATCGTCATTGACTATCTGCAGCTGATGCGAGGCATGGGAGCCGCGTCCAACCGCGAACAGGAAATTTCAGAGATCTCGCGCTCGCTTAAGGCTTTGGCCAAGGAACTGGCAGTCCCGGTTATCGCCATCTCGCAGCTCAATCGGCGGGTGGAGGATCGCGGAGATCGCCGTCCGATGATGTCCGACCTGCGGGAATCGGGCGCCATAGAGCAGGACGCCGACGTTATCATGTTCATTTATCGGGACGAGGTTTACAACCAGAATTCGGAAAAGAAGGGAATCGCGGAAATTATTATCGGCAAGCAACGAAACGGGCCCATCGATACGGTTGAGCTAACCTTTCTCAACGAGTTCATGCGGTTTGAGAACTATTCTCGTCGCGACGAGTTCGACTACGATGACGCGGAAGAGGCCTAGTCCGGCGCGGTACGATCAAACGCCTTGTCCGATCGGATTGGCCAAATCAGCCTCGTCAATAGCCGAGGCCGATAGTCGGTTGTCCCTAGCAGGTTGCTAAAAACTCTGTTTGCAGGCTGCTCAAAAAGACTCAGAGGCGAGGCGCGCGAAAAATCGACGAGCGGAGGCGTACTTAGCAGTACGTTGAAGCGAGGCGATTGAGCGCAACGAAGCATATGAGGCTTTTTCAGCAGCCTGCTACACTATCAGGATATCCACGCGAGATCCGCAATAACCGGCCGATGATCGGATGATCGGATAGCCGGCACCCGGGTACATACGGCCAGCAAACTCCCCGCTGTCCAGATGTGATCGATGTCAAGAACGGGCACCAGGGAAGGCCACGTTTTACGCCATCCCTGACCCGATTGATCGAACGCATTGGTATAAAGCCCATCGTATGCCGCAAACCATGTTGAGTCCCGCGGGGTGTTGAAGTCGCCCATCAGGACGCGTCCCGTACCCGAAGGGGGAGGTCTTAGCAATCGTGGACTTTGAATGAACGGTTGCCGCGGCGCCCCCGGATTGCTGGGGAAGTCGACGAGGAAGATTTCCAACGGGCGCCCTGAGAAAGTTGCGTGCGCGGTAATGAGGTAAGCGCGCCTGCCAAGCTCATGCAAACGCACGTCAAATAGCGAAGACTTGGAAAGAATGACTAACCCTACGGCGCCCGGCACCGCAACTGAATATCCGGGAAAGCGCGAGCGCCAAAAGTCCGGACTCCTTGTGGTCGATAGTGGCGCTTCACTGAGTAAGGCGACGTCTGCGTCGAAGTCCGCCAATGCGTCAGCGACCTTCGCACGAAGCGATTGCGATCCACCGCGTGAGCCACCAATATTCCAAGTCACAACGCGCAATTGCGGGCGATCAAAATTGGCGCAGGATGCAGTTCCCAGTTGGCTTGAGCCTTCCACTAGGCCCATTAACACCGCAGCCGAGAGGATTGCACACGCAGATAAATATCGGTGGCTTGCAATGAGCAGCACCCCCGCGGCAGCGAGGATGATGGCAATGATCATGGGTGTGAGCACATAGTAAGCAGCCGCGGTCATGGGAATGGTATCGTGAAAGCTGACGCGGAGCACGACGCCGAGAGCTGCGACACAGACGAGGATTCTGACCGTTGCCTTCACAAATTATGTTCTCTCGATTTCAGTTTGGGTGTGGCTAAGTATCCCAGGGCTGGGTTAATGCCGAACATGAGCGGCAACTTTTTTTGGGTAACTTCTTGCGTTTAGGGATAATGAGAGAAGGGTAGATCTATCCGCCATTCACAGAGCTCCACACTTAACAAAGTTCACCATCTTCAAGCTCATGACCACCTCACGCTTCTGGTTCAGCACCTCCACAAAGGAGCGGACGATGCCGCGGTCCGGTTTTGATTCGGAACGGCGCGTTTCCAACACCGTCACGCGAATCGACAGGTCGTCGCCGGGGAAAACCGGCTTATCCCAGCGTAACTCATCGCCGCCCGGAGACCCCAGGTTTGCCACCTTGGATAGATAGTTATCCGTGTAGAGCCGCATCATCAGGCTCGCAGTGTGCCAACCGCTGGCGATCAGGCCACCGTAGATGCTTTGCTTCGCCAGCTCCGCATCGGTATGGTACGACAAGGGCACAAAACGCCGCCCGAAATCGAGCACTTCCTGTTTCTCAACCGAGATGGTGCCAAACTCGTGCACTGCCCCCGCGACATAGTCTTCGAAGAAGCGGTTCTCTGCGGAGGTGGTGAATGAAGACTTGCTCATCTATCCGTTGGGGAAATTTTAGCAGCCTTGGCTATGATTTTTGGCGAAGAAGAGGGCGGCCAAAAATGCAACGTCGCGATCTCACCCGATGTGTCTTTGGTCGCCATGTCAGAGCAGCCGTTTTATTCGGCCTACCAGGAGCTACGCAGACGATGACCGCTGCGGAATCGGCGCCGGCTTGCCAGAGGGTCGGCGAGGTTCGCCTCGGTAACCCCGCCGATGGCAACCATCCGGTGCAGCGCAAAGTTAGACGAGCTCCTTGAGTTTACCCGTTACAAACTTATGCAAGGTACTGGCGATCAGTGTCTGATAGGGAATCCCTTCCATGACGGCCCGTTTTTGTAGCTTCTCCAGGTCGCGGGAGGAAATGCGAATGTTAATGCGCTTATCCTTTTGGAGCGTTCTTCTGGCGGCTGCTTCCAGGCTGCGCTTCTCTTTTCGGAAATGCTGAATGCTCTCAAACTCCCCGCGTTCAAAATCACGCAGGATCTGGAATTCCTCTTCGTCCAATTTCAGCGGGTTGCGGCTCATTTTAGATACTCCTTCGTGGCTTTCCGGCTGGGAATGATCGTCTTCAGGAAGCGGACGCCTCGTTCCTTCGTGTAGGGCACCAAATACACGTAGTCTTCCATGTTCAGCACGATAATGTTCTGGCTCGGGTGCCGAGCTGGATTGGGATGCTTGATCACGTCCAGCACGCCTCCATTCCGGATATGAAACACGACTTCCTCGAAGCTCAAGCCACGGGTACTTTGCAAGAAGTCATTCTTCTCGTCATTCCAATCAAAATCACTCACTCAAAGAGACGATGTCATTGCGTGTGCCTTTTGTCAACATTGGCAGGGGAGGGAAAGACAGCGTCGAACGTCAAGCTCCGCCGGTTGAACGGCGAGCTAGAATCCTCTTGACCTTATCCGTAACATCGTCCGCGCCTAGAAGGTCGCTGATAATGGCTGCGGAACTTGCACCGGCTTGCCAGACTTGGGTCACATTGGCCTCGGTGATGCCGCCGATGGCGACGATGGGGAGACTCACGCCTTTTCGGATGACTCGCAGCATCTCCACCCCGCGCGCACTGTATCCCGTAGCTTTCGTGGTCGTGCCAAACATCGGCCCGAAGCCAATGTAATCGGCGCCGCCGCGTTCGGCTGCTCGCGCTTGCTCGAGATCGTGTGTCGAGATGCCGATGAGCTTGTCGCCCATCAGCTTTCTCGCCGCGACCAGGGGCAAGTCCTCCTGTCCAAGATGTACGCCGTCGGCCCCGCAGGCCAGCGCGACATCCACGCGGTCGTTGACGATCAGCCTGCAGGCGTATGCATGAGTGAGGGTGCGCGCGGCACACGCGAGTCGGAGAATGTCCCTGGAAGGCATCACCTTGGCGCGCAATTGCAGCAGTTCAATACCGCCTTCCAGCAACTCGCGGAGGACAGTTTCTGCCGCGCGGGCCTTGGTTTGCTCCGGATCAAAAATAGCGTAGAGCGGTGGAAGGGTGAGTCCCCCTAGGGGCTGTGGCATAAAACCGTTATCCGCTTTCTTTCTTGACCTCAATACGCAGATCGACGATTTTTTTACGCAGGGTGTTGCGGTTGATGCCGAGAATCTGCGCCGCGCGAATTTGGTTCCCGCGAGTTTTCTTTAATGTCAGCTCGATCAACGGCCGCTCGATTCTTTCGATCACTAAGGAATAAAGGTTATCCAAATCCACGTCACCGGTTCTGCGAAAGTAGTCCTCGAGCTTGTGGCGGATAATCTCTTCGAGGGACAGTTGGTCCACCTCAAGGTTGGCACCGGCGGGTTTGTTCTGGAGCGTGAAATCTTTGGGAAACAGGATGGGGCCGGAGGAAAGCACCGCCGCCCGGATTAGGGTGTTTTCCAGCTCTCGAACGTTGCCAGGCCAAGTATGCTCTTCTAAAAGCTTCTGCGCCTCCGGCGAAATGCCGGAAATCTGAATGCCCATCTCGCGGTTGATCTTTTCGATGAAATACCCGATCAAGAGTGCAATGTCGCCCCGGCGTTCACGCAGCGGTGGCAGGTAGATGGGGATCACTTTCAGACGAAAATAAAGATCTTCCCGGAAGCGTTTTTCTTTGACGAATCTGTCCAGGTCCTGGTTTGTGGCAGCCAGGATTCGAACATCGGCCTTCAACACGTCTCTGCCGCCGATTCGGCTGTACTCGCGGTCCTGCAGCACCCTGAGCAGCTTGGTTTGGATTTCCAGGGGGATGTCGCCCACTTCATCGAGAAAAAGCGTCCCGCCATCCGCCATTTCGAATTTGCCGATGCGCCGATCCAAGGCGCCGGTGAAAGCGCCCCTTTCGTGTCCGAAGAGCTCGCTTTCCAACAAGTCACGCGGGATAGCGGCGCAGTTAATCGCCACAAACGGCTGATTCCAGCGCGGCGAATTATAGTGAATGGTCTTTGCGACCAGATCTTTGCCCGTCCCACTTTCCCCCTGAATCAAAATCGTGGCGTGAGTGTCCACCACTTGCCCGATGGTTTTGTAAACCTTCTGCATATTGGCACTTGTGCCAATAATGTTGACGCCGGGCTCGAACCGCTTTTTCACTTCTTCTTTGAGCTCGCGAAAGTCACGGCTCAACTTGCGGCTGTCGATGGCTCGTTTGACTAGGACTAGAACCTCGTCAAGATCGAAGGGCTTGGTAATATAATCGAAGGCGCCGTTTTTCATTGCGCCAATGGCGTTGCGCATGGTGTTTTGGGCAGTCATCAAAATCATCGCCGTATCGATGCCGGCTTCCTTGATTTCTTTCAACAAGGTCAAGCCATCAGCGTCCGGCAGTTTAATGTCCATGAGGGAGACATCGAAATGTGTTTCCGTGAGCAACTGGCGAGCGGTGCTGCCATTGGGCGTCGTTTGTACCCAATAGCCCTCGTTTTCAAGCGCTTTCTTGAGCACAAAGCGCAATGACTCTTCATCTTCTGTCACCAGGATCTTTCCCTGATTCATATAGAAATAGTTAACTTGCCACCACTAGGGAAACCCTAAAGGTGGTTCCTTTCCCTTCTACGCTTTCTACGCGGATGAGCCCGCCGTGCTCTTTAATAATTCGATAGCAGACTGCGAGTCCGAGACCGGTACCGCTGTTCTTCGTGGTAAAAAAAGGGGAAAAGATATGGGGTAGGTCTTCCTCTTTGATTCCGACTCCCTCATCCTCGATGTCCACCCAAATCAATCTGCTTCGATCGGCTCCTTGACCACGGATGTGAAAGTCGGTTTCCACCCGAGTCGTGACGGTCAATGTGCCATTTCCATTCATGGCTTGAGATGAATTCTTCACTAAGTTAAGAAAAACTTGTGTCAGCTGCGCTCGGTCACCGCGGATCGGCGGCAGGCTGGGATCAAATCGCTTCTTAACAATGATTCGTTGTTCGCCAACCATGTGTGATTCGAGCAACAAAACGTCTTCCAATACCTCGTGTATATTAACCGCTGTGAGTTCCAATTTTGCCGGTCGGGACAGGTCCAGGAGCTGCTCGATGAGTTTATCGACCCGATCGACTTCGCGAATCATTATATGGGTGTATTCCAGCAGCGATGAATGGCGGTCCAGGGAGCGCTTCAGCAACTGAGCGGCAGCCTTGATGCCTCCCAGGGGATTGCGAATTTCATGGGCTAGGCCGGCAGCCAAGGTTCCTACCATTGCCAAACGATCCGCCCGCTTCAAATCCTCCTCAAGCTCTTTCCGATGCTTCAGATCCCGTAGGACCAGGATGCTACCAAGAAAACTACCCTGGCGGTCTTGCAGCGGAGAAACCGTGAGGCTGACCGGTACCTTGTGTCCCCATCGGGTGACAAAATCACCTTCGCCCCGGGTGCTTTCTTGGTGTGGCGGCTGGCTTTTCTTTACCAGTTCAAGCACCCAATGCTCCCGCTTGAAGAGTTGCAGCATAGGTTTGCGGATGGCTTGAGACGAAGATATTTCAGTAAGCATCTCGGCGGCTTCGTTGAAGTAGGAAACTTTGCCGTCACGGTCCACCGTGATTATGCCGTCTTCCAACCCGCCAAGAATCTGGTCCCAGGAGATCTGAGAGGACGACTGCGTTTTGCGGAGGTCTAAGGCTTTCATGGGCGGCAATAGCTGAGATTCGAAAAATCATAGCAAATCTACCCCGGCAAGCAAATCCGCCGCCGCCGTCCGGGCCTTGCAATCCCAACAGCCGCTGTGGTAAAAAAATCTTACACTTTAGGAGTTTACACTCGAAGTGGGCTTTGCCCGCTTTTTTTGTTTTTGGGACTTAGACAACGGATGGATGCGACTCTTACGCGAGTTTGGGAACTCGCGGCCCCGCTAGCCGAAGGCGAGGGACTAGAGATTGTGGATATTGAATTGCGGTACGAGGGTAGCCGGGGGGGACGGGTTCTGCGGCTGTATCTGGACAAATCGGGGGGACCGAATGTGGATGATTTGAGTCGGGTGAGCCGGCAATTGGGCGAGCTACTGGACGCCCAAGATGCCATCGATGGGGCCTATACTCTGGAAGTTTCGTCGCCAGGCATCAATCGCCCGCTCAAAAAACCGGCTCACTTTACGCGATTTATTGGCAAGCGAATTCGCATTCGAACCCGGGACATGATCGAGGGCCGGAGGTCGTTTCTGGGAATTCTCGGGGAAGTCGTCGAAGACGGCGTGATTTTAGCGCAGGAAGGTAAACGCTATCGGATTCCATTCTCCGTGATTGAAAAATCGAATTACGAACACGATTGGAGCGCGTAACATGCAGCAGGACCTAAATCGAGTCATCGAACAAGTCAGTAAAGAGAAAGGCATCGACAAGTCTATCCTCATCAGCGCATTGGAAAATGCGATGATTTCCGCGGCCAAGAAGACCTTCGGTCATCAGCGCAAGATCGAGGCGCAGTTCAATCCGGAAATCGGTGAGGTGGAGCTGTTCGAAGCCAAGACTGTGGTAGAAAACGTGCAAGATCCGGCCGTTGAGGTAACGCTAGCGGAGGCTAGAGAAAACCTCGATCCGGACGCGGAGATGGGGGACGAACTCCTGTCTAAACTGGATTCCAGCGTGTTCGGTCGTATTGCGGCCCAGGCGGCCAAACAAAATATCGTGCAACGTGTCCGGGATGCGGAACGGGAGATCATTTATAATGAGTTCAAGGGACGGGAAGGACAGTTGGTCAACGGTATCGTGCAGCGATTCGAGAAGCGCAACATCATTGTGAACCTGGGCCGCACCGACGCGATTCTTCCGGAAAAGGAGCAAGTCCCGCGGGAGCGATACCGGCAGGGCGACCGGATTCGAGCCTACATCGTGAGCGTGGAGATCACGAGCCGCGGGCCGCAGATCGTGCTGTCGCGAACCCATCCTGGCATGCTGATTAAGCTCTTCGAGCAGGAAGTTCCGGAGATTTACGAAGGTATCGTTGAGGTTAAAGGTGCGGCACGTGAACCCGGAGGCCGGGCGAAAATCGCGGTCATATCCAACGATCCGGACGTCGATCCTGTGGGGGCCTGCGTCGGCATGAAAGGGACTCGGGTTCAGGCGGTGGTTCAGGAGTTACGCGGGGAGAAAATTGATATCGTTCACTGGATTCCGGACCAAGCGGAATACGTGTGCCGCGCTCTCGCTCCGGCAAAAGTCTCTAAGATCATCATCGACGATGACGAACACAGCATGGAGGTGATTGTTCCCGATGATCAGCTTTCTCTCGCTATCGGCAAGAAGGGCCAAAACGTCCGCCTGGCATCCCGCTTGTCGGGTTGGCGGATCGACGCGCGTAGCGAAGCCGAGGCAGAGGAAGAAACCCGTCGAGCGCGCCAGTCCATCGGCGCCATTCCCGGGATCAACGATTTGGTAGCGGAGCTCCTGCACCAAGCGGGATTTAAAACTGCCGAGGAAGTGGCTGACAGTGAATTGGAAGAGATTCTCGATGTCGAAGGGATCAGCAAAGAGAAAGCGGAAGCATCGCACAAAGCCGCTAAGGAGCATGTAGCCGAGAAGCGCAGGATGGAACAAGAAGCACGGGCCGCCCAGGAAGCGGCGGCGCGCGAGGTGCCGCTCGACGAAAAGCAAACTCAGCTCGACGAAAAAGAAACTCAGGGATCCTGATTGCTCGTGTCCAAAGGAGGCTATCGCGCTCAACGAACGTGCTTGGGCTGCGGCGCGAGAGAGGAACAGGAAAAACTGATTCGCCTGGTCGTAGGGGAGCGGGGGGACCTCAAAATCGATCGATGGGCTGAGGCGCGGGGAGGATATCTTCATGTTGCGCGTGCTTGCTGGCAAGCTTTTTTGCGGAGAAAGAGTCTTCACCGGGCGTTTCATGCGGAAGTCGGCAAGGACGCAAAAGAAAAACTGGTTCGAGAACTGATGGAGCGACACGGAGAGTGAGAGATGGGAAAAACGAGAGTCCATTTACTGGCTAAGGAATTGGGGCTTGAGACCAAAGATCTTATTGCCCAACTTGAAAAGCTGGGAATCCGAGGCCGTAAGGCTCAAAGCTCCCTGGAAGACGATGAAGTCATTCGTCTTAGGGCGGCCTTGGCGGAACAAGAGAAGCCCCAGGTGCACGTTGGCGAAGAAAAGGTGGTTGCGGATCGCGTCGTGACCGCGGAGGATGAGGGCCTTGGAGAAATTCAGGCACGGGAAACCGTAGTCGAGCGCAGGGTTCGAGCCAACGTCATTCGTCGACGTACAAGCCGGATCGAGGTTCTTTCTCAAGCCGCGGAGAAGCCGCAAGGCGAAATTGGCAGTGCTGCGGAGGAAGCCGTTTCGCCGAATGTCGATGCCAACGCTCAGGCCGCTCCGCCCGCCGAGGAGTTAGCGCACCACGCAGAGCCTGATACTGAATCTTTCCAGGAGTTTGCCAGTGATGCTCAGGCAGATTTTACAGATGACTTGATTGCAGAAGAAAAGTCGGCAGCCGAGGCTTTGCCCAGCGCACCTCAAGCGCACAAAGAACCGGTCTTGAAAGCGGTTCCAGATCATAAGCCCGTTGAGGTGCGACAGGAAGCACCACGGGGTGCGCGTGTCCTCGGCCGCATAGATTTGAAGCGGACCATGAGAGTCGAGCCGGCTCCCACCCCCGTCCCCCGACGTCCTGTACCGGGCGGGCCGGCTGTAATTATCACACCAGGGGCAGAGGCTATAAGACCTCCGCGCGATGGCGAAGTAGCGAAGCCAGAAGGAGCCGAAGGGGATAAACCAAAGGCGGGTCGCCACAAGAAACGCGTGGTCAAGAAACAGGATGTTTTGGAGTTTCGAGAAAAAGAGCTTCGCGCCGGGCGTATCCCGAGGAAGAAGAGGGCACTTCCAGGCAAAGAACAAAGAAAAACCGAGATTACCGTCCCCAGAGCGAGTAAGCGAATCGTCAAAATCTCCGAGGTGATCACCGTCGGCGACTTGGCGCGGGAAATGGGCGTCAAGGCTGGAGAGGTCATTAAGAAACTCATGGGCCTCGGGATGATGGCGACGATTAATCAGGTTTTGGACGCGGATACCGCGACCTTGATTGCCTCTGAGTTCGACCACCAAGTTGAAAATGTTGCCTTCGATGCCGATAGCGCGCTTGAGGTCGAGCACCAAGTCGAGGAAGAGGCAACGGCGCTGACGCCGCGGTCGCCGGTGGTGACCATTATGGGACACGTCGACCATGGCAAGACCTCGCTGCTCGATGCTATTCGCAGCACTCATGTGACCGATCAAGAACATGGCGGTATCACCCAGCATATCGGCGCCTATCACGTGCAGGTCGACGGCCGCAGCGTCACCTTCTTGGATACGCCGGGTCACGAAGCGTTCACCGCCATGCGGGCGCGAGGCGCCCAGGTGACGGATATCGTTGTCCTGGTGGTGGCGGCGGATGACGGCGTGATGCCGCAGACCGTCGAAGCGATCAACCACGCGCGCGCCGCTGAAGTACCGATCATCGTGGCGATCAACAAGATCGACAGGCCCGACGCCAACCTTGAGAAGGTAAAAAGGGGACTTTCGGAATACGGACTAGTTTCGGAGGACTGGGGTGGCGATACGGTTTTTGCGCCGGTGTCGGCCAAGACCCAGGAGGGAATACCCGAGCTGCTCGAAATGCTACTGTTGCAAGCGGATATCCTCGAGCTTCAGGCCAATCCAAATAAACTCGCTCGCGGGACGATCATTGAAGCCAAGCTCGATCGTGGGCGCGGACCGGTGGCGACCGTGCTCGTACAGGAAGGGACCCTGCGGGTCAGTGATGCGTTTGTCTGCGGGGTGTTTTACGGCAAGGTCCGGGCGATGGTCGATGATCGCGGGCATAAGGTTGATGCCGCTCCGCCTTCTTTCCCCGTGGAAATTCTCGGCTTGCAGGGTGTCCCCCAGGCAGGCGACTCCTTTGTCGCGGTTACCGACGAAGCGAAGGCGCGGCAGGTTGCCGAATATCGTCACAGCAAACAAAGAGAGACCGAGTTAGTCAAATCAAGCAAAGTCTCTCTGGAAGAACTCTACGATCAGATCAAAGCGGGCGATATGAGGGAGCTCCGAGTGGTTCTTAAGGCGGATGTCCAGGGCTCCGTCGAAGCACTGACTGAGGCGTTGGGCCGGCTCTCTTCCGACGAAGTCAAACTCCGCGCGATCCACGGTTCCGTTGGCGGGATTACGGAAAGCGATATCCTACTGGCGGCAGCCTCCAACGCGATTGTGATCGGCTTTAACGTGCGGCCGGAATCTAAAGGCGCCGCCTTAGCCGCCAAGGAAGGTGTTGACGTCCGTCTCTATACGATTATCTACGAAGCTGTCGCCGACGTCAGGGCGGCCATGGAAGGATTGTTGGAACCGACCTACCGCGAGCAAACTCTCGGCCGGGTTGAAGTTCGTCAGATCTTCAATGTTTCCGGCGCCGGTACGGTTGCCGGTTGCTCTGTGACTGAGGGAAAAGTTCAGCGCGGCAGTTTGGTGCGGCTGCTGAGAGATCAGGTGGTAGTCCACGAAGGAAAGCTCGGCAGTCTGAAGCGGTTCAAAGACGATGTCCGGGAAGTGGCCGCCGGCTACGAATGCGGTCTAGCCATCGAAGGATACCAAGACATCAAGCAGGGTGATGTTATCGAAGCCTATGAAAAGACTCCGGTGGTGCGACGGATCACACCGAGTCCCGTCGGACGCGAAGCATCACACGCGAGTCGGGGTTAAGCGATAGGTCCCGATCATTCCCAATCCCCGGCGCCCATGGTCGTCGGAGTACTTAAGCTCAGGCTCGTACTTCCGGAGAATCATTCCTTGAAGGGCAAGCGGGGGGTGCTCAAGCGGATTCAGGGGCGGGTCGCAAATCAATTCAACATATCGGTTACTGAATGCGGGGATCAGGATCTTTGGCAAAGCGCGGTCCTGGGGTTCAGCGTTGCCGGTACCAGCGGGCCGGTTGTCGAAGCGACACTCCAGAAGGTCGTGGACTTCATCGACGACTTGGGGCTGGCGCAGATTGGCGCCGCTGAGACCGAGCTGCTCTATTGTTAAGAAGCAAGCCATTGTGCATCGAGGATTAACCAAAAGTTGAACTATGGAATATCAACGTTCAGAACGCATCGGCGACCTGCTTATTGAAATCATCTCCGATCTTTTGCGTAAAGAGATTGGCGACCCGCGCCTTCGGAGCCTAACGATTACCGCCGCCAAGGTCAGCAAGGATCTGCGGCACGCGAAGATCTACTTTAACTTGCTGGGCGGTCCCATGGACCCGAAAGAGGTGTTGGCGGGACTCAAAAGCGCCACGGGTTTTCTGCGCTCGAAGATCGCCAAACAATTAAAGCTCAGATTCGTCCCCACCATGGAGTTCTTCTACGACGAAACCGAAGATGCGGCGCAACGCATCGAACATCTCTTGCAGCAGGTCAAACCCTAGCACGGTCGCTACTCGCCTACGGTGCGCTTAGATTGCCGACTTCTTTGAATCCATGATGCAAAGTGGTGTGCTCTTAATCGACAAACCCGAAGGACCCTCGTCGGCCCATATCGTGCGCCGGGTCAAGGATATTTCGGGGGCGAAGAAAGTGGGCCATCTGGGCTCCCTTGATCCCTTTGCCTCGGGTCTATTGCTCCTGGGTATTAACGAAGGCACTAAGATCGCCGACGTATTTCTCGGCGCGTCGAAAACTTATCGCGGCGTAATGACCCTGGGGATGCGGACGGATTCCCAAGATTCTACGGGAAGAGTGATCGAAATGCGTTCCGTGCCCCCGCTCGGTTCGGCGGAGTTACACGCTCTGGAAGCTAAATTCACAGGGGATCTTCAACAGATTCCGCCTATGTTCTCGGCCTTGAAGAAGGACGGTGTGCGTCTTTACAAACTGGCGCGGCAAGGCAAGGAAATTCCTCGGGCACCCCGTTCGATTCGGATCGAAAGGTTGCAATTGTGGTATTTGACCGATACCGAGATTGAGTTCGAGGTAACCTGCTCGCGGGGAACCTACGTCAGGACGCTAGCTGCGGATATGGGGGAGTTTCTCGGCTGCGGGGGGCATCTGAAGAGGCTCAGAAGAACTGCCTGTGGTCACCTTACTCTGGAGCGAGCAACGACTCTAGAAGGGTTGGAGGGGCTTCGCGCTAAGGAGCAGATTCCGACGATTTCCCTGGAGACGGCATTGAGCCATCTGCGCGCCCTGACCTGGGAAAGCGGCATGCTTTCACGGTTGCGGTCGGGGCAACAAGAAGTCTTGCGCCACATCGGACGACGGGACAACGGCGAAAGACTTGTTTGTATTCTGGATCTCAGACGGAACCTCGTCGCTCTGGTGGAGTGGGCTGAGGAACCGGTGGGTCGTGGCTGGCGGCTTTTGCGCATTTTCCGTTCCTAGTGTGGTGTCCCTAACGCTTTTCAATAGATGCTTCGAGAGGGGCCTGCCTTGCGCCGGTAGTCAATAGGCCGGTGGCTTGATGGGGTTTCCCAGGGTGTTTGGGGGAGCCTGGCGGAACCGTTTCGTTCCTGTGCCCACGGGCACCAGTCCCACCCCTCTCGAAGCCTGAGGGTAGACCGTTTCGATTGTCACGGGATTTCTGCGACACTACACGGGGGCCTCTTTCCTAAGGGCTCCACTCATGTTGAATTGCCGCTGGTAATCGGATAATTTCAAAATTCCTAGTGAAGCCCTGGCAGCTCCCAAAACTTAGAGCCATGGCTTTCAAAAGCGGCGGGGTCGCTGGTTGCAGGCGAAAAAACATGTCGTGAAAGGAAGAAGAATCGACTCATGAGTAAACCATCAGGTACCCTACCTTCGAATACTACGATTCAAGAATGGGTCAAAGACGTCGCCGCGCTGTGCCAGCCCGACAACATTTTTTGGTGCGACGGATCGGAGGAGGAAAAGGAAGAGCTGACCCAAATTGCCTTTAGATGTGGCGATCTCATCCCGTTGAATCAAGAAAAGCTACCCGGTTGTTATTTGCATCGGAGCGCGATCAACGATGTCGCGCGCACGGAGAATTTGACTTTTGTCTGCACGCCCCAGCAGGAGGATGCCGGCCCCAATAATAATTGGATGGCGCCGGCCGAATCCTACGACAAGCTATCGAAAATTTATGCCGGCTCCATGCGCGGACGCACGTTGTATGTTATTCCATTTCTCATGGGCGCGCCGGGCTCATCGTTCAGCAAAGTCGGGATTCAAGTGACCGACAGCGTCTACGTGGTGCTCAACATGCGTATCATGACGCGCATGGGTAAGGTCGCGCTCGATCATCTCGGCGACTCCGACGACTTTACACGTTGTCTGCATTCCAAGGCTGACCTTGATATCGAGCGCCGGTTCATTTGTCATTACCCTCAAGATAATGCCATCTGGAGCGTTGGCTCGGGCTACGGCGGCAACGCGTTGTTGGCGAAAAAATGCTTGGCTCTGCGTATTGCCAGCAAGCTCGGTCAACAAGAAGGCTGGCTGGCCGAGCATATGCTCATCGTCGGAGTTGAAAGTCCCGACGGAGAGATCACCTATATTTGCGGCGCTTTTCCAAGTGCCTGCGGCAAGACTAATCTCGCGATGTTGGTGCCGCCAGCGAGCATGAAGGGGTGGAAGATCCATACCATCGGCGATGATATTTCCTGGCTGCGCGTCGGTCAGGATGGCAGGCTTTGGGCGGTCAATCCGGAGGCCGGTTGTTTCGGGGTCGCCCCGGGCACCGGGTCGAAAACGAACCGCAACGCCATGAGGACGATCACGAGAGACACTATTTTCACCAACGTGGCGCTCAGACCCGACGGAACCGTCTGGTGGGAAGGACACGACGATCCCGTGCCCAACAACGCTCAGGATTGGCGCGGCAAGCCGTGGGATCCCGAAGGCGGCCACCCGGCGGCGCACCCTAACGCCCGCTTTACGGTCTCCATCAAACAATGCCCCAGCTATTCTTCGGAGTGGGAAAAGCCCGAAGGTGTGCCGATCAGCGCGATTCTTTTTGGTGCGCGCCGGCAAAAGTTGATTCCGCTCGTCTATCAATCCTTCGACTGGCAACACGGCACATTTTTGGGCGCGACATTGGCCTCCGAAACGACCGCCGCAGCAACCGGTGCCGTGGGCGTGGTGCGGCGAGATCCAATGGCGATGCTGCCGTTCTGCGGCTACAACATGGGTGATTATTGGGGCCATTGGTTATCGATGGTCAAGCGAGTGACCCATCCGCCGAAGATTTTTCGCGTCAACTGGTTTCAGCGCGACGAGCGCGGGCGTTTTCTCTGGCCCGGCTTTGGCGAAAACCTGAGGGTATTGCGCTGGATCATCGAGCGCTCCAAGGGTGGCGGCTCAGCGAATGAGACGCCCATCGGTTATGTGCCCAAGGTGTCCAGCTTGAGCGGCGAAGGACTCAAGATTTCCAAATCCGATCTCGATCAGCTAATTGCGGTTGACTGCGAGGCGTGGAAGAACAATCTTAAGAGCCAGAGCGATTTCTTCGACACCTTCGGCGACCACCTGCCCGCGGGCATAAAGGAAGAACACGGTTTGCTTGCCAATCGACTCAAGGGATGAAATAGCGGAGGTGTCATCATGGCCAGAGGCCATCACGATGTTGGCGGTCTTTCGGGCGCGGGGCAGATCGATCAGTCTGAACACCAACTTTCTGACTGGGAAATCCTTGCCGACGCGGTCAATCAAGCGCTCGGCGCCCGCGGCATCAAACGCACCGACGAGATGCGCCGCGCCCGCGAAGAGATGGATTCGAAGACGTATCACGATATGACGTACTATGAACGTTGGATCGCAAGCATCGAAACCATCCTCATCGAAAAAAACATTCTTACCAAGGATGAGATCGACCGGCGCCTTGCGGAGTTTGAAAAGGAATGGGGCGAGCCGTGAATTCCGAGGCCGGCAGGTTCAAACCCGGAGACCGCGTTACTGTGAGACGCGAGGACCGGGCGGGCCACATACGGACGCCCTGGTACATTCGCGGTAAGACCGGGCGGATTGAAAGAGTTTACGGCGCGTTTCTCAACCCTGAATCGCTCGCCTACGGCCGCGACGGCTTGCCAAAGCGGACCCTTTATCTGGTAGCTTTTAGCCAAGGCGATGTCTGGGAAAGGTACTTGGGCTCCGAGGATAAGCTGCTCGTCGATATCTACGAACATTGGCTGGATCCGGCCACGTGAGGAGAATCATCTCATGAGCGACAGTCATGACAACGGCCAAACGTCCCAAGACCACGGTCACGAGCACCCGAAGCACGAGCTGAGCTTCTATGCGAAGCGCATTTATGCGATTCGCGACCTCTTGCTTGAAAAGGGCATCATCACAGAGAAAGATATTCAGTGCCAAATCGAATACCAGGAGGCACGCTCCCCAGCCAACGGTGCCAAGCTGGTGGCTCGTGCCTGGGTCGATGCGGCTTTCAAGAGTCGCCTGCTTGCCGATCCCAAGGCCGCTTGTGCGGAGATGGAGATCGATGCCACGAGCATCAACGAGTTTGTAGTTTTGGAGAATACTGAAAAGGTGCGCCACATGGTGGTTTGTACCTTGTGCTCCTGCTATCCCCGGCCGATTTTGGGCCGACCGCCCGATTGGTACAAGAGCTTCAACTATCGGCAAAGGGCGGTGAATGATCCGCGTGCGGTAATGCGGGAGTTCGGCCTTACACTGCCCGACGACGTGGAAGTGAGGGTGCATGACAGTACTGCCGATATCCGTTATCTCGTTCTCCCCGTGAGGCCGAAGGGTACTGAGGGACTGAGTGAGACAGTGCTCGCCACCTTCGTGACCCGTGACAGCATGATCGGCGTTATGGACGCGTTGCCTTCAGCGCCGCCAGTCTAGGAACGCTGTCCGCGCCAATTTTCTGCTGTCCGTGAGGTCAAAGGGAATACCTCATTCTTGCCGGTTCATTTTTGACAGTTCGTTAGACCCACCCTATAATTAGCTATCCGTCTGCTTTGATCCGTGGCACTGCGGCGCGGTTTAGGCATCCTGGGGGGCCATAATCTAGTGCGTGCTCTAAGTTACTCCGAGATCCTTCGTGTTATTGGACAAGATTTAGAAATGCGGGGCATCAAGGCTTTTGATATACGCTACGAAGGGGAAAAGATTCTCGCTCAGTGCGGCTATCAAGTCCCCCCCGCCGCAACGCCGGTAACGCTCCATTACACTCCCAGGGATATCGAGGAGTTGAAACCGCAGGGCCTGGAAAAGAGAGGACAGTCTCTGGAAGGTGGAGATTTTTTTACTCTTTCTCAGACCTTGAGAGCCGTGGGTGGATATGTCGATCAGAAAAAGGCCCGTTTGGTCCGTCTTTCCAACAACGATTGCCCAAAAGCCGACGCCGTGTTTCGTATTGAATACGAAACACGGGAGCGCGAGCGGGTCGTGGAGGACCGTTCCGGGTCGGCAATCTACGACCTTTGTGTCAACATGTACAAGCGCAGGGGAAAACTAGCGAAGAACATTTGGCAACCCTGAGCGGCACAGACCTGCGTGCCTAGAGAGTCTTAAGAAAGTAAACATTGGACGATTCAATCGATTATTATTCCCTTCTGGGCGTGGAGCGTAGGGCCAGTGCAGAGGAAATCAAGCGCGCCTATCGGAAACTCGTGTTTCAATACCATCCCGATCGCAATCCGGACAATCAAGCGGCCGCCGAGAAACTGAAAAAAATCATGGCGGCTTATGATGTACTTTCGAACGAAGAAAGCCGAACCCGGTACGACAAGGCTAAGTGGCCGGGCAATGAAGAGGGCGCGGATGACAAAAAAACCTCCGGCAACGGGTCGCAGTTTTCTTATGAATTCAAGCGGTCCCTGGAGCCGGAACCACAGTGCCCCAAGTGCTCAGCGGTGGGCATGGATCATGTGATCTCGCGAAAAGCGGGCAGCGGTATGGCCCGGGGAAAGCAGTTCGTAATCAGTCCGTTCCAAGTTGTTTTCTGCGATCAGTGCGGGCACGTTTACGGCATCGCCGGGCACGCATCCTAGCAAACCTGCCGAAAAAGCCGCATATGCCGATTGCCCTGAGCATTGTCGAAGGGTGCGCTCAATCGCCTCGCTTCA
>DAIRFP010000079.1:0-21121 GCA_036794995.1 Thermodesulfobacteriota bacterium | reverse complement strand
AGACCAGGCCTACCCCGTGCTCACCCATGGCAATGGCAGCGAGGTCCATTTGCTCCTGCGTATGGTTGCAGCTTCAAAACCCGCTGGGAAGTCGGCATCGCCCGCGCCCTTGGGCAATTTACCGGCAACCTTCGTCGGCGAGTTGCCGTGCGCTGATTGTCCGGGGATCCGCTACCATCTCAACCTCTTTCCCGATCGGGTCTTCTTCTTGCGCATGATGTATCTCGGACGCGGCGACAACGCCAATTTCGATGACATCGGGAGTTGGGTGGTCTCGAGCGATCGCAACACGCTGCTCCTCAAAGGAGGTCGTGAAGCCCCGGCGATGTTCCGCATAAAAGACGCAAACACCTTACGCATGTTGGACGTTGAGGGGCGCGATATCGAATCGTCACTCAACTATGATTTGCACCGGACCAAGACCGTTGAACCGCTCGAGCCGCGTTTGACGATGCGCGGCATGTACCGCTATTTCGCCGACGCCGGACAGTTTACCGAGTGTCGGACCCGGCGCAGATGGCCCGTTGCGCCGGAAAGGGACAATGCGGCGCTGGAGTCGGCTTACACCAAAGCGCGACTGACAGCGGGCGAGGAATTGTTGGTGAACCTGGAGGGCCAGGTGGCCATGCGACCCAAGATCGAAGGCCAAGGCGCTCAACCAACCCTGGTGGTCGATAAGTTCATCGCCGTCTCGCCGGGGGAAACCTGCGGCGCGCGCTTCTCATCGGCGGCCCTGGAAAACACTTACTGGAAGTTGACTCGTCTGGGCGACAAACCCGTGATCGTGCCGGCCAAGCAGCGTGAACCGCACTTCGTTCTCAACAGTAAGACGAAACGAATCGCCGGCTCAAGCGGTTGCAACCGTTTCATGGGACCTTATCAGCAGAACGATGACCGGCTCACGTTGGGAAAAGTCACCATGACGTTCATGGCCTGTCCCGACGGTATGGAGACTGAGCGGGATTTTGCCGCCGCACTAGAACAGGTTCGATCGTGGAAGATCCTGGGCGATTACCTCGAATTTTTCGATGGCAGCGGCGGTTTCCTGGCACGCTTCGAGGGCCGTCAATTAAAGTAAACGTGCTAAACAGCTTCTTGCCAAGCACCCTCGCCCATTTCGAAATCGGTTTTTGCGTGTCACTTTTAACTGCTATTTTTCGTCATCGTCTTATCTCATCCTGCCCTCTTGCTCCAGTTGGCCTAAGGCGCTCGTACTCGTCCGTTAGTTTGCTTTCAGGAAAGACGCCACGAGATCGCCGAATCAATAGTGTCGAACCATTTTTCATTGACGGATTCCACTCCGGGCAGTACAATTTCTATCGTTCTTAAAATCTTGATCCCCAACAATACACCCGGGAGGCTCACCATGCGTTCATTTGGTTTGTTCGTCGTCTTAGTGGTTGCCAGCGTCGCCGCCTTTGCGGCGTCATTCGATCCGCCCAAACGGAAATCCGGCCTCTGGGAAATCAAGATCGCAAGCGAACAGGCCAAGGGCGGGCAAACCATCCAGCAGTGCATCGATGAAAAGACCGACGATATGATGAAGAGCGGAATGCCAGGGGCGGAGAAACCTACGTGCAGCAAGAACGAAATGCGCAAAGAAGGCGACCGCATCATCAGTGAATCGGTGTGCAAGTTGAGGGACAGCACGGCGACGACACGGGCGGTTTTTTCAGGACGGTTCGATTCGGCGTACAAGGCGAATATCAAAAGCACCTACGAACCGCCGCTGTCGGGGATGCGGGAAACTTCGACGGTGATCGAAGCCAAGTGGTTGAGTCCCTGCAATCCCGGCCAGAAACCGGGGGACATTTCGATCCCCGGCATGCCGAATATCAACATGCAGGAAATGATGAAGGGCATGCCGAAAAGATAATCAGCCCGCCGCGCGCGACTCCGGTAGCGCAGTCAAAGTGATCCATGGACATTCGCCAAGAAATTCCCATCAAGTCATTCGCCATCGCAGCCTACATTTGCAAGCTTGAAAACCGCATTTGCAAACACCTGATCATTCGGCGGAGAGCCGGCCAACTGGGCGGCACCTGGCAAATGGTTTCTCAAATTCGACCTTCTCTTGAGAAGTGGTCGCTGTTTATCAATCCTTCTGGCGACTATTATAGAGCTTATGATCGATACTCTGGTCAAGCGGCTCAAGAGCTTGGATCTCAATGAGCCAAAGCTCCCCCTCACCCACCTAAATCAACGCAGCACAGAAGATATATGGAAGAGTTCTCCAATTGGAACCGAAACATTTCGGAGGCTCAACTTTTTGATACTAGGGATAACAAATGGGACAAGCAACTTTCTGGATCTCACAGTAGCGTTCAGCTCCGCGGTTCACTCCCACCGTTTTGTCCTCCGGTCGCTGCTACGACCGCTTTCCAGACCACTTTCCGGATCTTGATTGCTGCCAGGCTTTGGGGATAAAACCCTATACCGTAGGTGACTCATGGTGTGATTGATAGCTCCGTTTCATCAAAACGTCTGGACTCATCTATGTTAACCAAGACAATATCTCACTATTCACTCCGGATTTGCTTGTGGTTCATCTTACCTTTGATTTGTGTCGAGGGTTTGATGATAGTTCTGGAGCCTTACCTGTTCAAGGGGTTCTATGAGTACGATCCTGATTTCGGTTTCCGGGTGCGTGCCTACCACCCCGTAGATCACGCGACGATGACGAATAAGTTTGGCTTCAATGATCACGACTACCCGCTACAAAAAACACCCGGTATTTTTAGAATTTTGGTCCTTGGCGACTCTTTCGGATGGGCCGGAGGTCGGGAAGGTAACTACACGGCCGTGCTCGAGCGACAACTCGAAAACCATTATGGTTATCATCGCATCGACGTCGTTAACGTCGGCTATCCGATGACGCATACCGCGGAACAGTTGGTGATTCTCAAGAAGTATGGACTGCAATACCATCCTGATCTATTAATTCTAGGATTTTTTGCTGGCAATGATTTTATCGATGGAAACCCAAACCGCAAAAGAATTGTCGTCAACGATTTGTATATTGACATAGACAAGCGGCGAGAACACAGCATTCTCGGCTACCCTATCGTTTTCCAATCTCGCTTGCTGCTTTTTTTAAAACAAAAATACAGGATTTTCACTGAGTTTAGAAAAGCGGAAGCGGCGGAACCCAGCCAGCCGCTTAGTCAAGAACAGCGAGGAACTTTTGCCGAAGAGACTTTCTTGGATATAGAAAGGACGAGGCTGGAGTTCTTCAGCATCAACTCGTCACGCAAGGGACGCTTCCAGAAGAATATCAATTATATTTTACAGAGTATTGCCGAGATGGACGCCCTGCTAAAATCTCGAAATATTAAATTCATTGTCGCCATATATCCCGACGTATTGCAGATCAATGCAAGCCTACTAAAGGCGATCTTGGGCCGATTCCGATTGCGCATAGAGGATTATGACCTTGATTTAGCCCGGAACATCTTAAAGTCATTCCTTCAATCAAAGGATATTTCTTACATAGATTTCACGGACCGGTTCATATCAGAGAGCCGGGAGAAGGATCTTTATCTATTGAGAGATCCTCATTGGAATCGCTCAGGCAATCAATTGGCAGCAAATATTTTGTTCGAGGCCCTAGTGAGGCGATTGGATAATGTAAACCCTTTACAATGATCTTGAATCTTGCTTTTTGCTCGCAACCTCTTCGATTCAGCTGATAATCGCCTGTAAGTAAGTGGTTTCTCCTGCGTCCTCGTGAGCTTTAAGCCGCATCTTCTTTTACCTTATACTTCCCCTCACCATCCTGTACGACCTTTCCCTGTTGATGGAGCTGGCCCACGGCGGTAGCGATCGTGCGATACCCTGCTTTTGGAAATAACGCCAGGAGATCGGAAAAAAAATAGTGAGCCTTCCCGAGAGCTACCAAGATTTTATCTGCTGTGTCATCGACGGGCTCACCAGGCTTCCCGTTGGTCGATGCTTTCTCTGAGTCGGCAGCAACGCCGAGATAATCTTTCAGATTGACCTTATCCTGATTAAAGTAAACGATCCGGTTATAGCGGTTACGGGGCACGTTCTCCGGAATAGTGGCGTCGATGCCCATCTTGGCTGTGGTTGGAATCTTTCCGCTGGTTGGTGGCGGCAGGGACGGGTCCAGGGGTTTTGAACGGGCGTCGGAAATAATCACGACATCCCGATCGGCCTGCACGCGGGTGGCCACCGCCCATTCGACGTCCGTCGGATCGAAGACGTCGATGTCGTCGTCGACGATGGTTACATGCTTGATGTCGGCAATCGACAGCAACGCCATGATGGCGTTTTTACCGTCGCCGGGCTGCTTCTTGATCGCTGCGACGATATGCCAGTGGCAGCAGCCCCCCGGCGTGACGTTGATCGCCGTGGCCTGCACACCGGCCTCGTGAAGTACACGGTAGGCCGCGGCTTCGTATATGGGCGCGCTCATCCAGATATTTTCCCAGGGCATGTGCAGCGCATAATAGATCGGGTCTTTGCGGTGCATGATCGCCTTAATCCGCACCCGCGGATTCATGTGAATGCCGCCCATGAGGCGATTGAATTCGGCGAACGGCCCTTCGGGATGCACCCAGCCTTCGGGTAGAATCTCCCCTTCCAGAACGATTTCAGCGTCGGCGATGCACGGAACGGGAATCGTTTCACCGTCGGCCAACGCAAGTGGTTGCCCCCGCAGGCCGCCGGCGAAGGTCAGCTCGTTCACTCCAAGGTTGGCTTTAAAGGTCGAGGCGACCAGTTCATAGGGGTGCGTGCCTAGGGAGACGGAAATCGGCAAAGGTTGCTTTTTTTGCAAAGCTCGTTCGGCGAACTTTCTCAGGTTGTTCGGCGTCACGATATCGATCCCGGTGATATTTTTCTCTTTGAGCATCATGCGATACATGCCCGCGTTCATGCCGAACTCAGGGTCTTCCGCGATCACCACTCCTGCCGTAATCATCGGTCCCCCGTCCATAACGGAAAACACCGGCACCGGTAGTTGATAGAGATCGACGTTGTTCTTGGTGAGAATGACCTCTTTCACCGGGGCTCTTTTGACCCGCTTAGGCTTCACGGGGTGGTCCATGGCCGTGCGCAGCTTCGCCTCGATCTTATCGTAGGGAGCTGCCATTCCGAGAGCGAGGCGATTGCGCGATTGCAGCAAGCCCGACGCCACCGGCATGGAATAACCATGCACCTTAGTAAACAGCAACGCTTTGTCTGATTGCGGCACCAGCGCCGCCAGGTCGCGAAGATCCGTTGGTTTGGCAATAACCGTAAGTTCGCCGCTTTTCTTTAACGTGTCGATGTAGCCTCTAAAATTGGCAGCCATTCTTTGCTCCTCTCATTTTTGCAGGCATCAACCAACCACGGATGAAAAAGCCTGTCAATCGACGCGGCGCGAATCACTTTCCATAAGCTCCTTCACTTTGTTCAGGATGACAGATCAGTCCAATGTCTCTCTGAGCAAAGCGAAAAGTCTCGATTCTCGCCTCGACCCGCCATGGCGACTCACAAGAACCATTACCATCCTTACTTCGCGGCTTCGCATCCCGCTAAGCGTATGCTATAGAATCGCGGAGGGAGTGATTCGATCATGGGAACATTCGGACTGACACTGGCTAACCGCGGCGTGATCATCGGCGCCGTCACCGTGCCTGAGCTCTTCGATATGGCCAAGCGCGGTGAAGACTCGGGCGCTTTCAATGCGGTCTGGGTCGGTGACAGCTTGCTGGCAAAGCCCCGGCTCGAGTCCATCGCGCTTTTATCTGCGCTCGCCGTGGTAACCAAGAAAGTCCGCCTCGCGGTCGGCTGCATGGCAACTTTCCCACAGCGGCATCCGGCGCTACTGGCCCAACAGTGGGCCAGCTTGGACGTCATCTCCGGCGGGCGCGCCTGGCTAGCCGTCTGTTTAGGCGGCCCCAACGAGCAGAGCCCCGCGCAGGCCCTCGAACACAAAGTCATGGGCATCAAGGACACCGAGCGCGTCGCTCGACTGGAGGAAGGCATTACCATTCTGCGCAAGTTCTTCCACGAAGAGAAAGCCTCCTACAAGGGCCGTTTCTATGAATTCGAAGGAGTAACGATTCAACCGCGTCCCGTGCAAAACCCCATGCCGATCTGGATCGCCAGCAATCCGACAGGCCTTACTTGGAAAGACGGCGCCAGCGCTCCGAGCCCCGCCGTCGAACGCGGCTTGCGGCGCGTCGCCCGCTTCGCCGACGGCTGGATGACCAACAAAGTGACTCCGGATGAATTCAAATCACAGTGGACGCGCATCCTGGCGATGGCCAAGGAAGAAGACCGCGACCCGGCGAAGCTCGGCAGCGCCCTCTATCACAACATTACCATCAACGAAGACCGCAAAGCCGCGCTGGACGAGAGCAAGGCATTTCTCGACAAGTACTACACCTCCAACTTCAGCATGAAGTTCGTCGAGGGGTTCACCACCGCGGGCAGCCCCAAGCAGTGCATCGACGAACTCAAAGCCTACTTCGACGCCGGCTTGGATCACATCACCCTGCGGATGACCTCCTGGGATCAGGCCGGACAGTTGAAACGTTTTCTGGAAGAAGTCGTGCCCGCTTTCAAATAGAATCGAGTTCTCCGAGGAGAAAACACGACACTAGGTAGATTAAGGGATAAGCTTGGAGGAACAGACTGCATGGGGTTCAAGGTTCAACGTTCAATGTTCAACGTATTACGAACCGTTATAAGGCGCATAGGCGCAATCCCTAACTTTGAACCTTGAACTTTGAACATTGAACCACTAGGGCAGGGCTTGCGTGCCGGTTAGTCACCTGGGTTAGGACTAATGCTTCAAGGGATTGATCACATCGTTATTGTCGTTAGTGACCTCGAGCAGGCCGCCAAAGACTATGAGCGGCTCGGCTTCACCGTCGTTCCAGGGGGCAAGCATCCGGTGGGCAGCCACAATGTGCTTATCTCCTTGGCCGACGGCTCTTACCTCGAGATTATCGCTTTCTACCGTGAGGCCCTCGACCACCGCTGGTGGAACCCGCTGCAGAAAGGCGAGCGTTTGGTCGATTTCTGCATGCAGACGGACGATCTCAGGGGCGATATGTTGAAGCTTCGCGCCGCCGGCGTCGCGATTAACGATCCAGTTCCATGGTCCAGGACACGACCGGACGGCTATGAGCTTAGATGGCTCTTGTGCTTGGCTCAGGGAAGCCATCGCGGAGTCGCGCCATTTCTAATCCAAGACGTAACCCCGAGAGAAGAGCGAATTCCCCAGACCTTCGATCACAACAACGGCGCGACCGGCATCGGAACCGTAACGGTTGCGGTGGGAGAGCTGTCAGAGGTTCAACCTTGGTACAAGAACGTCCTTGGTAATCATGGCACTGCCATCACCAACGAAGAACTAAAGGCTAACGGTATCCGTTACCATATTGGACCCCACAAACTTGATTTCCTGGCGCCACTGGAGCCCCAAAGCCCGCTGATCAATTGGCTCCGAACGTTCGGTCCTTCTCCCTATGCGGCCACCCTTCATAGGAGCTCGCCAAACCCCATCCGATTAGATGCAACGCTCACCCATGGGGCCAACCTTTCATTTGTGTAACAGATTACATTATAGATCCTAACTAGATCATAAATAAAGAGTTACTTTGCATGGCGATCGCGCAAACCACAGCATCACATGGGCACCGTGGCAAGATCGAGGGCGAACTCATTCGCACGGCGCTTCCCTACTGGGAGACCGAAGCTCAGATCACCAGAAGATTCTTCAATGAACAACCATCCCGCGAGGATCACATCTTTTGGTTAAAGGCGCAGCTCTGGAAGGAACTGCATCCTGTAGACGGCTACTTCACCGGCCTGCAGAAAGAGCTCAGCCGACTGGTGACGTTATTTTCCAAGATCGACAAAGACATAGACCGGCACCGCTATCACCACCTGCTCGAACAGATGACCCAAGAATTCAACCACTACGTCCTCATGGCCGACGCCCTCGAATATCTGCTCGGCCATCCCATCTCTACGGAAGACACCTTCCAACTGCCGGAAGAAAAAAAACTCGCCGCCCTCCGCAGAGGATATGCAAACTCAGGTTCTGCAGTGGACAAAGCAGCGGTGCTGGTAACCGAAGGCGGCGGCGCCAGGATGTTTCGGGAAGGCAGAAAGCTCAAAGGTGGTCCTCTCGAACGTCTGCTCGCGAAAGCAATGGAGGTTATTTACCAAGACGAGAAGAGTCACTACAAAGAAGCAGCTAGAGAAGCTGCACAGGCCGTCAGGAACGGACAAGACTTACGTCGGATGAAGAAAGCGATTCGCGAAATCAGCCGCCAGCGGGTCTACATGCGCAACGAGATGTTTCGAGAACCCCTGACCACTCAGGAAATAAGAACCCGGCTCAAACAAGGATCCGTGTTACAGAGAGCCAACTGCGCGAGTCGTTCCTAACGATGGAGCGCGAGAAAAGTAAAGACCTTGGCGGCCTCGAAAACCTTGTTCACAGAGACCAGATCGTGATCGGTGTGCTGGAAGCGAATATCCCGTGCCCCGTAGTTGATCGCTTGAATCCCGCGAAAGTTGAACAGGCCGGTGTCATTGGCCGCGGTCGAAAAGCTATACGCCGGGATCTGTCCCAGCATGGTGCGAACGCCCTGCTCCAACGAGCGCACGACTTCGGCGTCTTTGCCGACTTCGCTGGGATACATAAAATCCCGCGGTTGAATCTCAACTTCGAAGGGCTCCAGTTGTCCGATGGCATCGCGCATCTGCTGGATGGCTTTTCTCGGATCGTCTCCTGGGAGCAGCCGCCGATCGAACATGATCCGGCACTCGCTTTGAATCGTGTGGGTCGCCTTGGGAAAGCTTTCGATGGCGTTGGGAGTCAAACTGACTTTGCCTAGCTCGGGATGAGCCTTTTCTTCCGGGTAGGGCATCAAGGGCTTCAGCTTCTCGAGGACATTCATCGCTCCCTCAATGGCGTTGATTCCTTCCCAAGGCCGGCTGCTATGCGCTTGCTTGCCACGAACGATCACCAGCACGTCGATCCGTCCTTTGTTACCCAGTTGGATTTCCGGCGGACCGTCGATAATGCACCATTCGGCGTCCACCTTGCCGCGATCGAGCACATGGGCCAGCGAATCGTGCCGTCCAGTTTCCCCCGCCGTGCTGACCACGAAATAAAGATCAGCCGGCAGCTCAACCTTGTTGGCGCCGAAGAAGCGCATGGCGGTAATCATCGCCGCGAGACTCCCCTTTTGCTCGCAGGCACCCCGGCCCCAGACACATTCGCCGTCCAGTTTGTAGGGCGCGCCGTCGACGATTTCACCTGAATAGGGGTTCTGCATCGTGCTCGGCGCCGCATTCATCGCATAGCCGACGAGGATCAGACGCTCGCCGCCGCCTCGACCGTTAAGACGGAGGATCAAATTACCCAAGTCGTCCACCGAGGGATGGAGTCCGGCCTGCTCGAGCTCCGGTTTGATGACGTTACGGATCAGGGCAAGCACCTGGGGCTCGGCTTCCAACCGCTCCGTCTGCGGGCTGGCATGTTGAACCAGCTTGACCAAAAGCCGCTTGACCTCGCGGTAATCCAGATTCTTCTCGATGATTCGCTTGGCCGTTTGTGCTTCCATAGGACGATTCCTTGTTGGCTTTCTTTACTCTCTCATCGCGCGTCGCCTTGCTAATGCCCCTCCAACTGCCCCCCCACCTTGCCGATGCGCCGGGCCATCACGATCAACGTGATACACACGACACTGACGATCAGCGCAAGGGAACACATGGGACCCAAATTGCCATCGATGTAGAAGTGATATAACAGCGGCCCAATCGGTTCCGCTCCGGGAGAATACAAGAATATCGACATGCTGAATTCACGCAAAAAGATAGTCGCCAAAATAATCCAACCCGCGATAAATCCAGGTCGCAGCAAAGGCAGCAATACCCGGCGAAACGTCGCCAAGTAACCCGCGCCGGAAGCCAGCGACGCATCTTGGAGCTCGTCATGAATTTGCACGATGGTACTTGTCATAGCACGCAGACCGTACGGCATAAATCGAGTGATATATCCGATGAGCAATATCCACAGCGAGCCATAGATCGGCAGCGGCACATAAACATAGGTCCAAAGCAGACCGATGGCGAGGGCCGTACCGGGAAATGCCCAGGGAATAAAGGTGAGCGCCTCGATCACGCCTCTTCCGGTGGTCTTGGTTTTGGTCGTGACCCACGCCGTCAGCGCCGACAGGAGCATACACAGGGTCGCCCCCGAGATCGCCAGCAACAAACTGTTCTGTAGCGCGCGATAGGTGCGGGTATCGGTTAGATTCGTTCGATAGTTATCCAGGGTGAGCAAGTCCCAGGTCTTGGCGCTCGGAACATGGACGTAACTAATCACCGAAACGTAGATCATCACGAGAAACGGCAGGGCGACGATAAGCAACAAGATAAGTCCCGCCACGGCCGATGCCGCATAGCGCCACTTCCCCAGGTCGATGATCGCTGGGCGATACCCCCGCCCGCTCACCGTCACGTAGCGCTCCGACCGGGCCGTGAGATAGCGGTAGAAAAAGACGAACAGCATGGTAATCAACAACAACGATACACCGTAGGTCGCGGCCAAATTCTGATTGGGCGGAAAAGCGCCGATCGCCTCGCGGTAGATCTTGGTGGTAAAAACCTCGATTCGGGCGGGCAATGCGATAATCGCGGGGGTCTCGAAACTTTCAATGGCCCTGACGAAATTGAGCATCGCAGAGGCCAGCAACGCCGGACGAATAATCGGAAACGTAATCCGCCACGCGACTTGCAAATTAGTCGATCCGGCCACCCGCGCCGACTCTTCCAGGGAAGGGTCCATCGAGTAAAGCGACGCAGAGATGATCAAGAACGCCAGTGGGGTCGTGATCAGCGCTTCGACAAAGATCATCCCCGACATAGAATAAACATTGAGCGGCGCCGATTCCAAAGCGAACAGGTCCATTAATAGTCGATTGATCAGCCCCGTGCGCGGGCTAAGCAGCACCGTCCAGGAGACCGCGAGCATGACCGGCGGAAAAATGTTCGGGATGATCGCCGTCAGTTCAAAGAGCTTACGAAAAGGAGCATTGGTGCGAATCGAGATCCAAGCCAGCACAGCCGCCAGGACGGTCGCCAGAGCAGCCGACCCCGCGGCAAAGATGAACGAATTAGCTAATAGTTGATAGGTCAGGGGATCCGTATAGGCAAGGATGTAATTGGCTAACGTGAGCTCGCCGGCAACACCCAGCGGAGTGCTGCGAAAGCTGCCGTAAAAGAGCATGACTGTGGGCGATAAGGCGAGATAAGCTATCACGACGCCCACAAAAGTCACCACGGCCAATTGCGGCTCTCGGCGAAACGCCCCCAAAACGCGGTTTAGCACGGCCGTGTGATTCCTTGATCGATAAGGGTTAAAAAACGAAGAGGGCCGGCCATGCATCGCCCTTCAAGCAGGCCAGCCCTCTTTTTGGCTTCGTCAACGACGGTTCCAGGAATTACCGGGCGAAGAAGATCTCCCGAAAAGTACTGCTCATCAACTTCTTAAACTCTTCCTCCGACGGGTTATCCATGAAAATCATATTCGGCGCCACTTTTTCCGCGTCTTTGATCGTCGGAAAAATTCCCGGATACATCACGAACTCCCCTTCTTCGGCCACCAGTTTTTGGCCCTCCGCCGAGCATATGTATTCAAGATAGAGCTTGGCTGCGTTCGGATGAGAAGCCTTGGCTCCAAGACTCATATAGTTCGGATCGGTCAAGTATTTGTCCATCGGCACGTAGTCAACCGGGCCTTTGTACTGTTTTACGTACTTGATGTAGGTAATCCCCACCGGCGCCTCGCCCTTGATAATCGTGGTCGTAACCGGAGCCAAGGATTCGACCAGGAGAGGTTTTTGTTTGGCCAGGGCTCTGACGAAGTCCAGCCACTTGTCGCCTTTGAACTTGCTCAGATTCCAGAGAAACTGGGCGGTGGTGGTATGGCGGGTGGGATCGGGCATAGTGATCTTACCCGTCCATTTGGGATTTAAAAGATCGTCGAGCGTTTTCGGCAGATCACCTGGCTTGACCATATCCGTATTGTAAAGAATGCTGATCGGCAGCACCCGCCACGGCGTGATCAAACCATCTTTTTCCTTGAATTGGGCCGGAAATTTTTCCGATGAAGGCGGGATATACTTCTGGAACAACCCATCGTCCCGCATAATCAGCTGAACACCGCGATTACCCTCGATAACGTCGAATCCGGGCTTGCCGGCGCGCCATTCCGTCAAAGCCCGCTCGGAAACCTGTGTCGACGAACCCCTCCAGTAGTCCACCTTGAGGCCATACTTTTTTTCAAACCCCGCATGGATTCCTTTCATGGCCTGCGGGACCTGAGCGCCGTACACAATCACTCGCCCTTCCTGCTTGGCGGCCTCGACATTCACCTGCTGGGCAAAGGCGTAGCCGACGAAGAGCCCACCAAAGATGGCGATCATAAACAGAAACAACATCGTGGATATTCGTTTCACACTAGCCTCCTTTGTTTATAGCCAGCAAAACTATCGATCCGACTGATCTAAGTCAAGGTGTCCAAACGCTCGTATCGGGCCCGTTATTTTGCCAGAAACAATTGGCGAAACTCGCCCTGGAGTCTGGCGAGCTGTTCCGCGTTGGCCTCGTTCATCAACAGTACATTGGCCATGATCCTGTCCGCCCCTTTGATTTGCGGGTATATGCCTGGGGCAAGCACGAATTCGCCGGTATCAGCCACTTTCTGTTGTCCCTCAGGCGAACAAAGATAGTCGATCAATGCTTTCGCAGCGTTCGGGTTTGCCGCTTTGGCGCTAAGCGCAATATCGCTAGGATCGGCGAAGAAATGAGTTGTCGGTGAGAAGCTAATCGGCCCCTTCGTTTGAGCGGTATACTGTATATAGGAGATTCCCAGTGAGCTCTCGCCCCGTACAATAGTGCTCGGCACCGTCGAGTACGACTCCAAGAGCAGTGGTTTTTGTCTTGCCAGAGCCTTCACGAACTCCATCCACGTCTTTCCTTTCACCTGCTCCAGATTCCAGAGATATTGAGCCGTGCTCGCGTGGCGCGACGGGTCCGGCATGCTGATCTTACCCTGCCATTTGCTATCGAGCAGATCATCCAGGGTCTTGGGCACGTCGGCGGCCTTCACCAGCTCGGTGTTATAGAGAACCCCGACGGGTGTGACGCGCCAGGCAATCAGCTGTCCATCCTGATCCTTGAACTTTGCCGGAAAATTCGCCGCCGCAACCGGTGAAAACTTCGCGTATACACCGTCCGGCTTGCCGAGCGCGAGGGGGCCCCGAGCGCCAATGACAACATCGAAACCCGGCTTACCGGCACGCCACTCCGTCAACACGCGGTCGATCACTTTGGTGGCGTCCGCGCGCCAATATTCGGTCTTGATGCCGTATTTATCCGCGAATCCTTTTTCGATCAAGGTCATGACCTGCGGCACCACGGTGCCATAGATCACAACCCGCCCTTCCTTCTTCGCCGCTTCGAGATTCACCGCCTGCGCCCAGACAACTCGTGTGGTAGCGCCAATCACTGCAACTGCCCATACGATCAGCGCCAGTTTCAGAACCGCTTGTGGGCTATTTCGAATCATAATCCAAGCCTTTCTTTTTGACTTCGTACTCCCCATGAAACCATAATTGAAGTGCGCCGCGAATGTTCCGCCGCCCGCTTCGACTCCGCTCAGGACAAGCTCTGAGGTCTCGAAGGCGGCTCTTGGCACACTCATAATCAGCCTTTTAACTCTCCTACCATGCGGATCGCTTTCTTGCGTGCCTCTTGGCTGCCCATGGGTAGAACAATCGGCAGGTTGAGCCCGCCCTCAATGAAGGATTCCAACTGCCTGCGGCACTCGGCAGCAGTTCCCGCGACGGAATGGGCATGGACGACATCGTCGCTGATAAATTTCTTGGCGGCCTCCCAATCGCGCTTAGCCACGGCTGCAGCCAGACCCTCCTGATCGACTTTGCCTCCGCCCAGCCGGATATTGTCGGCATGGTGCGCGTTGCGAAAGATATAGGCAAGAAATAGTTTATTGGCTTCCATCGCTTCACGGGGATCATCCGCCACCGATGCCGTTACGAATCCGGCCACATCCCTGTCGGCCAACGAACCTCCGGCCTTGTCTACGCCTTTCTCGATCTCGGCGACACATTGCCCGATATAACCCGGCGCGCAGCCCGCCGACAGCAGGACACCGTCGCCGATCTCGCCACCGAGTTGCAGCATTCTCGGCCGCACGGCGGTTAAATACATTTTGATCGGTGCCGACGGCACAAAACCCATCTTCGCGCCGTTGACCTGGAACACCTCTCCCTTGAAGTTAAGGGTTTCTCCGCTCAGGAACCGCCGCAGAATCTCGACGTACTCGCGCATGGTTTTGAGGGGCCGGGGCGACTCGATGCCGGCCTCCTTCAACGCCGCCGCGTTGCCCGTGCCCGGGCTGGCGACAACACGTCCGGGAGCAAACTCCTCCATCGTTGCAATCGACATGGCGGAGATAATTGGGGCGCGCGAATAGGGACTCATGGGTGCCGGCGCGACTTTGATTCCCTTGGTCGACGCGAGCAGCGCCATGGAAGTTGTAAGGGAGTCACGAAAACAAAGATGGTCCGACATCCAGATCGATTCCATGCCGATCTCGTCGGCCAACTGCGCCAGCTCGATCATCTCGTGGATCGAATAGAATCCGTCAAAGCATAGCCCAACGCGCATACCTTGATCTCCTCACGCTCTGCAAAAAAGCCGATTGCCTTGGTTTTTCATCCCTTCTTCGTGTTGGTGCCTCGTGTTTGTTCCGATCACGTGTCACGTTACACGGACACGATCACGATCGCCTTGCGCCGCGCCTACGGATCGCCGAAGCCGTCTTGAAGGACAGTCGGCAACTCTTCCGCAGCCACACTCGCAAGCCCCATTTTTTCCAAGGTCAAGCCGGAGCGCCGGTAATCCTCACCATTGACCACTGAAGCGAGTGTGATCAGCGCGTCGATGACCGGTGTTGCCACACCCATCATTCCGCCGATCTCAGCCATCGGTACCAAACCGTAGCCGACATCTTCGTTGAGATAACGGTGATCGAGCCTGGGCGGTGATTTGATCGTGCGGTTCGGTTCGCTCTCATGAATCGCTCGGTAAATCGATCCGCTCGCCCGCGCCTCCTCCGACGTGAGACCGGCCTGATGAAAAATGTCGACAAATCGAAGCGGTTTCAGGCCCAAGCGCTGCACGATCTCCAGCCTCTCTTTGTCAATCGCTTCAATCCAGGCGGCAATCCCCGGCGTGATCCCGTCCCGGTAATAGTAAAAATCGCCGCCGGTTCTTTCGATCCAACCGGCATTGCCCAGCATACCCGCCGGATGCATGATCGCGTTGATGTTCGAAAACCCGGTTTCCAGGACGTTCTCGGCCAGGATGACATTGGGATAAATCTCCCCGATCTCCTTGACTAGTTCCGCCCCTTCCTTCCCCGGAAACGCGGCGCAGCGCAAATTCGTCGTGCGGCGATAAATTTCCACCCGGGCGGGTTGGGGCATGCGGCAGATATAGGTCAAGGTAACGGTTTCGCAGAGCTTGATCCTGGCCGTGCAGCCCAAGCTACGCAGCCTATTGGCGAAATGAAGCGAACCGCCGGTATGCCCCGGATTTAGCAGAATCCGTTGCCCGTCAATGAGATGGCGCGCTAGATTTTTTGCCAGATATTCGTGAGCCACCGACGGCGCTGCGATGATGATCAGATGCGCCCCGTTGACCACCGGCGGCAGATGGGGGCTGGCAAAGAACGGCGCCGCGAACTTTTCCGCGCCATCCTCCACGAGCTCGATGCCACCGCGTTTGGCGATAGGCAAGAGGGTGCTCTCCGAGCGGGAATAGAGCCTGACTTCACAGCCGCGGAGAGTGAGATCCGCCGCCGCCGCGCAACCACCATTGCCGGCGCCGAGCACTGCGATCTTTCGGATGGACATAGGAATCGAGATCTACGACTTGAGGCGATAGTGTTTCAGCTTATCCTCGTCCAACTCGATGCCGAGGCCGGGCTTACTCGAAACCACAATATCGCCGTCGCTAAATTCAAAGGCTTCCTTTATGATGTCGTCTTGATAATAAATCCCGGCGATGCCTTTCTTACCCGCGCCCTTTGGCGTAGAAACCGGCACGACGCAAGCCAAGGTCACCACTCCGGTTGACGCCGCAAGGTGAATGTTTGCCGCGTTACCGACTCCGGTTTCCACAGAGCCGTTCACATTGCACTTGAGCCCCGCCGCTTCAGCTACGGCGGCGACTTTCTTGGCCTTAAAAACCCCGCCGGGTTTGGTGGTATAGATGGAGATCATATCCGCAGCCTTTTTCTGCACAATCTCCATAACATCCTGCGGGGTCCAGGCACTCTCGTCAGCCATGATCGGCGTATCGACACGGCGAGCCACCTCCGCCATTTGGTCGATACCCTCCACCGGTTGCTCCATGTACAGGAGATCATAGTCTGCCATTGCCTTGGTTATTTGCACGGCGGTCTTGGGCGTCGGATAGCCTTGATTGGCATCGACGCAGATCTTGACATCGGGGCCAAGGGCGTCGCGCATCCGCCGAACCAATTCCACGTCCCGTTTGGCATCGACACCGCCCTTGAGTTTTATCGTCTTCACCCCTTCGGACTTCGCCTGCAACGCTTCTTCAACCGCTTTGTCAATTTCCATCAGTCCAAGGCTGTGGGCAATACTTATCCGCTCGCGGAAGCAACCACCCATCAACTGATAGGCAGGCACCTTCATCGCCTTGCCGGTGACATCGTAGAGCGCCATGTCGATGGCCGCCTTGGCGTAGGGATAGCCTTTCACCGCCTTATCCATGAGCATGTGGATTAGCTCGAAACGACCGGGGTCCTGCCCCGCCAGGACCGGAGCAAGTAGGTCCTTGATAACATGCATCGTAGTCTGGGGCGTTTCGCCAAAGTATTTGCCGTGATCTCCGCCCCAGTCCTTCAAAACCGGTGCTTCGCCAAGACCCACCAAACCCTCGTCGGTATGTAGTTTGATAATGACGTAAACGCCGATGGGGGTGGTAAGATTCGCCCACTGGTGCACTCTCCGGGTCGGCAGGCGGATCGGTATGGTTTCGATGGCATTGATGTTCATGGTGTTTCAGCCAACTCTTAACAACGTGTCCGTGGGCGTGTAGTCAGACAGCAATTCGCAGCCGGCTTCCGTGACGCAAAACATGTCTTTGTTCTGCAGACCGAACCTTCCGGGAATGTAAACCAGCGGTTCAAACGCTCCCACCATCCCGGCCTCCACGATCTCGTCCCCGTATCGCCCCATGTACGGCTCTTCGTGGAGATGCAAGCCGATGCCATGGGCAACAAAACTGATGGGCTCGAGCCCCAGCTCGCTGAATTTTTTGAGGAACGTCCGGTAAATCTCTTTGCAACGAGCCCCGGGTTTGATCAAGTCCATCACGAGATATTTGCATTCGATCAGGTTCGCCCAAATCTTCTCTTGCTCGTCGGTGGGCTGGCCGACCACGGCGGTCCGGCATATTCCAGCCAAGTATCCGTGCTTCTGACCGAAGATCTCCATGCGGATCAGATCGCCACTCTTTAGTTTCCGATCCGTCGGTCCAACGTTGGGAAACTGGCTCCGTTCGCCGGACGCGATAATCATGAGCTTGTAATTTTCCGCTCCGCCGGCAAACAGCGCGCTCAGCAGCAGACCGGCGAGAGCCATCTCACTCATCCCGACTTTGGCCTGACGCAAGGTGTCGCCGATAGCTTTGTCGGTGAGCTTACTCAAAGAACGCAGTAACCCCAGCTCCTTGGCGGTTTTTATCTGCCGCGCCTTGTTAAAGATAGCGTCGCCGGCGATCCATTGAACGACCGGAAGATTTTTCTGCAAGGTGGCAAAGTCTTTAGCCGGAAGAAATTCCACCTCGATGCCGATCCGTGCGCCATCAAGCTTGAGATCCTTCAAGGCTTCCGCAAGTTTGTCCATGGGATCTTCGGTGAACTCGCGATAGACGCGGAGATCGTCGATGCCGGCGTGGGCCCTGACCGTATTCGCCTCCATATCGATGGCGACCATGGAGATCCGCCCGTCCGCGGTGACGATGCAGACAGCATGGCGCCAGCGCATCAAGGACTGCGACGGCACAACGAAGCCCGATACATAGGTTACATTCTCCGGCGAAACGGCGATGATGGCGTCGAGGCCGAGATCCCTGGTCCGCTGCGTCAAGCGACTGACGATTTCTTGGTCCATATTATTCTGTTAATTCTATCGGCGAGAATATAGAGTGCGATCAATAGCGTCAAGCATGACGCATAGACTTAGGCGCAGGGTTCCGGGGTAGCGACCGGGCGGCGACAATCAGAAGCCCGCAAAGTGCTCGGCTTTGACCTTGCGATCCGCCACTGCTCTGCCGACTTTTTGCAAATCGCCCACGTACTCCACTGAATCGAGCTGCTGTACCTTTTTGGCTTCGACATCGGCGCAGCCCAAGTCTAACAGGCCGGGATAGGTGAGCTCGGCGTTGTAGCGCACATAGGTGAAAAGTTTGGGCTCTACCGGTCCGCGCTTGCCGATCATGTCACCCATTTCTCGATCCAGCGGATCTCCCGCCAAGCATGATCCAAACACGCGGCAAAGAAAATCCTGCTCATTGAGCGCGGCAAACATCAAGGCAGACGGCAGCGAGCTGGCGTTATAGAGCACGTTCATCTCGTCCGGCCGCAAATCAGCATTGGCGTCCGGGCTCGTGCCGGTGCCAACCGATACGATCAGCATCTTCTCCTGACCCACCGACCAATTGAGATTGAAGGGCTCCACCGTCGCCATGAGAAAGGCTTGAAAGGAGGGGTTGTTGTACATGGTAATGCCGCCATCGACAAAAATAAATTCCCTGGTCCCGATCTTGACCACTTCCGGGGGAAAATAGGTGGGGGCGGCGGTGCTGGCACGAATCAACTGCCACAACGGAAGATTTAGATTGCAATCCGGCCGCGTGCAATCGTTGTATTTTGCCCGCGGATTATTAGACACCGGCCAGGGCGAGTCCGTGGAAGCGTTACGCAAGACCATCATAAGCACGGTTCTGAGCTTCTCGCTTCCCAGGGTTGTCTCCGCGCCAAATTCGTCGCGCAGCCGCGCGGATAGCCTTTCGCTCTCAAACTTGTGCCGATAGTAGCGATTCAGCAACGAAGCCTTGTCGAACATTTCCTTGCCGTTCTGCAGGTAAAAGTTCCGAATTCGGTTTACACTCATTCCCCAGGCGAGACAGGCGGCGACGATCGCGCCGGTGCTGGTGCCGGCGAAAAAGTCGAAATAATCGGCCAGCACAAAGTCTTCTCCTCGGTTGGATTTTTGCCGCAACAGTTGCTCGATCTTGGCCAGGATTTCGACAGTCAGAATCCCCCGAATCCCACCGCCGTCCAGCGCCAAAATTCTTTTCCGGCTTCCAGGTTCGAGCTTTTCCGTTAGGCCCATAACCGGCTCCTCCCTCATTACCAGAGAAGATTCGTGTCCAGAACGTATACCCTTCCGGAATACTTCTTCACGGTTTCATACATGTGCTCCGTGCCGCCCGCACCGTCGCCCCCCTTGCGGTTCCACAGGCACAGAAATCGCACTTTGTCCGGCCCCCAGGAAAGCGCGGTGTAGAGTTGCCAAAGGTTGTTGCGCCCGTAGGGATTGACATTTTTCGCTGTCGGTCCCAGCTCATCCGGCATCACGTAGACCCGGGTCTTTTCATTCGACTTCATTTGGTAGTAACGCTCCACCCAGCCTTCGCCCGCAAAGGCCACCGACTTTTGCAGGAACGTAGGTTCGTCGAACGGAATCCGCACATCGAGACGAACACCGCGTTGGAGGCAGGCTTCGGCGAACAGCATATCGCCGCCGCAGGCACCGCCGCAGAAGGCCAAATCTTCTGGACCCGCTTTCCACTCATCTAACTTGGCTGCGATAGCGGCCGCGGCAATCTTTTCCTTGTCCGCGGGGAAGCGCGGCTCTTTGCGGTCCGGTGCATCGATCATATGACCGCTAAAAAGAAATACCTGCCGCGGCGCCCATCGAGACTCAGGGCGTATCGCTCGCGCCAATGCCCGGTCGACAATTTCCATACTGGCTTGAACTTCAACGGGCCGAAAGCCAAGATCTTTGTATAATAACAGTTGCTCGCGCGAAGAATTCAACTTGAACCAGTCCTTGTCGGCGACGGCCACGGCACTTTTCAAAGCGGCTTCAACAATTTCTTTCGTATTCGACAACCCCTCCAATTCCGCAAGTGTGGCGCGCGCCCAATAGTCCTTGGAATTTCTCTCCAATGCCGCCCGCACCGCGCACCGTACCGCGCCCTCCATTTCTCTTCGTATGGGCAAATGGTCTGCGTTTCCGGTCAGGTGAGCCAGCAGATGCATCAGTCCAATGGCGTTGATACCTGAGTAGTAATGGGAGGGATCTTTGTGAAATCCCTTGGCATAAGCGTCAATCGCCTCCTGCAGCAAAGCGTCATCGGCGGCAGCGTCCTGCCGCATCTGCTCCACTGTCTTTCCTTCCCCGCGCCAACCATCCACCCAAATATCTTTTTCCACGCGGCCGAGTAGCGCCCAACTTTCGGCATCGTCAGAAACGTCCTCCACCAAATTCTCAAGCCATTCCTTAGCCGCGTTGCTTTTCTTCAACCGGCCCAACAAGAGTCCCTTCTGGCGCCGGCTGTCGAGATCCTCGGGAGCCAAGGTCAACGCCTTCTCATACTGACCGAGGGCCAAAGTATATTGTCCCAGAGAACGCAGGGCGCTGCCCGCGCTGCGGTGTGTCTCGATGCGAAAACCTATGTTAGGGGCCTCTTCTGCAAGAACGAGAATATCGCCGGAACGATTTTCTTTTCTCGCGATTTCTATGCGCACCACCCAGGACCAGAACTCCTTTGCTCCTTCGACTCGCAACACTTTGAAATCCGGCTCTTTGAGAGCGGGCAGCAGATGATAGACCGGACTGATCTTCCTTTCGTACCAGGAATCCATCGTCTCCGTCGCAAACGTAGCAAGCGCTCTTTTGTCCTCTTCCAGAAACGCCGGGTCTGGAGCGCCCTCCTTGATCCTGTAACGAAGGGACCGATC
>DAIRFP010000078.1:11143-21141 GCA_036794995.1 Thermodesulfobacteriota bacterium | reverse complement strand
TCCCTCTAAATCTCCCTTTACAAAGGGAGACTTTCTATTCCCCCCTTTTTTCAAAGGGGGCAGGGGGATTTTTGGACAAACGTGAGTTGTGAATCCGATTCAGTAAGGTGAAAATGACTTTAAACGTTGCCCTGATTGAACCCACCACTGCTAAGGGTTAGGGTCCCTGGTACAACTCCCGGCTGTGGTTTGCTATGATTGGTATTGCCCTATGACCCAAGCCCGCGAACATCTGACGCCGATTTTTCAACAGAACGAAGTCCTGTTTGGCCATGATAACACACCCGGCCTGCTCGCCTTCGAGATCGAAGGCCCGGACAAGGTCAAGATCTTTCGCCGGCAAGAGCGCACAACCGTATTCGATATCGTTCCGCTGCGGCCCTTCATGCTCTTATCAGGCGCGGGCGTTCTCAGCGACTGGAAAGAAGATGTGGAGCTACAGAAACTTGACGGTAAAGGAGCGTTTGACCATCTCGCCCTGTTTTCCGATTTGAATCAGTTCGAGCAAGCGCGAACTCACCTCCAAAAAACAATCGTCAAGACGCCTTCCGCCTCCCCAGTTCCCTACTGGTACTTTACTGATCCGCTCCAGCAATTTTTGTTGCTTTCCGGTAAGACGCACTTCTTGGGCTTGGTTCTCGGCGATTTGAAGCGGTTGCAACTGAGCCTGGAGACCTACTGCCAGACGGGATTTGAATTTCCCAATGCTCACCGCGAGTCGGACCGCATCACGGCCATCGCTCTTTCGGATGCAACCGGTTGGGAAAGACTGATTTCCGGCAAAGAATTCGACGAAGCCGAGATGCTCCGAGAGCTGGTGAAGGAGATCGAGCAGCGCGATCCGGACATTATCGAAGGCCACAATCTTTTCCGTTTCGATCTGGAATACGTCGAAGCACGCGCCAAGCGGCATAAGATAGACCTGAAACTCGGTCGTAACGGATCTGGTCTCAGCAGTTACGCGTCCCGAATGCAGGTCGCAGAGCGGACCATTACTTACCGCAAATACGCTATCTTCGGCCGGCACATCATCGATACCTGGATGCTTGGCCAGCTTTACGACGTGGCGACTCGAGAGCTGGCGAGTGCCGGTTTGACAGAAATCGCCCGTCATTTCGGGATCGCGGCCGCGGATCGGATCAGCGTTCCCGAGTCCAAGGCCAGCTGGTATTTCGACCACGACCCCGACGCGTTGTTCCGTCACTGTTTAGATAAGGTGCGCGAGATCCGCGCCATCGCGGAAATATTGTCGCCCAGCTATTTCGTCCAGGCGCAGATCTTTCCCTATACCTATCAGAACACGCCCTTACGCGGGAACGCGACCAAAATCGATGCGCTTTTCCTGAGGGAGTATATTTACCAGCGTCATTCCGTTCCGCGCCCCGACGAGGGCCGCGACGTCGCCGGCGGGTATACGCGCATGGAGCATCAGGGCGTGGCGCGGCGAGTTCTTCACTGCGACGTAACCTCGCTCTACCCTTCAATCATGTTGGCCTACGACTACTTGCCGAAGAAAGATGAGCTGAATATATTCTCCGGCCTGCTGCGCGATTTGCGCAAGTTTCGGGTCAAGGCCAAGGAACTCGCGGGCAACGCAAAGGACGAAGAAAGCAAGCTCTATGGCAACGCCTTGCAATCGACTTTCAAAATACTGATCAATTCTTTCTACGGCTACCTCGGCTTTCAGATGGGCCATTTCAACGATTTCGACGCGGCCAATCAGGTCACCGCGAAGGGCAGAGAGCTGATTCAATCCGCAGTTGCATGGCTCAAGGAAAAGGGTGCGCAGATTATCGAAGTCGATACCGACGGCATTTATTTCGTCCCGCCGGGAACCGTGAACACCGCCGCCGAGGCGGAGGAGCTCATCGCAGGTCTGCAAGAGATCCTTCCTCAAGGCATTGCTTTGGAGCTCGACGGGCGCTACCCGTCCATGTTCAGCTATAAAATGAAGAACTACGCGTTGTTGGACGAAAAGGGACGGCTCCTGATCAAAGGCTCAGGGTTACGCTCCCGCGGATTGGAATCATTCCAGCGCGATTGGTTGGAGCAGATGTTGACCCTGCTGCTCCAAGGGGAAAGTCAAAGAGTTCCGGATCTCTATCAGCGTTACCTGGAAGACATCGAACAGCACCGCAAAGACATCGCGTGGTTGGCGAAAACCGAAACGCTACAGGATTCCCTGGAGACCTATCAAGTCAAGGTAAAGGCAAAGAAGCGGAACGCAGCGGCACCTTACGAATTGGCTCTACGATTCCCGCGGCGGTATCAACCCGGGGATCAGATTTCGTATTATGTGACCGGGACAAAAGCCAAGGTAAAGATCAGCGAAAACTGCAAGCTCGCAACCCATTGGAATCCACAGAATCCGGATGAAAACCTCGAACACTACAAAGCCAAGTTGAAAGAGCTATACGAAAAATTCAAGCCGTGGATAGAATCCAAGGATCCGCCGCTACCCAACCCCGAATTGGACAACGAACCACTGTTGCTGTAAGGAAGGGTGCGGAAAAGACATGGCCCCTAAAGTCGCTTTGATCAGCGGTGGCGCCCGCGGAATCGGCCGCGCCGTGGCGTTGGATCTGGCCGCCCGAGGCTGGTCCGTCGCGATCTGTTATCGCACCAGCGCCAAGGAGGCCATCGAAGTAGTCGATGCCGTGAAGGCGCAAGGCGTCGGCGGCTCGGCGCTGCAATGCGATGTTTCCGATCCCCAAGCCGCAGTTGCATGGGTCCAACGAGTCCATCAAGATTGGGGTCGCATCGATGCGCTGATCAACGGCGCCGGGCCCTATCATCGGGTGTCTCTGTTGGACGAGACCAACGATGGTTGGCACTCGATGTTTGACAACAATCTGCACCCGGTTTTCTATCTGAGCAAAGCGGTGATTCCGATTATGAAAGAACACAACTGGGGGCGCATTATCTGCTTCAGTATGGCCAACGCCGAACAGCTAATCGCGCAACCGCAGCTCACGGCCCACTACATCACCAAGGTCGGCTTGCTGGTGTTGGCCCGGTCCCTCGCTCGCCTGGTGGCGCCCCACGGCATCACGGTCAATGCCATTTCTCCCGGCTTCATCGATTCAGGCAGCGCGCCCAGGGAAGAGCTTGAAGCAGCGACTAAGCGGATCCCTGCGGGTTATGTAGGCAGCGTAGACGACGCGGCCTCTGTGGTTCGTTTTTTACTGTCCGACGAAGCCCGCTACGTCAACGGCGCGAATATCCAACTGAGCGGCGCCTGGGGAGTGTGATAAAAATGACTGCGCAACAAGATCATGACAAGGCCATGGCGTTGGTGCAACGGGCGATGAACCATCAAATGAAGGGTGAGTTGGATGAATCCATTCGGCTTTACAAAGAATCCATCGCCCTTTGTCCAACTGCGGACGCTCATACGTATCTGGGTTGGGCCTACAGTTTTCAGGGTAGAATCGACGAGGCGATCGCCCAGTGCGAGATCGCCATTCGGATCGATCCGGAGTTTGGTAATCCCTACAACGATATCGGGGTCTACTTAATGCAGCAAGAGAAGTTGGATGAGGCGATTCCTTGGCTGGAAAAAGCAAAAAAGGCCAAGCGTTACGAGCCGCGCCACTTTCCCTATATCAACCTGGGTCGCGTTTACCATACAAAAGGAATGATTCAAAAAGCTCTGGAAGAGTTTCACGGTGCCCTGCAGCTAAATCCAGGCGATGCGGACCTGGTCCAAATTATCGACCAACTCCAAACCAATCTGCAGTGACGCAGACCGGCAGGCGGCATGTGCGTCCATCGGCTATCCTTTCAATTGCGTCAAAACCGCCTCGAAGATCCCGACGGCGATATCCACTTCGTCGCGTGCGACAATCAGCGGCGGGCAAAAACGAATCGTGCTCTCGCCGCAGCTCAGCAAAAGCAGTCCCTGGTCAAAACACTTGGCCATCACCTGATCCCGGAAGTTGGCATCGGGCTTCCCGCCGTTCTCACCGAACTCGACGCCGATCATGAGCCCCAACCCGCGCACATCGCTTAGGCTTCGATGTGCACTTCGGAGTCTCGCTAGACTCTCTTTGAGATAGGCTCCGATTTCGCCGGCATTTTTAACTAATCCATCTTCTATGACGTCAATGGTCGCTAGCGCCGCGGCGCAGGCCACCGGGTTTCCGCCGAAGGTCGAGCCGTGCGTGCCGCGTGTCCAGGTGCTGATTTCCTCCCGCGCAATCATTGCACCCAACGGCATGCCGCTGGCAATTCCCTTGGCGACGCAAATAATATCCGGCTCGATGCCCCAATGCTCGCACGCGAACATTTTCCCGGTGCGACCGAATCCCGACTGAATCTCGTCCACGACTAAGAGCATGCCGTGCCGTTGGCATAGGTCTCGTAGCATCGGCAGGAATTCAGGAGGCGGCACGATATATCCACCTTCGCCCAGAACCGGCTCGACAAAAATCGCCGCCACTTCTGTGGGCGCCACTTCGTGGCGAAAGAGCACGTTTTCCAGAACACTCACGCCCGCGATGCCGTAGGGAACGTGATGGACGCCGGGAATGAGCGGCGAGAAGTGCGCGCGGTGTGAGGAACGGCTCGCCGTCAGCGAGAGCGCCCCCAGGGTCCGGCCGTGAAAAGCGCCATGAAAAGCGATGGCATGGTGGCGCTTCGTCGCAAAGCGCGCCAGCTTGAAGGCCGCTTCAATCGTCTCCGTCCCTGAATTAGTGAGGAATACTTTTTTCGGCGACGAACCGGGAGCGAGTTCACTGAGCTTCTCGGCCAGCTCTGCCATGGGTTCGTAGTAAAAGTCGCTGCCGCAGATATGCAGAAACTTGCGCGCTTGCTCTTCGATAGCTTTGACTACTTTTGGGTGGGAGTGACCCGTGTTAGCGACGGCAATTCCCGCCATGAAATCGAGAAATAAATTGCCGTCTACGTCCTCGATGACCATGCCTCGTCCTTCTTTGACGACCAGCGGGTAGACGCGACCGTAGGCGGGCGCCGTGTAGCGTTGATCCTTCGCCATGATCGCCTTGGCCTTTGGACCTGGTGGCTTAATCTTGATGTTAGGAATTTTCATGTTCATTCCTGTCTCTGGTTGGCGTAGGGGCGACCCGCCGGTCGCCCCTACGGCATTTGCGCGCGTGTCTTCCCGGTCGTCTTTATTCCACGTTATCGATCTGAGCCCTTTGCAGCTTGCCGGAGTAGTCGACATAAATCGACTTCCACTCGCTAAATATATCGTACACGGTGGTGCCGGCCTCGCGATGGCCGTTGCCGGTATCTTTCACGCCGCCGAAGGGTAGGTGAACCTCGGCGCCGATGGTCGGGCCGTTGATATAGGTGATCCCGGCTTCGATATCCCGCATCGCGCGGAAACACCGCTCTACATCGCGCGTATAGATGGAGCTGGAAAGACCGTAAGGGGTTCCGTTGAGCACCGCGATCGCCTCCTCCAAGCTTTTCACTTCAATAATTGAAAGCACCGGACCAAAGATTTCCTCCTGGGCGATGCGCATGGACGGAGTCACCTGATCAAAGATCGTCGGCCGATAGAAATAACCATCAACCCATTTGCCCTCTTCATAGATCGATCCGCCCGTCAGAAGCCTGGCACCTTCCTGCTTGCCGATTTGCACGTATCGGTGGACCTTTTCCCGTGCCGCATGGTTAATGAGTGGGCCCATTTCGACGCTTTCGTCCAGTCCGTCGCCGATCCTGATTTTCTCGGCGCGCGCCACGAGCATATCGGTTAGCCTTTGTCTGATCCCGCGATGCAAGATCAACCGGCTCGTGGCGGTGCAGCGCTGTCCCGTGGTCCCGAAAGCTCCCCACAGCGCACCCTCCAAGGCGAGGTCTAAATCGGCATCCTCCATGACGATTTGACCATTCTTACCACCCAGTTCCAGGGAAACGCGTTTGAGCTGCTGGCCACAGACCGACGCGATCTCCCGCCCCACCGCAGCCGAACCGGTAAAAGACACCAGCTTAACATCCCGATGGCGCACCAGCGCCGCGCCGACTTCCTCACCACGGCCATGAACCAAGTTAACCACACCGGGGGGCACACCCGCTTGTTCCAAGATTTCAAACAGTTTGATCGCAGTGTCGGGTGTATCTTCCGCCGGTTTGAGCACCACCGTGTTGCCGCAGAGTAGCGCTGGGAACAGTTTCCAGGTGGGAATCGCCAGGGGAAAGTTCCACGGTGTAATCAACGCGCAGACGCCGACCGGCGAGCGCACGGACATGGCAAATTTATCGGGAAGCTCCGCGGGCGTCGTCACGCCGAAAAGCCGTCGCCCCTCGCCGGCGACGTAGAAGGCGGTGTCAATCCCCTCCTGCACATCACCGCGCGTTTCTTTCAAAATCTTGCCCATCTCCCGCGTCATACCCCGAGCGATCTCTTCCTTATGCTGGCGCAGTAGTTCACCCACCCGATAGAGGATCTCGCCCCGTTTCGGCGCCGGTAGAAGACGCCAGCGCGCAAATGCGTTTTTTGCGGCCTGAACCGCTCGGTCCACGTCGTCCTGGCTGGAAGCAGGAAACAAACCGATTAAGTCGTGACGATTCGCCGGATTACGGTTTTCAAAGGTCTTTCGTGACTTGGCCTCGATCCATGCCCCGTCGACGTAGTTTTTGCAGCCATCCGCCATGATAAAACCTCCTTTCAGCGCCCTCGGGCGCGTCCCTACGTTTAACCGCGACACCTCTAGTGCAAACCGTAGTTTATTTTAGAGCCGAGCTGTTATGAACACAATCTCCAACGCGCTTTTGAGGCGATCTTCTCCACGAATCCATCGAGTTTTCGAGCGCTCGCGGACACAAGTTGCCGTTGATTTTTCACTTCCAATCAGATAGCCTCTGCCAACTTTGGCGGCGGATCATGCAACCGGCGCCAAGTCGGCTGCAATACAAAGGAGAAACATTCCATGGGCACAAAACTGAGTCTCTTAGCGATCGCTTTGATACTGAGTTTCGACACCGCCGGCGCGGCATCCGCCGATGACTTCTATCAAGGTAAGACGATCAGGATCGTTGTCGGCTTCTCGGCCGGAGGAGGATTCGACACCTACGCGCGCGCTATCGCGCGCCACATGAGCAAACATATTCCCGGGCAGCCGGCCATTGTTGTGGAAAACATGACGGGCGCCGGTAGCCTCATCGCAGCCAACCATGTGTACAAGGTCGCCAAGCCGGACGGTCTCACCATCGGTCACTTCATCGGCGGACTCTTCCTCGGCCAGGTTCTGGGACAAAAGGGCATCGAATTCGACGCGCGCAAGTTCGAGTACCTTGGCGCACCCATTACCGATCACGTCGTCTGCGCCATGACCAAAGCGAGCGGCATCACCAGTGTGGAAACCTGGATGGCGTCAAAGACGCCGGTCAAAATGGGGGGTATCGCCCCCGGCACCTCCACTCCAGACAACGCCACGCGAATTTTTAAAGCCGCCTTGGGACTGCCGATCCAGCTTGTCACCGGTTACAAGGGCACAGCCGACGTCAGGCTGGCCGCAGAGAGTGGCGAAGTTGCGGGTGGGTGTTGGGGCTGGGATTCTGTCAGCGTCACTTGGCGAAAAGCTCTGGACACCGGCGATGCGGTGGTCGTCCTACAGGCTAATCGCAAAACTCATCCTGACCTCGCCCAGGTTCCCCAAGCGGTTAAGCTGGCCAAGACCGACGAAGCCCGCAAAATGATCGACGTCGGCATCCACAGTGATAGTGATATCGTTCGCACCTACACGCTTCCACCGGGAACCCCAAAGGATCGGGTTCAGTTGTTGCGCAGGGCGTTTGAGGCCACCCTCAAGGATCCTGAGTTTGTCGCGGATGCGAAAAAATCCAGACTCAATGTTGAACCGGTGAGTCCTGACGCCATCGAGAAGGACATCTCGGCTCTGTTCAAGCTCGACCCGGCAATAGTGGGCAAACTCAAGGATCTTCTTTACAACTAGCTCGGCTAGCCGATGGACCGGCAACATTCTTGAGGATGTGATATCCCGATGAACCCCTTTTTTAGGGTGAGGGTCTAGTCCGCCATGTTGGAAATGTTCAGTGCGCTATTCTCGGGTCTGATCCAAGTCTTTAATTGGTCCACCTTCACCCTGATGATGATCGGGATCGCGGTCGGCTTCGTCGTCGGCATTCTGCCCGGCCTCGGTGGCCCAACGGCCATGGCCCTGATGTTGCCCTTTATTTTCAAGATGTCCTCGGTGGAGGCCTTCGCATTCCTGCTTGGCATGACGGCGGTCACGGCAACTACCGGCGACATCACTTCCGTTCTGTTTGGAGTGCCGGGCGAGCCGACCACGGCATCGACCATCGTCGATGGCCATGCTATGGCGCGAAACGGCGAGGCGGGTCGGGCTCTGGGGGCGGTGCTGATGAGTTCCCTGGTTGGCGCGATATTCGCTGGCGTCGCGCTGGCTGTAGCCATTCCGGTTGTACGTCCGATAGTTCTTTCGTTCGGTTCTCCTGAATTCTTCATGCTGTCACTGCTCGGCATCACCTTCGTTGCCTCACTCAGCGGCGAGGATCAACTCAAAGGCATTATTGCCGGCGGAATCGGGTTGATGCTCGCCACCATCGGTTTGGACCCGATTTCCGGCATACAACGCTATACTTTCGGTCAACTCTTCCTCTGGGACGGGATCGGTCTCGTTCCTATAACGATCGGTTTTTACGCCATTCCCGAGACCATCGAGCTAGCCGTCTTAGGAACCAGCATCGCCCAACAAAAGGTAGAAAAACTCGGCGGTGTCATGGAGGGCGTCAAAGACACGTTCCGCCATTGGTGGCTGGTGATCCGTTGCAGCGCCCTGGGTACTTTTACCGCGATCATTCCCGGTATGGGTGCGGCCACGACCCAGTGGCTGGCCTATGCGCACGCGGTACAAAGCTCGCCGAACAAGGAGCGCTTCGGCAAAGGGGATGTGCGGGGAGTTCTGGGGCCGGGCGCGGCGAACAACTCGACACTGGGGGGAAGTTTGATCACCACCATCGCCTTCGGCGTGCCGGCGAGCGTCGTCATGGCGATTTTGTTGGGAGCATTTATCATCCAAGGGATCGTGCCTGGACCTGACATGCTTATTCCCCCGCCCAAGGGCAAATTAGATCTCACCTTTTCCTTTGTCTGGGTGATCATCATCTCCAACATTATCACCGTGGCGGTCTGCTTCCTATTTCTGAATCCGCTGGCAAAGGTTACTCAAGTGCGAGGCAGTCTGATTATCCCGCTCATCCTTTTGCTTATTTATCTGGGCGCTTTCGCAGAGAAGAACGCTTTTGAAGACATGATTATCGTCCTCGCCTTCGGCGGCTTGGGTTGGGTCATGGAGAAGTTGCAATGGCCGCGTCCCCCGGTGTTGTTGGGATTAGTGCTAGGGCCACTAGCCGAAAATCGATTATTTCTTTCCAGCGATAATTACGGCATGGCATGGACCTGGCGGCCCGGGGTCCTGATAATCTTGGCAGTGACTGCCATTGGTATCGTCTATCCGATCATCAAAAAGAAATGGGAGGGAAAAGCAAGCCAGACTACGGCGACTTCCGTCGAAGCCGCCCCCAAAGGCGATCTGCGGTTTAACTCGCGCGTGCTCTTTACCCTTTGCTTTATCATCATTCTTGCTTCGGCCTTATGGCAGAGCAGAAATTTCGGTTACCGCGCCGGGCTGTTTCCGTGGGTCATCGGCACACCGACCTTGCTGCTGGCACTTTTTCAGCTTGCCAAGGATCTGAAAGGTCACCAGAAAATCAGTACGACGGCTCTCGAGGGCGAAGCGACTGTTGAAGCAGTTTCGCCGGAAGTGGCCAAGCGCCGCACATGGGTGGTTATCGGTTGGACTGTGGGGTTTTTTGTCGTGATCTGGCTCTTGGGATTTGCTTATGCGGTACCGCTAACGATGGTGCTTTATCTCAAGCTCGCCGGGCGAGAAAAATGGCCGATTACCGCGATCATGACCCTTGGCACATGGGGTTTCTTCTATCTCTTGTTCCAAAAGATGCTGAACGTGCCGTTCCCCGACGGG
>DAIRFP010000078.1:0-11043 GCA_036794995.1 Thermodesulfobacteriota bacterium | reverse complement strand
TTCGCCCGGAGCGCGCGCCACACGCGCTCCGGTGTGAGCGGTAAATCGTAGAGCCGTACCCCCGTCGCTCTGTAGAGTGCATTACCGATCGCGGGAGCCACCGGCAATAAACCACCTTCGCCGGTTCCCTTGGCTCCAAAAGGACCCGGACCATTTTGATTTTCCACCAGGATGGTCTCAAAACCTAGCGGCAGGTGGCTGAACGTCGGCACGCGATAGTCCACCAGGTTTGGATTGAGAAGCTGTCCGTCTTTATAAATCATTTCTTCAAGCAGGCTATGGCCTATGGCGTTCATGACACCGCCTTCGTCTTGGCCCTCGCAGAGGACCGGATGGATGGCCTTGCCGACGTCCGCCAGCGACACATATCTAATGAGCTTAACTTCGCCGGTGTCGCGATCAACCTCAACTTCCGCTCCGCCCCAAGAGATCTCCCAAAAGGTCGTCGGAGAACCCAGGGCGGCCCTTTTACTCTTGACGTCCTGGTAGACGCCACGACCGACGATTTCACCGGCCTTGGAAAGGAAAACTTTGTGCATGAGCGCTTCAAAGGAAATGCGCTGCCCTTTGCCGCCTTCGATTCGCCCTTGCTTCAGGGTTAATCGATCGGCCGGCGTCTTGAGCGCTTTCGCCGCATGCCGCACTAGTTGACGCTTCAAGTGTTGCGCGGCTCTTTGCACAGACAGCCCCATCACCACGGTGGAGCTGCTGGCGTTGGTGTTGACGTCATAAGGAGTTACGTCGGTGTCGAGTTGGGCCACCGTGATGTGACTCAATGGAACACCCAACTCTTCGGCGACAATCTGGCTCAATGCCGTGCGGGCTCCCTGGCCAATCTCTACCGTACCGGTCAATAAAATGATGCTACCGTCGGAATTCATTTTGACCGCCGCGGAGGCGACTTTGTAAGTGCCACCACCGTCCTTCATACAACACGCCAGCCCTTTGCCGCGATTGGGCTTGTGGTCTTGCTTATTCCAGCCAATCTCTTTGGCGGCGCGTAGCAAACCCTCTTTGAGATCGCAATCCACCGGTGTATCTCCCGGCGTGTACAGTTCACCTTTCTTCAGGAGATTCTTGAGCCGTAACTCCAGCGGATCCAACGCGAGTTTTTCCGCGATGATGTCCATTTGCGATTCGTAGGCCCACGTCACCTGCAACGTGCCGAAACCGCGGTAGGCACCTGCGGGAACGGTGTTGGTATAGACCGTGTACGCATCGGTTTTGACGTGGGGAATTCGGTACGGACCAAAACAACGATAGCCGGCCTTCTGCGTCACCCGCGGGCCCGCGTCGGCATAGGCGCCGGTTTCCATGTGGATAAGACATTGCCGGGCAACCAGTTTTCCATCCTTGGTCACTCCGCTCTTGATCCGAACCCGGGCTGGATGGCGGGTTACAGTCTTGAAGCTCTCTTCAATCGAGTGGGCAAGCCGAACCGGTCGCCTGGCCTTGAAAGCCAACGCAACCGCAAGCGGTTCCGTCTTCACGGCGAGCTTGCCACCGTAGGCACCGCCGACGTAGGGCACGATGATGCGGACCTTGTTGAGAGGAACCCGAAAGATTTCTCCCAGATGCTCGCGCAAGGTGAACGGCTCCTGCGTAGCCGCCCAAAGGGTAATGCGATCTCCATCCACATGGGCGACGGTGGCATGGGGCTCCATGGAAAAGTGCTGGACCCGGGGAAAGCTGAATGTGTCTTCGAAGATGTAATCGGCTTTCTCAAACCCCGCCTCGATATTTCCCTTGGCGTAGCTGAAACGATAGCAAAGATTGGTACCCGAGAATTCCTTCGGCGTTTCGTAATGCTGGCCCATCAATTCACCGCCGCTGGAGACACCTTCGTGCACCAAAGGGGCTTGGGGGGCCAGGGCTTCCTCTATCGAAGTTACAGCCGGCAGTTCTTCGTACTCGACGTCGATCGAATTCAAGGCTGCTTCTGCCGTAGCATCGTCCACCGCCGCGACGGCCGCCACCGGGTCACCGACATAACGAACCTTGTCCACCGCAACGATGGTCTGATCCTTATACGCCGCGCCGAACATGCCGAGCCGGCGCTGGTCATCTCTCGTAATGACGGCATAAACTCCGGGGAGTTTTTCTGCTTTGCTGCCATCAACGCAGGCGAGGCGGGCGTGGGGGTAGGGACTACGAAGAACTTTCCCATGTGCCATTCCCGGCAGTTGGACATCCACCGTATAGACGGCCTTGCCGGTAACCTTCTCTTCACCGTCCAGTCGGGCCTCCGGCCGACCGACAACCTGGTAAGTCTTTGCTTGCTTCATCTTTTGACCTCACTGCCGTAATGCTGCTTGACCCATTCCATCGCCTCGTCGCGACTGGACAACTCGCCTCCCAGTTGCGCGTCCTCGATCCGGTTGAGAATTTCGTGAAAATTGGGACCGGGAGAAAATCCCATCGCGATGAGATCCCGCCCGCGCAGGAGCGGTTCCGGATGGATTTCCTCCTTCTTCAATTCCGCGAGTTTGTTTTTGCAGAACAGATAGTGCTTAAGATCGCCGCTGGCCGAAAGCGCATCGATACGCGTGAGTTCCAAGAGCTCGTCAACTCCCTCCTCGCCGAGAAAGCGCTTGAGAGTGCTGAGCCTCATCTGGGGCGCCTGAATGTGACGCAAATGATTTCGCACCAAATAGGCGACCCGTTCCCAGGTTGCCCGGCTCCGCTTCAACCGTTTGAGCACTTCTTCAGCCATTGCAGCGCCCTTTTCAGTATGACCGTAAAAAGTGAGACGCTCCTGGTCCCGCCGGATGCAAAGCGGCTTAGCCACGTCGTGCAGCAGGCAACCGTACGCCAATGTTTCCGTAGGTGCTGTCAAGCGACTCAATGTCAGCATCGTGTGCGTAAAAACGTCGCCCTCCGGATGATAGTCCGGGCTTTGCTCCACGCCTTTCATGGCGTCGATTTCCGGTAGCAAGACCTTTAAGAGACCCGTCTGATCCAACAACTCGAACCCGGTTTTGGCCCCTCCTTCGGTCAAGATACGGGTAATCTCCTCGCCGTTCCTTTCCCAGGAGATCTGTTTAATAGTAGGCGCGAGTTCACGAATCGCATCCAACGTTTCACTTTCAATCGTAAAACCCAAGCTCGCCGCAAACCGTACCGCCCGCACCATCCGCAACCGGTCTTCTTCAAAGCGGGAACGTGGATCGCCGATGGCTCGAACCAACTTGCTCTCTAAATCTTTTCTGCCGCCGATGCGATCGATAATTTGATCCGAGATCGGGTCATAGATCATTCCGTTGATGGTAAAATCACGCCGGCTTATGTCCTCTTGCAAGCTACCGTAGCGCACATGCGTCGGCCGGCGGCCGTCCAGATACGGGCCATCGTGCCGAAAGCTCGCAACTTCGAATGGCTGACCTTCGATCACGACGAGCACGACGCCGAACTGCGCGCCTACCGGGATGGTCTTGGGAAAGATTTTAACGATTTCGCCCGGGGTCGCATTGGTCGTGATATCGTAATCCTGGGGCGTCTTGCCGATCAGCATGTCACGCACACAGCCGCCCGCCAGATAACTTTGGTAGCCCTGGGCGCGCAGGCGTTCGACAATAGCGATCGCCTTGTCCTTAGGAGACGTCGATGAACTTTCCACTCTGGTCTTATTAGGGAACAATCGGCAATGAACGGCAAGCGGGGCGACGAACTATGATGGCAGCGCCCCGTTGTCCAAAGAAATAAATTCCCGCACTTTACCCTGGAGCTCCTGAAACGTGAAGGGCTTGACGATGTATCCGTTGCATCCCGCGTCGAGGCAACTTTTCAGGTCAGCATCGCGGAATAGTGCCGTGGCAGCCAAGATGGGTATATCCCTGGTCTCCGGATGCGCGCGCAGCGCCCGCGCCGCTTCCCAACCATCCATACCCGGCATCATGATATCCATGAGAATAAGGTGAGGCTGCTCCACGATGGCTTTCTCGAGCCCCTCCTTACCGTGCTTGGCCGGGATCGGGAAAAACCCCATCAGCTCAATCTGCCACGTCAAGAGCTCGCGCATGTCCGCGTGATCTTCGACAATGAGGATCTTCTTCATCAGATACGTGGTCTCCGAAGAACTCAGCCGACTCTTGAAGGGACCCCGGCGCTCGCCACCCGCACAAATATGCCGCAGCCCTTGTGCCACTGTCAAGCAACCCATGCCTCCCAGACGTCGAAGCACTGCTTTGGTAAATCGGAGCGGCCTCGATGCAATCTAGAGGGCGACTTTTCAATCTCATCACTTCTCGCCGATCTTCTTCTGATTCCCGACAAGGACCGTGATCAGCTGCTCGGGCTTAAGGTATTTCTGGGCCACCCGGAGGACATCTTCACGCTGAACCTCGCGGATAAGATCTGGGTAGCGCTCCGGATAGTCTAACCCCAATTCAAAATATTCCACCTGAGCCAGAAAGTTCGCCACCTTGCGGTTCGTATCGAAGCGCAACGGAAAGCTTCCCGTCAGATAGTCTTTAGCATCTTCAAGTTCTTGCTCAGCGACAAGCTCTTCCCGGATCCGGCGAATTTCTGCATTGGCGATGCGAATGGCTTCCAACGCGGTTTCGTTCTTGGTCTGCATGACAAGCTCGAAGGTACCACGTCTCTTTTCCGCACCAAAGTAGCTGTAAACGGAATAAGCCAGGCCGCGCTCGTTTCGGATCGAGTCCAAAGTGCGTGAGGAAAACCCGCCGCCGCCCAAGATATAGTTCATCACTTGGATCGCGTAATAATCCGGGTGTTCCCGGCCGACGCCTTCGTGGCCGAGAATGATGTTCGCCTGGGTGAGATCTTTGGCGACTCGTATCGTCTCCGCTGACCCTACCTTAGAAGGAGGAGCAGGAGGCGTCACGGGTTCACCTTTAGGCCAGGAACGGAAGGCTTGGTTCAGCGCCTGGGCAATTTCCTGGTGCGAGACATCACCCACCACAGACAAAATAGTCCGGTTGGGACGGTAATAGCGCTCATAAAATGCTTTCAAGCTCTTTTGCTCGAGTCCCTTGACCGAGGCTTCATCGCCTTCCACGGGTCGCCCATAGGGACTCTGCGGATAAAGCGCCGCAGCCAATCTCCTCTGCGCGATATCACCGGGACTCTCCTCCCTTGCCCGGATGGCCGCGAGGATCGACTGTTTCTGCCGCTCGATCTCACCTTGCGGAAAAGTCGATGTCGTCAAAACCTCGGCCAAAAGTTCCAGCCCTGTCCCGAGATCTTTCTTAAGCACTGTCATGCCGACGTTAGCAAGATCCTCACCGCAACCCGAAGACAGGCGGGCACCGATAAAATCCAGCGCATCGCTGATTTCGAGCGCCGTACGGCGCTGGGTGCCGTAGGTCAAAAGCCTGGCAGTCAAATTGGCAAGTCCCTCCTGCTTCGGCACGTCGTGGCGTGAGCCGGCATCGATCAAGAGCTCAATGGAGACCATCGGCAAAGCTCTTTGCTCGGATGTCAGCAGGATCATGCCGTTTTCCAACACCGATCTCTGCGGAATCATGGCGGCCGTCGACGGCACCGCCAGAGCATAAATCGAGAGGATATTAACCAGGCTCAGTGAAAACCTCTTCATTGCGACTTTTCTTTGATGGGAATCAAAACACCGACTGTCCGACGGTCACGGTCCAAGTACTCCTGAGCGACGCGCTGGACCTCCTCACGAGTCACCTTTCGAATACCGTCCAGGTAACTATCCATCAAACGCCAGTCCCCCAGCGCTTCGTAATAGCCGATCTTCATGGCCTGTCCGAAAATCGAGTCTTGCCCAAAGACAAAGGCAGCTTCGATCTGATTCTTTGCTTTCTGCAGTTCGCGGTCGCTGACGAGTTCCGACTTCACGTTCTCCAGCAGGCCATCGATCTCGCGCTCGACCTCGCCAGGCTCTTTTTCCGGCATCAGTTGCGCGGTCACAGAGAACACGGACGGATCAATGGATAGACCGTTATAATCTGCGTCGACGTTCCTCGCCAAACGCTTCTGATAGACCAAATCGTGGTACAACCTCGAACTCCGCCCCCCTGCCAGAACCACGCTCAGCACATCCAACGCGTAGCTGTCCCGGCTCTTTGAATTGGGCGTATGGTAGTACATCAACACAAAAGGGAGCTCGGCCTCTTTCTTCAACGTGACCCGGCGTTCGCCTGTCTGCGGCGGCTCTTCGGCGCGCACTTTTGGCGGCTCGGCGCCGCGCGGTATTTTTCCGAACGCCGCCTTGATCTTTGGCAGCATTTCTTGGGTGGAAAAATCACCGGTCATCACCACAAAGGCGTTATTGGGTTCGTAGTATAGCTTATAATAATCCACCAGATCCTGGCGCGTCAGGTTTTCGATGTCATCCATCCATCCGATCACCGGCCTGCGGTACGGATGGACCATGTAAGCCACCGCGCCGGCGACCTCTCCCAGTGCTGCAACCGGACTATCATCCGTTCTTAGCCGGCGCTCCTCTTGAATGACTTTCTTTTCGGGCTCGAAGTAGGTTTCGCCCAGCAGAGCATTGACCATGCGGTCGCCTTCCAGTTCGATCTCGATCCCGATTTTGTCTCGGCTCATGGTGGCGAAGTAGACCGTGACGTCGGAGCTCGTGAAAGCGTTAGAGCGCCCGCCATTCTTTGCGATGATGCGTGAATACTCTTCCGGTTTCATCTTTTGCGTACCCTTAAACAACATGTGCTCGAGAAAATGGGACAGGCCGCTCTTGCCGTCCTTTTCGTTGCGCGAGCCGACGCGATACCAGACCTGGAATGTCACCGCCGGGCTTTTATGGTCTTCCAACAACAGAACTTTAAGACCGTTGTCGAGAACAAATTCCTGGACTTGGGTCGCAGCAGCGGTTTCGGGTAGCATGGCTAGCATGGTGAGCAGGAACAGCAGGCAAGAAATAACCTTCGCCATTGTAAATCAAGGTAAAGGAAGCACACCCAAAGTGCAAGCGAAGTCCATGGCGGGGGCTGTGCGACTTGAGATCTCCATCCATTCTAAAACCAAAACTAACCAGAATGCCCCGGTTGATCGGCTTTGCCGACGCATTCCGTCATTCATATTGACACCTCTGACCCACCACCATATGATCGATGATCGGCAATGGAGGACAAGATGTCGGACGTTACGGATATGCGAGGTTACATCGAAACCCTTGAGGCAATGGGCGAGTTGCGTAGGTTCGAAGACGTCGATCTCAACTTGGAGGTTGGCGCGCTCACCGAGCGAGCGGCAGAAAAGGAAGGTCCCGCGCTCTTGTTCAGCAAGTTCAAAAATTATCCGCCGGGCTTTCGGGTCATCTCCAACGTATTTCGCACGTGCAAGCGCACCGGCCCTGCCCTGAACATCGCGGCAGAGAACGGCGTTGATTTCCTTTATGCCTGGAGAAAGAAAGTGGCGGCTTACAAACCCGTGCCGGTGGAGCAAGTCGAGGGCGGACCGGTCTTCGAGAATCAAATGGCAGAGGATGAGGTCGATCTTTACAAGTTTCCCACGCCGAGTTGGCACGATCTCGACGGCGGACCCTACATCGGCACCGGTTGCGGCATCATCACCAAAGATCCTGAAAGCGGCAAGATCAATATCGGCACCTATCGGGTCATGGTACAGGACAAGAACAAAGTCTCGGTTAAAATGAACATGGGCAAGCACGGACGACTTGCCTTCGAGCGCGCCAGAGATGCCGGCAAGCCATTGCCCGTGGCGATTACCTTGGGCCAGGGCCCGGCGGTTTTTCTCGCCGCGCAGATGCCCTTGCCGCCCGACGTCAACGAGTTCGAGTTCGCTGGTTATCTCCAAGGGTCGCCCATACCGGTGGTTCGAGGGGCGGTGACCGGTTTGCCGATTCCGGCCAATGCCGAGATCGTTCTTGAAGGCGAGATGCCGCCGATGAAAGACGAAGAGATGCCCAAGGAAGGGCCCTTCGGCGAGTGGCCGGGTTATTTCACGGAGGCCAATGTCGGCGAAACACCGGTCATGGTTGTGAAACGTATCTATTACAGGAACGACCCGATTATGCTGGGGGCGCCGCCGCTAAAACCGCCGGCGAGTTACTTGCCGATCCCCCTCGGCGCGGCAACACTATGGGAACAGTTGGAGAAGGCGGGCATCCCCGATGTGAAGGGCGTCTGGGGTTTTGTCTACGGCGGGCAGCCCGGGCCCTTTACCGTGATCGCGATTCATCAGCGTTACGCGGGCCACTCCAAGCAAGCTTTGCTGGTTGCGGCAGGTGCGCGGGCTGGTGCTTACGGTGGGAAATTTGTCGTTGTTGTCGACGACGATATCGATATCACCAACCCCGCGGATGTGATCTGGGCCGTCGCGACCCGTTGCCATGTGCGGGAAGGACTCGACATTGTAAAAGGTGTCTGGGCATCGGTCTGCGAACCTGCGTTACCTCCGGAGGAGCGTTCGCCGCGGGGCTATACATCGGACCGAGTCCTGATCGATGCCTGCCGGCCCTATAAATGGATGGACCAATTTCCTGCTGTCAATGCATTTTCGAAGGAGTTCAAAGACAAAATCGCGGACAAATGGAAACTCTAGTTCGATCATGGTCCTCAAGCAGATTTCACCGACCCACTCCGATGTGGTTTTAGGCGGCGTCAAACTAAATGCAATACAGGCGGAATCCAGCCCAAAAGGAGGCTCACTATGGACACTCTGCAAGCGCTAAGTTTGGCAATGGGCACGGCTTGGACCTCCGGCATCAACCTGTACGCCACCGTGGGTGCGCTCGGTATCGCCGGACGCATGCAGATGATTCAACTTCCCGCCAATCTCGAAGTTTTGACCCATCCGGCGGTGATTGCGGTGGCCTGTGTCATGTACCTGATCGAATTTTTCGCCGACAAAGTCCCCTATGTTGACAACGGGTGGGACGTCATCCATACGTTCATCCGGGTCCCAGCCGGGGCTATGCTTGCAGCGCGTTCTCTGGGGGATCTGAATCCGCCTTTGGAAGTGGCCGCACTGTTGGCAGGCGGAGCCGTAGCTTTAGCCGCGCACGGCGCCAAAACCACCACCCGTCTCGCCCTCAACGTCAGTCCCGAACCCTTCAGCAACTGGTTCGCCAGCGTCACTGAGGATCTCGTGGTACTGGGCAGTATCTGGATGATTTTCCACCATCCGCTTCTCATGCTTATCCTCGTCGTAGGTTTTCTTGCGCTGATCGTTTGGCTAACGCCGAAGCTGTTGCGTTTGGCGAAGCGCGGCTTTCAAGCGCTACGCGATCGCATGCGTGGAGTCAAACCGGATCAGCCGGCCCCCACCGGTTCACCGCAGCTCGGTTAAGCACGGCGCCGACAAACAAGTCTGCTAAGATATTCGGAAACTATGGATCACGAAAATCAGCAATCGCCCGAGAACTCCCTACCGGCGGTTCCTCTGACATTGGATGGGTCGTATATCCTGCACCAGATGTTTCGCGTGCGCTGGTCGGCCTGGCGCGCCCTTGGCGCGTCTGATCAAAAACATATCATCGAGCGCGCAATCACGATGTTCACGGTCATGGCAGAAAACAAACAGGAGGCGACCGGCCTGTTTTCCCTGCTTGGCCACAAGGGCGACTTGATGGTGGTCCACTTTCGTAAAACTTTGGACGAGATCAACAGCGCCGAGTTGCGCGTGGAGCATTCACGATTTCACGAATACCTCGAACCCACCACCTCCTATCTCTCCGTCGTGGAGCTTGGTCTTTACGAAGCATCGGTGAAGCTGTACGGCGAATTGACCGCCAAGGCTCTTAGGCCCGGTAACGCCGATTGGAATCGGGAAGTCGAGACCGAGCTGGCCAAACAGCGCCAGGGCGCAGCCCCGCGCCTCTGGCCGGAAATCCCGCAACGGCGTTATCTCTGTTTTTACCCGATGAACAAGTTCCGCGGCGAGAACAAAAACTGGTACGGTGAACCGATCCGGGAGCGGCAAAGAATGATGCGCGAGCATGGCTTGATCGGGCGCTACTATGCCGGCCGAGTGACGCAGATCATCTCAGGCTCCATCGGCTTCGATGACTGGGAGTGGGGCGTCGATCTTTTTGCCGACGATCCGCTCGTCTTCAAAAAGCTCGTCTATGAGATGCGCTTCGACGAAGCGAGCGCAGTTTACGGACTTTTTGGATCGTTCTTCGTCGGCTTGCGCTTCCCGGCCGCGCATCTCAATGTTTTGCTTGAAGGGAAATCACCGCTGTTCATCTAGCGACAATCCATTAGTGTTCCGTTAATGAGTCCCGACAGACTACGGTCACCCTCCCAGGAGGATCTATGAGACTGCAAAACAAAGTAACCGTCATCACGGGGGCGGCCCACGGCATCGGCAAAGCCTACGCGCGAAGGTTCGCCGAAGAAGGAGCCCAGGTGATCGTCGCGGATGTCGATGCCGCAGGCGGCGAGGCCACCGCAAAAATGCTCTTGGACGCCGGCTTTTCGGCCTGGGCTCGAACCACCAACGTCACAAATTATGCCGACGTCGAAGGCCTAATGAAAGAAATTTTACAGAGGTTCGGACGAATCGACGTCCTGCTCAACAACGCCGCGATCTACGTGACGCAGAAACTCTGGAAGGGTCCTGTGGAGGAACTGGAGCTGGCCGAATGGGATCGGGTTCTCGAAGTGAACCTCAAGGGTGTTTTCATCTGCAGCAAGGCTGCCATTCCGATCATGAAACAGCAGAGAAGCGGCAAAATCATCAACATCGCTTCCGGAACTTTCTTTAGCGGCTCGGGGGATATGCCCCACTACACGACCGCCAAGGGAGGAGTGGTTGCCCTTACCCGCGTAATGGCCAGGCAGCTCGGCCAGTGGGGCATCAACGTCAATTGCATGACCCCGGGTTCAACCATGAGCGAAGAGTCCGTGACCGAGGATGTGCTCAAGCGACGGGAAGGGAGCGTGGACAAACGCTGCTTCAAACGCGTCGAGACACCGGCCGACATCGTCGGCACGGCGCTCTTTCTAGCGAGCCCCGATAGCGATTTCATGACTGGACAGTTGCTCGTCGTCGAGGGCGGCGGGATCATGCATTAGCAGGTTGCTGAAAAATTCTGATTGCAGGCTGCTCAAAAAGACTCAGAGGCGA
>DAIRFP010000330.1:0-4798 GCA_036794995.1 Thermodesulfobacteriota bacterium | reverse complement strand
CGCGAATGCAGGATATCCTGGACCGGCTCGTGGTAACGACTGAGGCGGCGCGACCGCACGCTCTTTTCGCCGATACGCGATATGCCCGTAATCTCGTCCACAAAGACCGCCACTTCGAGATCATGATCATGTGCTGGAAGGCGGGCCAGCGTTCCTCAATTCATGACCATGCCGGCTCCCTGGGGGGAATAAAAATTCTCCAGGGCGAGCTCACCGAGTCCCTGTTTGGCAGAGCCGCCAATGGTATGATCAAATCCCTAAGCTCCGCCGACTATGCCATCGAGGACACTCGAGTCGAGGAGACCGCTCTGATCCATCAGATCTCGAATCTCCAGGCGGAAACCGGCAAGACCGTTTCCGTCCACATTTACGTTCCTCCGCTGGTGCGCATGAACGTTTACTCGTTGGAAGATCCGGCGGTTCGCAATATCCTGCCCCAATATTTTCGTCTGGGGTCCGGGATATAGCTTAGCGATCGGTCGATGGTTCAGAACTTTCAAGCGGTAGATTGACTGCGGGGGAAGATCGATCATTTGATTCCGCTGCGACCAGAGAAGAGGAGAGCAAGCTGATGGGAATTTTTAGAGATCGATTGATAATGATTTGTACGGCGCTCGGACTCGCGTTGGTTTGCGGTTTTTTCGCGCAAATTCTTGTCGCCGCGGAGCAGCCGTTTTACGCCGGGAAAACCGTCAATATCATTGCCGGATTTGCGCCCGGGGGAACCATTGATATCCGGGCGCGCCTCTTCGCGCGTTACTTGTCGAAATATATTCCCGGGAATCCTTCCATTGTGGTTCAAAACACTGTCGGGGCGGGCGGGCTCGTTGCCGCCAATCATGCTTTTAGCGTGGCCAAACCGGACGGGCTGACGGTGCTGCATTTTCCGTCCAGCACGGTGATGAACACTTTCCTGACCGACACCGCGAACGTCAAATACGACATTCGCCAGGTACCGATTATATGGCTCGGTTCCGACAGCTGGCTTACCGTGTTAAACCCAAATACGACGGGTCTCAAGAATGCGGCGGAACTACTCAAGACGTCTATGCAACTACGTGTGGGCGGCTCTGGAGTCTCAAGCTTGAGGAGTCTAAGACCGAAACTCGCGCTCGAATTGTTTGGCGTGGACCACACATGGGTGAACGGTTACAAAGGATCGTCGGATCTGCTGTTAGCGTTTGAAAAAGGCGAGATCCATATGTTCGAGGATCCGCAGGACGGTTACCAGGCCAACATTCAACCCAGGGAAAAGAGCGGTAGCGCAGCCATTCTCTGGCAGACCGGGATCATTGGTACGGACGAAAGCTTTACGCGATCAAAGCTGTTGCCGCAGGTGCCGAATCTGGATGAAGTGTTGCCCAAAGACAAAAAACAGGGAGCCCGCTGGCAAGCTTGGAAAGCGGCAGTCATCCCGCAGGCTTTCCAATACTCGGTCGGTTTGCATCCGGGCACGCCTCGAGATCGCACCACGATATTGAGCCAGGCGTTTGCCAAAATGACTCAAGACGTGGAATTTCGATCTGATTTCGACAAGGCTCTCGGCGAACCGCCGGATGCGATTATAGGGGAACAGGCGGATCGAATCGTAAAGGACGGTGTAAAAAAACTCTTCGAGGATTATAAATCCGGCGTGGATTATTTGCGCAATATGGCGCAAAGCAAGTGAGAGCAGAGGCTAAAATACTGGAGTGATGGAATATTGGAACCATGGAGTGATGATTGAAGCCAAGACTTCACGACTCCCATACTCCAATGCCCCCGGGTTGCTTTACATAGCGTGTTTTAAGGAGATAGCACATGCTGAAAGGCGGATGCTTTTGTGGGCGGATCCGTTACGAAACAACGGCAGCACCCTTTCATGAGACCAACTGTCACTGCTCGATCTGCCGCAGAACTTCCGGTGCCCCATTTGTTACATGGTTCAGCGTGCCGCGGTCCGAGTTTCGACTCGTCTCCGGCGAGCCGGCTCGCTTCGAATCGACTGCGGCGGCAACGCGCAGCTTCTGTCCGCATTGCGGCACGGCGTTGACTTTTGAGCACGGAGACTTCCCGGACGAGATCGACGTCACCACATGCAGCCTAGATCGCCCGGAGTTGGTGCCGCCGAAAGATCACACCTGGACAAGTAGCAAGGTAACTTGGCTAAAGCTCCCCAATGAGCTTCCTGAATACCCAGAAAGTCGACGGGAGGAGTGATGGTAACGCCCGAGATACTCGACGGTCGAATCCAGCTCGTTGAAGAACATGTCCAGGCTGAGAATGCCCACGACCTGGAGCGAATAATGACTACGTTCGGGGAGCAAGCGCGCTACGAGGATCAACCCTGGGATGAACACCACAAAGGTCCTGGCGGAGTACGCGCCTACTACACGGGGTTGCTCGCGGCACTGCCGGATTTACATATCGACGTCGAGCAACGACACGCGAGCCGGGATGATGTCATTCTCGAAGTTACGATTACCGGGACACACCGAGGGGCATGGCGTGGCTTGCCGGCGACCGGTCGACGCGTGCGGTTTCCACTCTGCGCCGTTTACACGTTTGATGATGCGGGCAAGTTGGCGGGAGAGCGCATCTACTACGATCGGGCGGCAATCCTGGCGCAGATCGGGCTTTTTCATGAGCCGTCGACCGCACTCGGGCGATCATTGACCGCGCTGACCCATCCTCTGACCGTGCTACAAGCTTACGCGAGTGCTGTGGTCATCCGCATACGCAATGCACGCGCTGCGACGTAACTGGATATTCCATCAATTTGGGCAAGGGTTTCCAATTCATTTGGATTTCAGCACTGCCGACCTAACTTCGCGCCACTGTGCCGTTGCCAGCGCCTGCGGATCCGGTGGCGGCACCTTAATGCAGATGTTAAATGTTTACCGCTCGCGATGCTGATACTCAATACTCAAAGATCCGATCTCCTACTTCAAGCCAAAAACTTTTTGGAACTCCTCGTTGTATTTTGTCGTCGTCGCGATCTCAGGATCGAGCGGCACCAAACGAAGTTTCTTGGGATCCATGTCTTGGACAAGCGGCGGAACGTCCAACCTTGCCGAAACCCGATTCCTCTTGCGAAGAATCGTTTGTCCTTCCTTTGAGACGCTATAGTTGTAAAAGAGTTTGGCAGCGTTCGGATGGGGCGCCTTTGCGGCAATCACGACCAATCCCAGATTGACCAATATCGGATCGGCGCTTCTCACCCAATCCACGGGCTCGCCATTGGCCTTCATCTGCTCGATGCGGTCAGGATAGACGATGCCCATCAGTGGGAATTCTCCTGTGGACATCAAACTCGCTAGCAAGCTGTGGCCCGAGCGCCATTGAATTTGCTGACGGGCCAGCGATTCCATGAAGCGTCGTCCTTTTTCTTCGCCCCAGTATTTGAGCATGCCGGCATACCAGAAGTACTCTTCTTTATCCATGCCGATTTGCCCTTTCCATCTCGGATGGAGAAGGTCGGGCCAAGTTTTCGGCGCCTCGGCCTGCGAAACCAGCTTACTGTTGTAGCCTATGGTGCTGTAGCTGTTGGCAAGCGATATCCAATAGTGCTGCGGGTCTTTGAATCCCGTGGGATAGTGCGCCGCTTCGGGTGATTGGTAAGATTGGAGCATCCCTCGATTCTGGAGCGCCTTCAGAGCAAAGCCGTACAAAACATCGGCAGTCATTTTACCCGCGAGACCTTCTGTGACCGCCCGATTGACTAGTTTCTCACTGCTGGCGCGAAATACGTCGACTTTAATGAAGGGATATTTGGTTTCGAATCCTTCCACCAGTGCCTGGTTGTCTTCGATCCTCATGGAAGACCAGAACATGACTTTTCCCTCTTGCTTGGCTGCTGCGATCAGTTCGGCCTCGCTTTGTCCCCAAGCCGCTGCAAGCCCAAAGTGCAAATAAGCCAGCACGACTAGTGTTTCGTGCAGTTTGCGATAGCGTCTCATATTGCTGATTCCTTTCTGGGTGTCATCTGAACGTTTCGCCTTGGATGCTAGTCCATCGAGCGTGGGATTATCAAGCCGAAGTTGGAATACTCATTCTGGTTGGCGCATTCCTGGCTATTTGAGTAAACCTAAAAGCCACATCCAGCCTCCTGCGTAGACCAAGAAAAGCAAAAGCGTCCACCAACTGCGCGACGGCGTAAGCAGTTTTTTGCGCTCGCCTCGCCACAGCGACTCGACTGGAAACCAAAACGCAAGTTTCGCTTGCCAGCGCAAGGCCACGAACGATGTGGCGACCACAAAAATAGCCGCAAAGATGAACCGAGGGGAAAAACCACTAACTTGAAAATAGCGCATAAACTGGGCGAGGCATAAAAGCGCCAGGACGCTCCAGGCAACTAGCACCCAGTAGTTGAAATGAGCTTGAGAAACACGGCGGCCGGCAAATCGCCATGCGAGCCAGAGTAGCGCCCCGGTGGATAGAGCGGTCAAGAGATCCAAAGTTTCCATGTCGCTCTGTTTGGCATCGGCCACGATACTGGCAGCCACGAATCCGAGACCCGTCATGGCGCACAGTAAATGATGCGCGAGTGCCGCCTGCGGCGGCAGATGTGGCCGTTCTAAGGCCTCGGGTACCGGCAGGCTAACGCGCGCCACGGTTTTGTCCGCTAGGGACCAACGGCGAAAATCAATCCATTGTCTTTTCCACAACCAACCGACAGTCGGCAAAACCCCGATTGCGGTGGCGACGACGGTGACCAGATCCTGGGTCCGTAGCGCCGGCTCAAGAGCTTGGAGCCACGCGAGATGGGTCCGATTGGAAAGCAGCAGCACGATTCGTGTCGCTTCGTCCGCGGTATCGA
>DAIRFP010000329.1:0-4806 GCA_036794995.1 Thermodesulfobacteriota bacterium | reverse complement strand
CGTACTGGCTAAGTACGCCTCCGCTCGTCGATTTTTCGCGCGCCTCGCCTCTGAGATCTTTTTCAGCAGCCTGCTATTCAACCCGAGACTCGAAACTTCAGAACCCGACGGTAAACCAAAGAGGAGGCGCACGCTATGTTTGCAATGATGATGCGTAATCCCGCCCACTTGATGTTCCTATTCACCACCATCGCTTTGGCCTATTTGGTTTTGCCGCCATTCTTCTTCATCCTCCACACCAGCCTGGTGGTCGATCGCGGCCTGCTAGCCGGCAACTTCACCATTCAACATTTCGCCAACATCATCGACTCTCTCGGTGACGTCAAAACGCTGCTGTGGAATTCGGCGATTTTTTCCGTAGGCAGCTCCGGCCTCGCGATCGCCTATGGCACCACCCTCGCGTGGCTCGCCGAGCGCAGCGATGCGCCGTTTCGCAAGCTCGCCTATGTATCCGCCTATGTATCCTTCGCCATCCCCGGCATCATCAAAGTCGTCGGCTGGATCATGCTGCTCGGCCCCAAGGCAGGGATTCTCAACGCCGTGGGCAACGCGCTCATCGGTCAACCTTTTTTTAATATCTTTAGTCTCGGCGGCATGATCCTGGTGGAAGGCTTTCTCTGGATCCCGATCGTTTTTCTGCTCATGTCGACGCCCTTTCGCTCCATGGACCCGTCCCTGGAAGAAGCGGCAACCACGGCCGGCAGCACCGGTTGGCAAGTTTTCCAGCGCGTGACCTTTCCTTTGGCGCTGCCAAGCGTCCTGGCGGTACTGATCTTGACCTTTATTCGGTCACTTGAAGCGTTTGAAATTCCCGCCCTGATCGGCATTCCCGCGGGCGTCGAAGTGCTGACCACCAAGATCTATCTGCAAATCAAAGGCGGCCTGATTCCCAAGTACGGCGAAGCCAGCGCCTATTCGATCATCCTCATCGTGATCGTCGCGCTCGGCTTGATTCCCTATTACCGCATCACCAGCAAGACTTATAAATTCACCACCATCAGCGGCAAAAACTATCGCCCCCATCGCGTCGCACTCGGCAAATGGCGCTGGGTTGGCGGTCTGCTGATGTTGGTGTTGCCTTTGCTCCAGCTCTTCCCCATCGCCGCCATCGCCTGGTCGTCGTTCCTCCCCTTCGCCCAGGTGCCGTCGTGGAAGGCCCTTGAGCTTTTGACCTTCAACAACTATATCACCGCGTTCAACGACAGCGGCATCATCCGCTCGATCATGAACAGCGTGACGGTCAGCGTAACTTCCGCCACCTTCGCCATCGCGATCACGTTCTTCGCCGCCTGGCTGATTGTCCGCGCGTCGATCAAATCCCGCTGGATTCTCGACCAGATGGCGATGTTGCCGCTGGTTTTCCCCGGCATCGTCATGGGAATTGCCATTCTAAAAATGTATCTGATTCTTCCCATACCTGTGTATGGCACCTTGTGGATTTTGATACTCGCCTTTATCGCGCGCTACGTGCCCTACGGCATTCGCTTCAGCCATTCTGCGCTGCTCAGCTTGCACAAGGAACTCGAAGAAGGCGCCCTGGCCAGCGGCGCGAGCTGGTTCCAGATGGTCCGTCACGTTGTCGTGCCTCTGATCATGCCCGCTTTGCTCGCCGGCTGGATTTACATCTTCCTGATCACCTTCAGAGAGTTATCCATCGCGCTGTTGCTCTACTCGCCAGGCTCCCAGGTGGTCGCGGTGACGATCTGGGAGCTGTGGGACAACGGCCATGTCGGCGAGCTCGCGGCCTTCAGTCTGGTCATCGCCATTGGCACGATTATCGTCGGCTCGATCTTTTTAAAAATCACGCAGCGCCACGGGCTGCAGGACTGACGAACATGGACCTGTTCCAATCGTTCAAAACGTTCAAGCCGTTCAATCCGTCTCGGAGGATGGGACGTGGATCATAGCTTCACCGTCATCGACGCCGACGCTCATCATCTCGACGCGCCGGCCTATAAGAGCTACCTACCGGAACGCTTTCGCGCCCGCAGCGGACCTTATTTCCCTTCCTTCGGCTGGGACATTTTTTTGAACGACACGACGGGCCGAAAACCGACGAACCCCGAGGAGTATTGCCAAGACCTCGACGTGGAAAAAATCGGCGACGCCGTCGCCTATCCGAGCAACGCCCTCGCCATTGGCTTGGTACGGGAGCTCGACCTCGCCGTCGAGTTGGCAAAGGCTTACAACAATTGGGCGCAGGATTTCTGCAAAAGCACCGGCAATAGAGTCAAGTACGCAGCCGTCATCGCGCCGCAGGTAGTGCCGGAAGCCGTGAACGAAATCCGTCGCGCCGTCACAGACAAGGGCGCCGTCGGCGTCATGATGCCGACCTACGTGCAATCAGGACTGGACCTCGGCCAGCCCGAGTTCGATCCCATTTATGCCGCAGCGCAGGACCTCGGGGTGCCCGTCGGTTTTCACGCCACCGCCCAAGTTGCGGTGGGCAACACGCGATTTCACAAGTATCTCGGCGTGCATATGACGTCCCACCCCTTCGAGCAGATGCTCTCCATCATAGCCGTGATTTCCAACGGCGTGCTCGATCGCTTCCCCAAGCTCAAAGTGGGTTTCCTCGAAGCCGGTGTCGGCTTTTTGCCTTACTGGATGGAGCGCTTCGACGAAAAGTATCTCAAGAGAAAATCTGAAATGGCGCCCCTCAAGATGCTCCCTAGCGAATACGTCAAGAATAATCGCTGCTACTTCACCTGCGAAGGCGAAGAATCGGCTTTGCCGCTGGTCATTGAGCAGTTCGGCGATGAGTGCATGATGTACGCCTCGGATTACCCCCATTGGGACACCGAATGGCCCCATACGGTGAGCCAGGTGGTTCGGCGCAAAGACATCTCGGATCAGACCAAAGAAAAGATTCTTTCCGGCAACGCCAACGACTTCTATCGGTTTTCGTAGTGTGCTATCTCCAAAATCTGCACGGTAGGTCTGCCCCAGGGTCGCTTTCCGACCCTTCGATTGACGTCATCCTGAGCGAACGCGAAGGATCTAGATTCTTCGGCCCGTGGCCTCAGCATGACATTCGGGCGCATGTTGGACTTGACGGCTTGAACGTTTTGAACAACTTGAACGCTTTGAACAAATTATTATCTAGGGAGACAAAACATGGCCGACAACAAACTCATCACCGATAACATCAACGAAGACCACGGCATCGCCTGGCTGACCCTCAACCGGCCGGAAAAGAAGAACGCCCTCAGCATCGCTCTGCTCAATGAACTCGCTCATCTCCTCAGAACCATCGGCGAGAATGACAAGATTCGCTGCATCGTGACCCGGGGCGGCGGCGATTCCTATTCTTCCGGGCGGGATCTTTACGATATGCGCACTCAGAACAACCGCCGGCGCAATCGCGGCGAAGGCGGCGTGGCGGAGATCGTCGCCCTGATGCGCAAACTCCCTCAAGTCACGGTGGCGGCGGTCAAGGGTTGGTGCCTGGGGGGCGGCCTGGCCATGATCAACGGCCATGATCTGGTGATCAGCTCGGACACCGCCAAGTTCGGCATGCCGGAAGTAATCCGTGGCAGCTACGGCGCCACCGCGACGCCAAGCCTGTTTCACGGCGGCATACCGATAAAGAAGGCCTTCTACATCTCCCTCACCGGCAGGAATCTCACCGGTGTGGAAGCCGAGCGCATCGGCCTCGTCTCCCAAGTCGTCCCCGAAAATGAACTCGACAGTTATGTCGAGACGCTCGCCAAAGAGATCGCCAGCCGCAACGGCGCGACCTTGGAAAGCGCCAAGATCGCCGCTTATATGCAGAAGGACCTGCCGTTTCATATGGCGCTCCAGGCCGACGATCTTGTCCAGCACCGCATGCGTTACTACACCAACCCGCTGAGCGACGTGGAAGGTTACCTCCACTCGCAAAAGGGCGGCGGGAGCGTAGGATACGCGAAGCCGGAGGATAAAAAGTAAGCCATTACTATGCTTAAGATCACAATGTGTCCTTCCTGCGAAAGCAGGAAGATTAGAAAAATTCGTCGCGACTGGACCGGAAGTTTCAAGGGTAAGAAACATACGGTTCCGAATCTTTGTTGCTACGAGTGCCCAGAATGCGGTGAGAAGGTTTACGATAGCGATGCCATGCCGGACATTGAGAGAAATTCTCCTGCCTTCGAACGCATACACGCAAAACGTAAATCGGCTTAGATTAGGTCGAGAAGACGAAGCATCGCCGGCTTTCATCTTTGGAAACTTTGACTACCCATCATCGAGCTTGAGTATGAGCAAGAGCTCTCCCGCGGAGCGTTTCCATGAAGAGTTTTTCGTTCACCGAGTTCCGGAAGAAGGCCTCAAAGGTTCTCGATCTAGTGGAAAAAGGCGAGACTGTCCAACTGATTCGCCACGGGAAGGCAATCGCCAAGATTGTTCCTGTGGAAACCCGCAAGCGCACGCCTGCTTGGAAGCGCCCCGGCTTACGGTTAATCATATCGGGGGCCTCGCTGAGCAAAGCAGTTCTTGAGGAAAGACGGAGCTAAATGTTACATCCCGCCACGCGCTGGAAATGATCGAGCGAGTCTACGTGAGACACAACGGCCTCAGTAGGAATGAACAGGGTGGGCCTTGACTTTGGCGGGTCCAGTTGTTGAAAATCCCTTCGAGCGGTGGCCACGAGTCCAAAAACTGGGTTGAGATTTTAATCCCAGCGCGTCAGGACAAATCCGAAAGGACTAAAAATCCTGGAATCAGGAGCGCGGATCTCGTTGTGGCACCGCTCTTTTGTGTTCGGACGCCTCCTCTTACTGCAAAACTTCCCCCCTAGATTTCATCCTTGACAAGTTCTCGGCAGGC
>DAIRFP010000077.1:0-21246 GCA_036794995.1 Thermodesulfobacteriota bacterium | reverse complement strand
TTCTTGAGTCGCTCACGTCGTTTCCAAACGCCACGCCATTTGGTCTGCATTAAAGCTTGCAATCTAGTACACTAAGTCATTAAAAAAACAAGGAAAACCAGCTGTTTGGTAAAGGTATGGTTGAATTAAACGGTACTAAAGATAACATTAACTCTTAGAACATGAATGACGTTACGGGCATGGAACCCAAAACAAAAAGGAAGGAAAAAAATGCTTAAGAAACTTTTGAGTGTCTTTTCCGTTGTCGCCCTGGGCGGTGTGGCCTTAGTCTATGCGCAGGAATATCCGACTAAGGTAGTTTCCATGATGGTACCTTTTGCCGCCGGCGGGCCGACGGACACAGTAGCGCGCCTGCTTGGCGTGCCGATGACTAAAATTCTCAAGCAGCAGATCATTGTAGAAAATGTAGGGGGTGCCGGCGGTACGATTGCTGCCAACCGAGTCGCCAAGGCATCGCCTGACGGCTATACGATCCTTATTCATCATATCGGTATGGCCACCGCGCCGGCCCTCTATCGGAAGCTACCGTACAACCCGCTCACCGACTTTGAGCCCATTGGCCTCATCAACGAAGTGCCGATGACCCTGGTGGCGAAGAAGGACTTTCCGTCCAAGGACCTGAAAGAGCTGATCGCCTACGTGAAGGCCAACAAGGACAAAGTCAACTACGCCAACGCCGGCGTCGGCGCCGCCTCGCATCTCTGCGGCATGATCTTCATGAGCGCGATCCAGACGGATGTTACCACAGTTCCTTATAGTGGCACGGCGCCAGCCATGAACGATCTTCTCGGTGGCCAGGTAGATTTCATGTGCGATCAGACGACCAACACGACCAGCCAGATCAAAGGGGGGAAGATCAAGGTCTATGGGGTGACGACCAAAAAGCGGGTGCCCTCATTGCCCGATGTCCCGACCATGGACGAGGCTGGGTTAAAGGGATTCGAGGTCTCGATCTGGCACGCGCTTTATGCCCCAAAGGGTACGCCGAAGCCGGTGATCGACAAACTCACCCAAGCTCTCCAGGAGGCATTGAAAGATGCTACGGTGAAGCAGCGCTTCGCCGACCTAGGGACCGAACCGGTGGAAACAAAACGCGCCACCCCCGAAGCGCTCCGTGCGCACTTGAAGGCTGAAATCGATCGGTGGGGACCGATTATCAAGAAGGCGGGGGTCTATGCCGATTGATCGATTTAGATGACGAGTAGACAGCGCCCAGTTGCTCCGATATAAGGCCGGGATAACTCCCGGCCTTTTTTTTGTGCCCAACTTGTTGTACAAGGCGCCTAGCTGGCCGCCGGCCTGGTGATAGCTGCCGGGGAGAATTCGGTGAAGGGCAATCTTAAAGATTTCTTAATTGGCATCATCTACATCGCCTTCGGTCTGAGCGCCGTTGTCATTGCACGCGAATATAGTATGGGCACGGCTCTGAGGATGGGGCCGGCGTACTTTCCGACCGTACTCGGCGGCCTGCTGATACTGGTCGGACTTATTTCGGTGGCGCGTGCGTTTCTACAGTCGGGCACTCAGGTGGGCGGATTCGCGTTAAAGAAATTGGCCCTGATTACCCTCGCAGTTGGCGTCTTCGGTCTCATCGTCAAGGGCACCGGTTTGATCATCGCGTTGCCCGTGCTGGTGATCCTGAGCGCCTTTGCCAGCAATGAGTTCCGATGGGGCCCCTCGTTCGCTTTGGCGGCGGGCCTGACTTTATTCTGTGTTTTCGTATTCATAATGGGTCTGGGTGTGCCGTTGCCGATACTCGGTTCGTGGTTCGGCGGATAGTGAGACATCTATGGAACTCATGGCTAACCTTGCTCTCGGGCTATCGACCGCAGTTACCCCGACCAACCTCCTTTACTGTTTTATCGGGGTGTTTCTCGGCACGTTGATCGGCGTGTTGCCCGGCCTTGGGCCCACGGCCACCATCGCGATGCTGCTGCCGATTACGTTTGTCTTGCCTCCGGTCTCGGCTTTGATCATGCTGGCGGGCATCTATTATGGTTCCCAATACGGTGGTTCCACCACCTCCATTCTAGTCAATTTACCCGGCGAAGCGGCCTCCGTGGTGACTACCCTTGATGGCTATCAGATGGCGCGCCAAGGACGCGCCGGTGTAGCTCTGGCAACTTCCGCCGTTGCGTCCTTTTTCGCCGGCACGGTCGCAACCCTGCTGCTTGCCTTCTTCGCCCCGCCCCTCGCCGAGATAGCACTTAAGTTCGGACCAGCGGATTATTTCTCGCTCATGGTGTTGGGTCTGGTGGCCTCGGTTGTGCTCGCGCAGGGATCGCTGCTCCACGCCATTGGCATGGTCGTGCTCGGTTTGTTGCTGGGGCTGGTGGGTACGGACGTGAACTCCGGCGTGCAGCGCTACACGTTCGACATTCCCGAACTGGCCGACCGGATCGGTTTCGTGGTGGTGGCCATGGGTATGTTCGGCTTGGCGGAAATCGTCCGCAACCTTGAGAACGAGGAGCAACGTTCGATCATAGCCAAGATCACCAGCCTGATGCCGACCAAGGAGGATTGGAAGCGAATGATCGCGCCGATTCTGCGGGGCACCATCGTCGGGTCGGCCGTCGGCATATTGCCCGGCAGCGGCTCGATATTGGGCTCCTTCGCAGCCTATTCCATCGAGAAGAAAGTTTCGAAGAACTCCGCGCAGTTCGGTAAGGGAGCCATCGAGGGAGTCGCCGCTCCCGAAGCCGCCAATAACGCCGGCGCGCAAACCTCGTTTATTCCAATGCTGACCTTAGGCATCCCCTCGAATCCGGTGATGGCGCTGATGGTGGGGGCGATGATCATTCAGGGGATTCAGCCGGGGCCCTCGGTGATTAAGGAGCAGCCAGCGCTTTTCTGGGGCATTATTGTCTCCATGTGGATCGGTAATCTTTTTCTCATCATCCTCAACTTGCCGATGATCGGCTTGTGGGTGCGATTGATCATGGTGCCTTACCGCCTGCTTTACCCGTCGATTCTGGTCTTCTGCGCCATCGGCGTCTTCAGCTTGAACAACAGCGTTTTCGATATCCATCTTATGGCGCTGTTCGGTGTGCTCGGGTACGTTTTCTCAAAGCTCGGCTGCGAGCCGGCGCCGATGCTGCTGGCCTTCATTCTGGGTCCACTGATGGAAGAATATCTGCGCCGCGCCCTGCTGCTCTCACGCGGCAACCCGTGGGTCTTCGTGCAGCGACCGATTAGCGCGACTTTGCTCGCGTTGGCGGTATTGGCGATGTGTACGGTGCTGATCCCTGCCTTTAGCAAGACGCGTGAAAAAGCCTTTGTCGAAGGTTCCGGTTAGGAGTGAACAGCTCTTGTTCAGAGAATATTTATTCTAGTATTTCTTGTTCCCACGGACTTTGTCCCGCTGAGTAGCCCCTGCCATCGTTAATCTGCGGTGGGGGAGGGCTCCCACGACCGCAGTAATTTTCGCGACCCCTTAAGGGATTTAGAAGCACAAAAGCAGGGGTCCCCTGATAGCGGGTCACCAGGTTAGTGGAATATTCAGATGCTAAGAAAGGATGAACAACTGAACGAGTGATGGTGGGCATAGGTGGCAAATAAACAAGATGTTATTTCACAAGCGTTCTCTCTGGGAACCTACAAAGGGAAGGAGCTCGAGATGAAAGTTTTCGTGATGAAACAGTTTGGCATCGTCATCGCCGTCGTCAGTCTCGCGATTGTGTGGAATCTTGGGATCGCGACCGCTCAGACAGCCGAGGAGGGCATCGCCAACTTCTACAGCGACAAGTTTCAGGGAAGAAAGACCGCCAGCGGCGCCGTTTACGACAAGAACAAACTCACTGCGTCGCACAAAACGCTCGCATACGGAACCAAGGTCCGCGTGACAAATATTGAAAACGGCAAGAGTGTTGTCGTCACCGTTAACGACCGGATGAAACCGGGCAACCCGGTGGTGATCGATGTTACGCGGTGAGCGGCACAGGACCTGGGCTTTATCAAGGCGGGAAAAGCAAAGGTGAAGTTGGACGTGGAGAAGTAGAAAGCCAACCGGCGTGGTTTGCCATTCCCGGTCCGCCTTCATAAAGGCGGACGATAGAATCTGAGTGCATTTCCACCTAACGCCGCCTCCTTTTCGGCTTGCGTGAGATCATCGCGTGCAAGTAGCTCGTCGATCTCATGACGGCACTTGGTCGCGTCGAAAACTTCGTGGGGAAAGTCGCTGCCGAAGAGAAAAGGCTCTTGCCCGCCTTTCTTGACCGCGGTGCCGAGGCCGTCGTCGTCGCAATCAAACCCGACAAAGATTCGTCCTTTGCGCAGCTGCTCTTTGAAGTAATCACGCGCCTTCTGGCCTTGTTTCGGTCCGCCGAGAAGGTTCCCCTCAAGATCTAACTGAACATGGCCGTTGTGATAAGAGCGGTCGAGCCGATCCATCATGAAGGGCACCCAAGTGGCGCCGCCCTCAAGGAAAGCGACGCGGAGGTTTGAAAAGCGATCGAACACGCCGTGGGCGAGCATTCCCGCTGCTTGAATCATGAGGCTAAATGGATGCCCAAGAGCATGCGCGGGGTAGTAAGTGCTGAAGGAGTCGAGACCCATCTGGTGAAGGCAACCGACGTGCACGGCGAGAGCGCAGCCGAGTTTCTCGGCTTCTTCATAGAGCGGCCAGTAGACCTTGTTTCCCAGATGTCCTTGAATCGCCTCGCCGTTGGACGGCAGCATGCCGCCGAGCATGCCGAGTTCTTTCACGGTCCTTCGCAACTCCGCAATCGCCGCTTCGACATTTTGAAACGGTATGAGTGCTACGCCTCTTAGTCGCGGATTCTTGTTTAAGTAGCGTTCGTAGAGCCATGTGTTGTAGGCCTTGCAGGCGACGACTGCCCATTCTTCGGACATGATGCGACCCACGGCTAGGCCGGCAGTAGGGTAGAGCACGGTCCAGCTGATGCCGGTCTGGTCCAAGAATTTCATCCAGTCTTCCGGTGTTGGATTACCGGTGCCACGGCGGTTTTGCTTCAAGTAACGAAAGTGCAGATGATCGAACTCCGGAAAGAGCTGCGCCATTTGGTTGCCCTTGGGCATGTACCGGGCGATCTCCTCGCCACAAGCGTGGTCGTTGATATGGCCGTCCGCGTCAATAATCTGCATCTTTGAATCCTTTCATCCTGCGATTTTCGTCGCCGCGCTCTCTCGATCTTCTAAACGATTAGTACAGGGAACTCACGGGCGTCAAGAGACTGGAGCAACTGCTAGACGCTGGTTTAAACGTTTTGAACGATTTGAACGGCTGGAACGTTTTGAACCGCCTTGGCTCGGGCGCAGCCCGCCCGCTCAGTGGACATGATCGTCCGGCGGCAGGCCGGTCATGGTGAACGCTGAGGCTCGCGGATGGTGAAGGGGAACTCGTCCTCTACGATGTGGCCGTCGACGGAAAGCACGCGGAATCTAATTTTGTATTGACCCGGCAGAAGCGGCTTGACTCCCACGGAGATTCGCTTGGGTTCTTCGGTATCGACCGCGACGTCGCCGCGATCGACGCGCTTGCCGCCGGAGTCGATAACCGTGAGAGAGGAGAACCGAGCCTCGAGACGCTCATTAAACCATAGTTGAATTTGCGCCGGTGATTGAAAAATCTGTGCCCGGCGCGCGGGAACGGATTTTACCAGCGAGGCGTGAGACCAGACCGTGGAAGGGGAAACGCACAAAAGAGCAACTACCAGGCCCCACAACTTGCCCATCACCGGCGACCCGTTTGGCTTCTAGTTCTTCGGTCGCTTGTCATACTTTACGGTCATGTTCTTGTTGTCCGGCGTCCATGAAACCGTTCCCTTGACGCCCGGCGTGTAGCGCATAATCCAAAAACCTCCTCCAGGATCGGTCTTATACTACATTCCCGATGAAGTTCACACAGGTTCCTCAGTGGGTTGGATTCCCACGGAGTAGCTTATTGTTGGTCGAGGATCTTTTTTACCAGCGCTACGACGTCGGGAGGTTGATCCATGACTTCCTTGACTATGGCCTCGATCTCCTCGCCGGTTGACGGCTCCATATCCAATCTCGATTTGGTGACTTCCGCTATCAGTTCGGGATCCTTCAAGGCCTTGTTGTAGGCTTCACGCAGAATTTTCACTCTGTCCGCGGGAACCCCCGGCGGCGCGATCATGGGGCGACCCAACTCATCGCCACTGAGAATCACCTGCGCAAGACGGCGTCCGGCCTCCGCAGTCTTGTATCGATCCATGAGCTCGTAAATCGTCGGCACGTCGCCGAGGCGCGGATCGCGCTTTTTTCCCGCCTGGACCAGATGCCGATCGAAACCTTTTTTGTCCCACGTGACAAAAGGTTCTCGGCTGAAATGAACTGTGATTCTCGTCGCCCGGCACACGACTTCGCCCCGCTCCATGGCGAGATCGACGTCGCTGCCTCCCGGGTATCCCAAAACCCGGATAAATTTTGCGCCGATGGTCTCTTCTAAAAGTCTCGTCAAGAGGGCGGTTTGATCCGTTGCGCCGGAGCCGCCGCATTTCGGCGGCTCTTTGGCTTTCAGGATGTCTTCGATGGATTTGTACGGCGAATCCGCGCGCGCGTAAAGCATCATCTGGCCCCTTTCCTGGGAGCCGAGCCAGTTGAATTTTCGCACGTCATACTTTACTTCGGGGACGCCGACCAGTTGCTGCAGGTACATGAACGTCTGAAACATGCCGACGGTCAAGCCGTCAGGTTTGGCGAGCCCGTACAGATAGTTCGTCGCGATCATCGAGCCGCCACCGGGCATGTTCTGGGGCACGAGATTGGGATTGCCGGGTATATACTTGCCCAAGTGCTGGGCGAAAAGTCGACCCCAGCGATCGTACAAGCCGCCGGGCGCGGAACCGATCACGACTTGAATGGTTTTCTTCTCGTAAAATGGCGGCTGCGACTGTGCGTGCAAGACTTGCGGTGATGCCAGCAAAATACCAACCAAAAGCAGGAATGCGCGCTCTTTCACGATCATGACTCCTCCGAAGTAAATAAACCTCTGTGTTATCGACGCTCAAGAAGCTCCATACTCGATATGGGCGCGATTGTCCATCCGATATTGAGGAACCACTAAGAAGCCATCTCGCTCGCCGGCAGAGCCACTTTTGACTCGAAAACCGACGACGAACATTGGACAGCGTACCGTTCCATGTTAGTCTACAAAGCGATCGGTTAGCAGCCCTCAGGAGGTTACATGAGTCATAGATTCTGGATGTCAAGGTTCGGTCTAATTGTGGGTGTTCTGGTCGCGAGCTTGCTGTGCGATGCCTCGGCCTTTGCCCAGAGCGACTTTTATAAGGGCAAGACCATCACGGTTTACATAGGCACAACGCCCGGAGCCCTATACGACCAATGGTCGCGTCTGCTGGCGCAATACATGCCCAAACACATTCCAGGCAAGCCCGAGATGATCTCGCAAAACATGCCGGGGGCGGGTCACAAGATTGTCGCCAACTATCTTTACAACAAGACCAAACCGGACGGCTTGAGTTTGATCGGTTCGATCGTACCCTCGCTGTACTTTGACCAGTTAATCGGTCGCAAGGAAGTGCAATATGATTGGGCTAAGTTTGTCTGGATCGGCTCTCCGGTGCAAGGTGAGTACCAGATGTATATGCGGGCTGACAGCCCGTATAAGACCATGGAGGATGTTCGTAAAGCCACGGAGGCCCCCAAGTGCGGGGCTCAGGGCACTTCGGACACGGCCTACTATCTTCCCAAGCTTTTCGAAGATGCTCTCGGAACAAAGTTTAATCTCGTTACGGGCTACCCTGGCGGGCCGGAGATCGACCTCGCTGTCGAACGCGGCGAGATCCTATGCCGCGCCTTTACGATCGAGGCCTTTCTCTCTCGCGAGCCTTATCACACCTGGCGCAAGAATGGCTTCGTGCGGAATATCATCCAAACCGGGCGCAAGCGCGACCCGAAGCTAGGCGACACGCCGACGATGTATGAGTTGATGGACCGATATAAGACTCCAGATGCCAGCCGGCGTCTCGCCAACGTAGTTCTCGCCGCCGGTGCGCTGGGGCGCCCGATGCTGGGCACGCCGGGCATGCCACCGGATCGAGTCAAGATCCTGCGTGATGCGTTCAACGCGACGATGAAGGATCCGGAATTTCTCGCCGATCTCGACAAGCGGAAATTTGACCTTGACCCGACAACGGGTGAGGAACTGGAGAAGGTTGTCAAAGAAGCAATGAGCCAGCCGCCCGACACCATCGCAAGATTGAAGAAGCTCTTGGGCGAGTAGAGAGAGCAGTTCAGAAGAAACTGGTCGGTTCAGTTCTTCAGCACGGCCGTTACACGATCATTGAGAGTGTGGCGGCCGTTTCTTGATGCATGAGGAAATCGTCCCTTTCATCTCAGCGATAGAGCCCGTCGATGTAACCGGAACGGTCAAATTCTTCGAGAAAGCTTGCCTCGATGAACTCCTTCGGGTTCGCTGTTTTGGCCGCGGGTATACGATCGCTCACATCCTTAAAGATTGTCTTGAATCCTTCCATAGAAGGGTAAGGCTTGGGCCGCACGATTTCGCGCAAGGTTTCATAGGCCTCTTCAAGTTGCTTCTCGTCATTGGTCTTGCGGTACTTGGCGAAAGCCCGCTTGGAAACCTCAGGGTTCGTCCTGATTAGATGGATCGCTTCCAGATAGGTTTTTACCATGCGCCGTGCTACATCGCGGTTCTTCTGGATATGGCGCTGGGTTGTGACTAGCCCGGTTCCCTGATAGGCCACGTTCAGCTCGCGCATATTGAAAAGAATCTTCATCCCGGCTCGGGCCGCCACCAAGTGGTCGGGGGGCGAAAAGCTCGAGGCGTCGATAGACCCGCCAATCAGCGCGACGACCCGCGCAGGGGTATCGCCGATCTGCAGGAAGGTGACATCTTTCTCGCCGAGGCTGAACCGCGGCAGCAAATTAAGCACGCGCATGTGGGAGGCGGCGCCGAACCGCGAGATGCCGATGCGTTTCCCTTTGAGCTCCTCGATGGATTTGAAATTCGGTCGCGCCACGATTCGATCGTCCAGATAGTCCTGAACGCTGACAAGCATCACCGGATCGGCGCCCTGAAGGCGCGCCGGAGACATGAGCGCGCCGGTCATCTGGGCGAATTGGATCTCGCCGGACAATAATGATGGCAGCGAGATGTTGCCGGGCATGTAGACGATCTCGAGCTCCAGGTTGTTCTTTTTGAATAGGTTGCTGGTGTCTGCGACCCAGAGCACGCCGTGGTTGGGAGTTGGCGAGGTGTAGCCGATTCTAACTTTGTCCGCTGCACTGCACGGGCTCTGAAGGGAGACGACTGCGATAAACACAGCCAAACAGAGGCTTACCGCGCTACGCGATGGGCTTGGGCGTGAGAGCATCATGTCCTCCCTCAGAACGTTCGGTGTCGTTTCTGATCGAAGTAAGAATTAGGAAAGCCGTTCCAGCAACGAACTTAGTTCTCCGGGGCGGTGCGCGTCAAGCAAAATAACAACGGGACCCCCACTAGTTGCATTTTCACTTTCTCGCCGGTGTGATAAGGACTCCTGCTATGCCAAACAAAATCACCCGCCGATTTTCTGAACTCCTAAAACGTCCCGAGCTGCTCGTCATGTCGGGTGGCTTCAGCCCGCTGCACGCGCGCATGTCGGAGGTGCTCCATTACGAGGCCTTCTTCATGTCGGGCTCGCAGGTGGCGGCCTATGTCTACGGTTATCCCGACGTTGGGTTGCTCGGTTTGAACGAAATGGTTGAGTCGGTGCGGCGGATCACCAATGTCACCGACATCCCGATATTCGCCGATGCCGATACGGGCTATGGCAACGCGGTGAACGTTCACTACACGGTCAAGGAATACATCCGCGCGGGGGCCGCGGGACTGCACATCGAAGACCAGGAATCGCCGAAGAAATCGGGTACCTTGGCGGGGCGCCGCTTGATTTCAGTTGAAGAAGCCGTCGGCAAATTCAAAGCCGCGGTGGCGGCGAAAAAAGAGCTCGACCCGGACTTTGTCATTTGCGCGCGCTGCGACTCCATCGGATCGGAGAGTGGAAATTTCGAAGATGCGGTTCAGCGGAGTATCGCTTATGTGAAAGAGGCGGGGGTCGATGCCATCTGGGTGAACACGCTCACCAAACAGGAAGAAATTGAAGCAGCTTGCCGGCGGATACCAGCGCCGGTGATCGCACCGTACTACGGCCCGCGGCCGTCGCCGACGTTCGAAGAGTTTCAGAAAATGGGTGCCGCGGCGGTTTTATATCCGAGCCTCACCACGGCCAATGGCCTGCAAGCGACCTGGGAGCTGCTTCACGAATTCAAAGAACGGGGTCCGGGGGTGCTCGAGGAGTGGAACAAAAAAGCTGAGTCGTCGAAATGGGGCATGGTCCCGCGCACGCAAGATCCGATCCTACCCGCCGAAAAGATCCGCAAGCTCGAAGACGAATTCATTCCCAAAGAGTTGCAACGCGATTACGACAAAACCTTTGGGCACAATCGGCACTGAGGTGGTATGGCGGCGAAATTGAACAATGACTTCGGATATCAATGCTTCAGCTCAGCTGCTGCTGCTAAAGCGGTCGGTTTGAAGGGCAGCGTTCGGTCTAAGTGGAGCTGCGTACTGGGATAGAGCCATCCGCATCGGCAGAATTTCCCGGGTCAACGGATTGAGCATAAGACCGAGGGTCTCGAGTGTCACCGCTCCCAACAACGCGCCGTCGTGCTCTTCGCCTAACACAACCGGTGAGGTGGCTGCCGCACCCCGGATCTCAACCCGACACTCGGAAACACCCCGTTTGATCGGCGTGCCATCCGCCAGGGTGAATTCCACCTCGCGCTCTGCTTTAAGGCGTAGGGCCCGCCAGGTCTCCTCGGGAAGCACCGAGTAGATTGCCCCCGAGTCAACGAGAAACCGTACGTTACGAGTTGGTCCACGCCCGTCGGGCCTTCGCAGCCGCGCGTGTACGTAGGTGATACCCATATAATAATGAACCGTATAGTAGGAAGTTGATGCGGTCAACTAGAGATACCGCGGACTGAGCGGGTCGTTTAAGATGAGAGGATCCTTATGCTCATCAACTTCTCGTAACACCGGCTTACTGGCCATACTGGCTCAACGCCGAAACAACAAAACGACAAAAAGGTTTGCCCTAAATCAGGTCGATCCGGCTCTACAGCAAGAACCGATGACCTCTGCGCCTACAGTCGCAAAGGCCGACTGATCTAAAGCAGCTGAGACAAAGATTGGATAAACTAGTGACGGTCGCGCTTCCTGAGCAGCTCAGCAACATATTGAGATCTGGCGCGGGCATCGACAGACAAGCCCCGGCTCTTACACCAAGCTAGAAGCTCCTCCAGGTCAATAGTGACCTTTTCCGCGTCTAGACCTTGAGCACGTAAATCGCGTAACTTTTCCTCCGCTAGGGATTCCCACTCAGCAAAAGTTTCCTCCAAGTCTTCACGGTCTTCCGATATTTCAAGAAGCCGCGACCACTGCTCCAGCCGAAACCAAGCGATACCAAGTTTCAATTGACCCGAGGGTTTCATTTTAGAGGCCATCGCCAGAGACTTCGGAACAGGATGCTTGTCTCGCGTGAAATGCCCGGCTATACCGAGCTAACGAGTCCCATTTCTGCTAAATGTATGCCCGTTTGCTATTCTTGGTCGGGCCGCCCGCGTATAAGACGAACACGATCACTGCTCACGAATCCGTTTGCTCATACTTCGCTCTCGAGTATTTCCAAACCGTTCAGCCGGTCGATCAAATACAGCAAGCCATTGTCGGCGCGGAAGACATCGTTGCTCTTGACCGTCTTTTGGCCGCGCCCTGGTTCGGGGACATAATGTCCAATCTCGGTCGGGAGATAAGGATTGCTGATGTCGACGACGCGCAGTCCGCCGCTGAACCAGGTGACGAACATCTTGTTGTCGTAGACTTGCTCGGCGGGTTGGTGCGCGCCGTACTGATGGCCCGGTTCGATGCTGTGGGTTTCCGCCGGATTGAATGTCGAGATCGGCACCGGATGTGCCTCGTCCGTGATGTCAACCATCCACATGAAAGCATACGGCATCGGTGCGAGCTTGCCGGCTTCCTCGTCGGAAACGACCATCACGTCGCGATTCATGAGCTTCCACGGGATCGGCAACGTCGTGTGAATCGGTGACGGGTAGGCCGGCGACCAGTTGTAACCGCTGATGTATTTCGGCCGGCTCATGTCGGCGATATCGAGGATGACGAAGCCACCGTGCCAGTAGCTGGTGTAGAGCCGGTCGCCGCGCCGGATCGGATGGTGACACTGGTGCGCGGTGCCTTCCCAGGTCGGCTTCTCGCCGCCGGCGATCCACTGTCCCGGCATCCACCAGCGGCCCACTTCCTCGGGCCGCGCGGGATCCTTTAGATCGAAGATCATCGGGATGCGTCCGATGTATCCCTCGATGTGCGCCGATATGTAGGCGTAGCGGCCGTCGAAGGTAAAACGATGCACGCCGCCGTTAGTCTGTAAAAAGGCAATCTCTTTGGGCTTTTCGCGGTTGGAAATATCGTAAACCTTAAGTCCCGCCGGTTGCTGCTCTTTGCTGCGGTATCGTTCCAGGTTCACCAGCATGATATCGCCGCTTACCCGCACCTTGTGCGAATGCACCCCCTGCGGGATTTCAATCTCAGCGACGATCTTCGGATGCTTGGGATCTTTGACGTCTAGGATCGACGTCCCATGGGGCGGGTCCATGTGGCCGACGAAGGCGTAGCCGTTCTCGACTACGACCTGGCCGCCACCCGCCACATCCGTGCGTCCGATCTGTCTCACGTTCTTGCGAATACCAAACTGAGGCGCATTGCCGTTTTTTTGGCTCATGAATCTTTCTCCCCCGTTCGAATTGAGTAAGTTCTTCTACCAAGCCGGAGGTGATGCGGTCAACCAGCGCAATGATCTCAGAGGCATCCTGCGCCATTGGCTGAAGGCTTCACGTGAGGATGCGGCGAAACGTCAAGTTGATGCGCGGCCCGCATGGCCGCGTTTCTTTGGCGATCCCATGCTTCCAATAGCGCTGGGTCTCGCCCTTCATCAAGAGAACGCTGCCGGACGCGAGTTTCAGGCGAACAGGCCTTAAAGCCTTGTCGCGCTTGTGCTTCAAGATGAAGGTCCGTTCTTCGCCAAGACTTAACGAAGCGAGGATCGGTCGTTCGCCGAGTTCCGGGTCGTCGTCGCTGTGCATTCCCATGCTGTCCCGGTGGTCCCGGTAGTAATTGATCAGGACGCTGTTGAAGTCCATACGGGCGACGGCTTCAACTAGGCGCTTGATATCCAGTAGCGCCAGCGTCCAGGGCAGCGGGCTCAAGTTAATGCCCGAGTAAATGTAGTTCTTTCCGAGATCACCGTACCACGCAATCAGACGAGGCTGCGGGTAAGTTCTGCCCCAAACCACAATGTTCTCTGCTCGCCAAGGAACTTCAGCAATCAGGTGACGCATGAGGATGGGAGGCGTTTCCGCAAGGGGGAGATGGCGCAAGTAGGACACCTCAGCGTCTTGCATGGGAATATGTTCAAACCCCGCCTGCGCTGAAAATAGGTCTGCGGTCACGTTCACTCTTTTCTCAGCACGGCGACACCGGATAAGTACTGGAAAAGGTCCGGTCAGTCGTTCGGCATCAGTAGCTGCAGACGATGGCCGTCCGGATCGGAGAAGTAAATGCAGGTGGGATCGCCTTGGCGGCCGATGACTTCGATGCCGGCGTTTTCCAACGTCGCTTTGACGCGTGCCAATTCCCCGGAGGCGAGACGCAGCGCCATATGGTTCACTTCGCTTCCTGCATGAACTTTTTCGTCGTCTTCCACCTCGAACAATGCGATGCCCTGGTGGCCGCACTTGAGGAAGCACTGCCAGGAGCTCTCATGATCGATATCCATTCCGAGGAAATCGATATAAAACTTCTTTGACCGCGCGAGATCCTTGACGTGGAACACCACGTGGTCGATGCCGGTAACTCGAAGCGGTGATTTCATAATTCACCTCCTATGTTGGGACTAAACGTTCAAGGTTCAAAGTTCAAGGTTCCAGGTAACTCAACGCATTTCAGTTGCGCTGACAGAAATCTTGTTGAATGTTCGAAAACCCCTAAGTCTTTCAATCAACCACGGCGATGGCTTGAATCTCGACCATCATCTCGGGCCGCGCCAGTTCCTTGATGCCGATCAGCGCGCTTGCCGGATAGCGGCCTGGTTGAAAAAACGCTTGGCGAAGCTGCGTGAAACGCGTACCGTTGGCCATATCGGTAATGAACACCGTCATGGTGACGATGTCGTCCAGCTTGCCGCCGGCTTTTTCCAAGGTTTGCCGGATGCGTTCGAAGCTCAGCCGTACTTGCCCGTCAAAATCGCCGGCGTAACTCTTACCGGTCTCGTCCTGGAAAGCGCCGTAGCCGGCCAAGTAAATCGTCGTGCCGCCGCCGACCTTGACGGCGGGGGAGTAGGCGCGTTCGCGCTGGCGCGCATCGCCCGGCAGAAATTCTTTCTTTGTCATGGTGACGTTCTCCTATTTAAGAAACAGCTTTTGATACTCTTGGGTCTTTTCCGCAAATCCCTTGGCGTCGAAGTCGTCGGCCTCCACTGCCTGTATCTTGTCGGCGTCGGCAAGGGGCGGATGGATGCCTTTGCGGTTGACGAACTCACCCATCTTGGCCAGAATCCGCATGCTTTCATCGCCGAGGAAAAAATCGATGAATGCCTTGCCGCCATTGGGGCGCGGGGCTTTGTTGCTGAGCGCCAGATACTGCCCGATGCTGAGCATTTTCCCGAGCCTCACATAATCCACCGGCGCTCCTTTCTCGCTGTAGGTGACAACGTATCTGACGAGCGTAATGGCGATGGGCGTCTCGCCGGTTGGCACGCGTTCAGCGGAAGGCGCGAAGGACTCCACTAGAAACGGTTTCGTTGCGCCGAGATCGCGGACAAACTTTTCGGCCTTTTCTTTGCCCATGATCTTATAGAGACTGCCGAGCCACTGCATCGTGGTAGTGTGCTGGGTTGGGTCGGGCATCACTAGCTTGCCCTTGTACTTGGGGTTCAATAGATCTTCGAGAGATTTGGGCACGTCCCCCGGCTTGATCTCTGCCTTGTTGTAGACAATGCCAATGGGCGTGTTGCGATACACCGGACCGAGGTCGGGATCGATCACATCCTTGGGAAATGCGCTGGCCGCCGGCGAAACGTATTTGGCAAAGACATTTTCCTTTTTCATTACGAAGATCGCGCCGCTATTGTTCAGCATGACATCAAAGGCTGGTTTACCGGCCCGCAGCTCGGCCAACGCGCGATCCATTACCTTTGTCGCCGAGGCGCGCCAGTATTCCACTGTGAGGCCGGTTTTTTTCTGAAACGCCCCGACGATTGGCTCCACCGTGTTGGATTCGAGGGAGCCGTAGGCGACGATCTTGCCGCCTTCCTTTTTCGCCGCTTCGATGAGCTTTGCATCCTGGGCGGTGACAATGTTTGAAACGAATAGACTACCCATCAACGCAATGGCTGCGAGGCGTATCATTGATAGATCTCCTTAAAGTCATTCTTACCACGAAGATCGCGAAGGACACGAAGGATTTGGAAATTCATGTTTCCGATCTTCGTGCTCTTCGCGTTCTTCGTGGTGAAAAGTGCATTCATTCTGACTATATGTGGATCAGGTTCAATGCATTGTCTTCGAGAATGAGCTTTCTTTGCTTCGGCGAGATATCCGGGCGCTCGCGAATGCCTCTCACCGTGTTGGGGAACGTGGAATCGAAGTGCGGGTAGTCGGTCGCCATGACGACGTGGGTCTCGCCGACTTCCGCGAGCGCCAGGGGCAGCCACTTCTCGTCCGCTTCGCAACTGATGTAACAGTTACGTTTCACATATTCGGATGGAAGCATATTCAACTGCGGGCACATGCCGTGGTCCTTGATCACTTCATAATCGTCATCCATGCGGTGCATCCAGTAGACCAAAAACTCCGCCGTGACCTCGAAGAATGCCACTTTGAGGCGGGGAAATTTTTCGAAGACGCCGCCGAGGACCATGGCGACCAGCGGCGCCACGCAATTGAGCGGCCGGCCGAGAATATGCATGGGAAAAAAGTGAGTTTGCCGGTTGATCAATGTGCCGGCGTCCCCCAGGGTGCTCGGGTGGCAGAAGAGCGGGATGTCGAGCTCCTGTGCGGCCTCATAGAAGGGGAAAAAGGCCGGATCGTCCATCTGTTTGTCTTTGGTGTAACTCACCAGGTGCACGGCTTTGGCGCCGAGGTCTTTGACGCAGCGCCTGAGCTCGTTGGGCATTTCCTCCGGGCATCCGGCGGGCATCATCGCCACCGGGAAGAGTTGGTCGCGATAACCGGCCACCAACCTGTGCACCCAGTTGTTGTAGCAGCGACTCGCCGCAGCGCCGAGGGCGCCCGGATTTTGCGACGGGATTTCAATCTGCGTCGGAAAAATGAATTGCAGCTCTACGCCCTCCCGGGCGTTGTCCTTCATGCGGTATTCCATATCGTAGCCGCCCTGCTGCCAGCGCATCACTTCGTTGCCGCGCCGGTTCGCCTCCGGATTATAAAAAACCTGGTGGGTGACTGGCTTCTTGAAGTTGGCGTTCGCCACAGGATCTTCCATCGGCGAAAGCTGGTGCTCAAACTTAGAGTAAAAGTATTGGCCCTCGCCGATGCGCTTGGGGGTGTATTGCTTGAAAGGCTCTTCCAGTTGATAGATCTCGTCCAACAGCCAGCCGTCGCGAAGATGGGAATCCAAATCAATGATCGCCATGATGGATCCTTTCTAGAGGGTTTTTACGGTAGCCGATTTTGTTCTCGCTGGCTTGTCCAGGCCAATTGAGCGGCGCGCTAGCTATTCTATCAGGTTGCTAAAAAACGCTCGGACTCCTTCGACCGGGCTCAGAGTCTGCACTGAGTTCATCGAAGTGACGAACGGATATCATTGGTAATTTTCCGTTCATGCTGAGGATCTCGAAGCATTCTTTAACCCTTTTCAACGGCCTGCCAGTAATGATTGTTTGTTCCGCCGTATCAAATCGGAGGCTAGTACAGCGGAGATAACGCGTCAAGTCGCAGCTGGGTTCCACTAAACTTGCAAAGTGGCTTTCAAGGATGATGTACGCATAGTATAAGAGTGGGCGTCTTAAAAAACATTATCGGAGGGCGGAAAGACATGGCACTACGACTAGGTACATCCGAGCACGGTGGAACCTTCTTTACTCAGGGTTCGGCATTGGCCGAGCTTTTCAATCGCGGGCGCTCGGAAGCCGACCGCTGCGTTGTGCAGACCAGCGACGCCAGTATCCATAACGCAAACATGCTGGATCGAGGTGAGCTAGAGTTCGGCTTCATGGCTTCCAATTGGATCGGCCGGGCCAAAAACGCGAAGGCGCCGTTTACGCGCCAGATCGCGCTCCGCATGGTGGCGCCGGCCAACGCCGGACCGATGTTCTTCGTCAAGCTCGCGAGATCCCCGATAAAGACCGTCGCCGATTTTGCCGGCAAGCGCGTCGCCATCGGCGTAAAGGGGAGTGGCATGGAACAGCATGCTCACACGATCTTCGGCGTGCTGGGACTATCTTTTGACAGTTTTACACCGGTTCATATGGGTTTCGACGAAGGGGCGGATAGGTTGATAGCGGGCGATATCGACGCCCAATTCCAGCCGCCGATTCCGAACCGGGTGATGACCGATCTCAGCCAGCGGGCGGATGTCCGCGTGGTCCCTTACGCGACCGGCCAGTTGGAAAAGGTTCTCGCAGAAGTTCCGTTCTATCGAAGCGCGACGATGGATAAAGCCGTCTTCCGCGGTGTAGTAGAAGACGTCGCGCAAGTGGCCGTGATTAACGTCCTGGTGAGCCACGAGAGAATTTCGGAAGCCATGGTTCACGACATGGCAAGAACGATTACCAAAAATCTCGACACCTTGCCGCAGATGAATCCACTCTTCAAAGGGCTGAAGGATCTCTTCGAGCCGCTGCGCACTCAGGGCGCCGCGGCCTTCGAGTTCGGCGGCGTGCCGCTCCATCCGGGGGCGCTTCGGGCGTACCGGGAAGCCGGATGGTTGAGTTAACGGCCAATCAGCTTTGGATTCCCACATTCTTGAGCGCACAGCACACCGGCCGGCGGAGCCGCAACCAAAAGAGAAGAGTTTTACCGCAGAGAACGCAAAGGACGCAGAGGGAAGAGACTTTGAGTTCTATGCATTGCTATGTTTGAAAGTTGTCGCGGCTCGCGCAAATGTTCCAGTGACCCTGTCACACTCGAACACTGGGAATAACTCCCGCCAAGCATGTCCTAAGCAAAGTCGAAGGGACGCCAAGCACGCTAAGTTCGGAAGGGGAAGATAGACAATCTTGCCAGCAGTCTTCAGTATCATTCTCCGACCTTTGCGGCCTTTGCGCCTTTGCGGGAGATATTCCGATTTTTGGTTGCGGCTTTGCCGCGCTAGGCTCTATGCGGTTGTCAGTGTTTTTATTTTTGGGCTACGGTGTCCAGCCGCTTTGATTTAGCTCCGCTTGGACCCGCCGCAGGTGGGAGAAGTCGAAAATTTCCTCGGTTTGGACTTCGCGGCTGATGCCGGTAAGCCGTTTAGTTCGTTCGATGACGATCTGTTGCAATCGCTCCGGGATCGTTCCATCCTTCGCCATGGTTTTCATGTTTTCTTCATAGGTGCGCACGGCCAGCTCGCGATTGGGTTGCCGGGTAAACTCCATGAGTGCGCGAATCGCCTCTTCGCGCCTGGCAAGATAGACCCGTTGTCCTTTCACCGTGGCTCGCAAGAAACGTCGAACCAGCTCGCTCTGGCGCGCCAGCCGCTCGTCTGTTGTCACGATGCATGCTTGAATGTCTTCCACGTGGTCGGATACCCGTGTCAACACCGGAAAGCCCGCGTCCTGGGCAAGGAAACTGGACGGCGGGCTAAGGGGTGCAGCGTCCACGGTAGCGGTTTTCAAAGCCGTGAAGCGTGTAGCAGTCGGGCCAATGGGTAAAAACGTCACGTCGCGATCGAGCTGCAGGCCGAATTTCGGCAGTAGTTCTTTGATCCAGCCATATTCCAAACTACCCACGGTGGAGCCGCCGATTCTCTTGCCCCGCAGCTCGACCACCGACTTGACGCTCGGTTGGGCAAACAGCGCGGAGTGAGGTTTCTCGTTGAACACCATCAGCATCTTCAATTTTGCTCCTTGGACAGCGGCGGTGGGATTGCTGGCTGAGCCGAACTCGACACTGCCGCCGATGAGCGCCCGCGTGCCCAGCAGACCGGCAATCAGAATGATATCGACGGACATGTTTTCCTCGGCGTAATAGCCGCGCTTGTCGGCGATGAACATGGAAATATAAGAAGCCGAAAAGGATGAGACGCCGACCTTGATTTTCTCTTGGGCCATGGCGTTCCCGGCGATCGTGATCGGCAGCAGGAACAGGCAGGAAATGAGACTTTTAGTGAAATGCCAATTCATTTTGCCCCGCGCTGCTCTCTTCGTAATATGACGGGTGGCTCCGCGTCAAGCGAAAGCGCAGTCTGGATCTTCGGCAAAGATTTTTGGAATCGTAGAGACTGGTTTCTTCAGAAAAGCTGAGTTTGCGACAGTAGATCGCCAGAAACGAAAAAGGGAGCGGCATTTGTCGAAACCATTGATCCTGCTGACGGGAGCCACGGGTTACATCGGGGGGCGTCTCCTACAAAAGTTGGAAGAAGGAAACTATCGGGTGCGTTGTCTGGCGCGCCGTCCGGAATATCTCGCGCTGAGAGTTGGTCCCAATACCGAGGTCGCTGCCGGCGATGTCCTGGCGGTGGAGACCCTTGCGCCTGCGCTGGCAGGCGCCAGCCAAGCCTACTACCTGGTGCACTCTATGGGACTTGGCGCGGCCTTCGAAGGGCCCGATCGTATGGCCGCTCAGAACTTCGCCTTGGCCGCGCGCGAAGCCGGTGTGGAGCGGATCATTTACTTGGGCGGATTGGGAAGTGGCGACGGCTTGTCGCCGCATTTGCGCAGCCGGCAACAGGTTGGGGAGGTTTTACGCGCTGGGGGAGTGCCGGTAATCGAATTCCGGGCGTCCATCGTGATCGGTTCGGGCAGCCTTTCTTTCGAAATGATTCGAGCCTTGGTAGAGCGGTTGCCCGTCATGGTAACCCCGAGGTGGGTGTCTGTGCCGACACAACCTATCGCGGTGACAGACGTGCTCGATTATCTCACGGCGGCCTTGGAATTGCCGATTACTCAACATAGCATCTTTGAGATCGGTGGGGCGGATCGCGTCTCCTACCGCGACATTATGTTTGAATATGGCCGGCAACGCGGTCTGCGACGCCTGATGATTCCGGTTCCGATTATTACCCCGCGACTGTCGAGCTTGTGGCTTGGATTGGTCACACCGCTCTACGCCCGAGTCGGGCGAAAACTCATCGACAGCATCCGTAATCCGACTATAGTGAATGACGCCACCGCGCTGAGAGTTTTTAGTATTCAGCCCATGGGATTGAAAGACGCCATCCGCCTGGCGTTGCGAAACGAAGAGCAGGAATTTGCCGAGACCCGTTGGTCCGACGCGGTTTCTGCCGGGGGATCAACCCCGGCTTGGGGTGGGGAACGGTTTGGCAATCGGCTGGTAGATGCCCGCAGCGTCGTGGTGGACGCAACCTGCGATCGAGTGTTTTCAGTGATTCAACGCATCGGCGGCCAAACTGGTTGGTATTGTTGCGATTGGTTATGGCAGCTGCGGGGATGGCTCGACCTGATTCTGGGTGGTATCGGCTTGCGACGTGGGCGGCGCAGTCCGGACGAATTGCGCGTCGGCGATGCCCTGGACTTCTGGCGGGTGGAAGCGATGGAGCGTGATCGGCTTCTGCGCCTTTGTGCCGAAATGAAACTTCCTGGGCGCGCCTGGTTGGAGTTTTCTCTGGAACCGATGGGCAGCCAAACTCGCATCACCCAGACGGCGATCTTTGACCCGGCAGGATTGGGCGGCCTAGCGTATTGGTACGGCGTCTATCCTCTGCATCGAATTGTTTTCGGCGGGATGATACGAGCGATTGGAAGAGAGATCCGACATCGATCAGAGTGATGGTTGAAGAATAAATCGCCAGGGCAAATCCTACTTAGTTGCGCGCAGGGCCCAGCTACCGGAGTCGTTATCGGCGCTCCAGATGCCCCGGATGGCGTCACGAGCGACGGTTGAGAATAACTCACCGATCGAGGCTTCGCGGGCTTGGGGAAAATCCGCTGTCCAACTGCCGGCGAGTTCCTGTTTCTGGCCCTCGACCGCGGCCCGCCAGGT
>DAIRFP010000328.1:0-4834 GCA_036794995.1 Thermodesulfobacteriota bacterium | reverse complement strand
AGGCGCCGGCATGGAGGATGCGAGCGAAAAACACCCGGTGACTCCTGGTCATGTCCTGCCGGCCCGCGAGCTACTGGGCGAAATGCTCCTGGAGCTCAAGCAGCCGGGATTAGCGCTGAAGGAATTTGAGGCGTCGCACAATGTCGAGCCGAATCGGTTCCGTGGCCTTTACGGCGCCGCGCGCGCGGCCGCGCAGTCGGGCGACATGGCTAAGGCAAAGACGTACTACGAGAAGCTTGTTGTCCTATCGCAAAAGGCCGACACCGAGCGGCCGGAAATTAAAGAGGCGAAAGCATTTTTGTCAAAGAAGTGAGTCGATTTAGACTGGCGATCTCAGATTGAGGAGACAATCCGATGGATAGGAAATTTCGGATGCGATTTCTGAATTCTCTTTCCCATAATCGAAAATCTAAAACCTCTACTGCCTTCGATAAACTCAGGGCCCGAGCTGTCGAGCTGTGCTCAAGGATCCAAATCTAAAATCGGAGGTCTGTTATGAAATCGAAAATCTTCCTGCTCGCTACCGTCGCGTTGTTGTTTAGCCTCCGCATGGCGACGGCGCAAGAAAAGCTCGGCAAGGTCAACTTCCCGGTCTCTTGCACTCCCGAGGCGCAGGCGCAATTCAATCGCGCCGTGGCTATGCTGCATTCCTTTTGGTTTCCCCAGGCTCCTAAGGCTTTTGCCGCGGTCGGCGAGATGGACCCCGACTGCGCCATGGCTCACTGGGGTATCGCGATCAGCCAGCGCGCCAATCCGCTGGTCGGCCCTCCCGACGCTGCGGCCTTGAAGCGGGGGTTGGCATCAATTGAAAAGGCCAAGGAGATCGGCGCCAAGACTCAACGAGAAAGAGACTACCTAGCCGCGATCGAGCTTTTTTATAAGGATTCTGACAAGCTCGATCACCGCACGCGAGTCCTGGCCTACGAAAAAGCGATGGAACAGCTCTACCTCAGCTATTCACAAGACATCGAAGCGGCGATTTTCTACGCCCTGGCGTTGAATGAGGCGATCGATTACGGGGACAAGACCTACGCGCGGCAATTTAAAGCCGCCGGGATTCTTGAGAAGGCCTATGCGAAACAGCCGGAGCATCCTGGCGTGCTCCATTACCTCATCCATAGCTATGACTTCCCGCCGCTCGCGGCCCGCGGTCTTCCTACAGCACAGCGCTACGCCTCGGTCGCCCCCTCGGCGCCTCATGCGCTGCACATGCCCTCCCACATTTTCTCCATGGTTGGCATGTGGCAGGAATCGATTAAGTCAAACCGCGAAGCGCTCGGCGTTGCCAAGAATTATGTCCATGCGATGGATTTCATGGTTTACGCGCACCTGCAGCTCGGGCAGGACGGCGAAGCAAAGCGCCTTCTGGAAGAGAGTACCGCTCTCTACAAAACCCAAGCACCCACGGCTGCGCTGACCCCGACCGGAGGAGTATTGACTGTACACACCGCGTTTGCGGCAATCCCGGCGCGCTACGCCATCGAGCGCGGGGCCTGGGCCGACGCGGCTGCCCTCGAGCCTCGGCCCAGCACGCCCGCCGCCGATGCTATCACCTATTTCGTTCGTGCCATGGGCTCCGTGCGCAACGGCGACGTCTATAGCGCGCGCAAAGATATCCAGCAACTAGAGTTGCTTAAGAATACGTTGACGAAGTCCAAGCAGAAATATTGGGCCGATCAGGTGGAAATCCAGCGCCGGGCCGCGGCCGCTTGGATGGCGCAGGCGGAAGGCAAGAAAAATGAGGCGCTCAAATTGATGCGCTCGGCGGCAGCGCTCGAGGACGCGAGCGAAAAACATGTGGCGATGGAAAACCGGCTTTGGCCAATGCGCGAGCTGTTGGGAGAAATGCTCCTTCAGTTAAACGAACCCGCGCAGGCGCTCAAAGAATTTGAAGCGTCCTTCAAGGCGGCGCCCAACCGCTTCCGTGGATACTACGGCGCCGCAAAGGCGGCCGAGCGCTTAGGCGATCAGAAGAAAACTAGAATTTACTATGAGAAGGTCATCGAGCTTTGCCGCCAGGCCGACACCGAGAGACCGCAGCTGGCTGAAGCCAAGGCCTTTTTGGCGAAGAAGTGAGGCGCTTCTAAATTTCGGATTGCCGATTTTGCATGGCGGAGGAAATCGATGGAGCGAGATCAGGTCGATTCTGATGCCCTACGGGGCCGACCGGTCCGAGCCCTTCAGACGAGTCGCCGTCTTTATGGACAAAATCCTGAAGGACACTAAGCCCGCCGATCTCCCTGTCGAGCAGCCGATGAAGTTCGAGTTCGTGATCAACCTCAAGGCCGCCAAGCAGATCGGCCTGACAATTCCACCGAATGTGCTGTATCGGGCGGATAAGATTATTCGTTAGGCGTTAGGCGGGAGGAAAAGATGAATAACAACAAACTGACCTGCTTTGCTCTGGGCGCTATGCTCTTCGCTCTCAGCTTCCCCGCCGAGGCCCAGCAAGCCAGGAAAATCCTTCGGATCGGCATTCTTGCAAATGTCCCGGCTCCCCAAATCGATGCGCTTGAACAGACGCTCCGCGATGCGGGGTACGTGGAGGGCCAAAACATCATCACGGAGAAGCGGTATGCGGAGGGAAGGTTAGAACGTTTTCCCGATCTTGCAGCTGAGCTGGTTCATCTCAAGGTGAATGTCATTGTATCAATAGGGCCGGCGACACCCTACGCTGCCAAAAGCATCAAAGATATCCCCGTCGTTATGGGCTATAGCGGTGATCCCGTGGATGCCGGCATCGTCGCCAGCCTGGCGCGGCCCGGGGGCAACGTCACCGGGGTGACTTTCTTTGCTGCCGAGTTGGCGGGCAAACGGGTCGAGTTGCTTAAGGAGGCCGTTCCGGGCATCTCTCGGCTGGCAGTATTGGCCAACCCGCGGCATGCCGGCGAACAACGGGAATTGAAAGAAACGCAAGTGGCTGCGCAGGCATTTGCCCTGCCGCTCCAGTACCTGACAGTAAAGGCTCCCGGCGATTTTGAGGACGCTTTTGCCGCGATAGCCCGTGAACGCGCCAACGCGCTCATCGTTTTTCCGGATGCCCTGACGCTGGCCCGCCGAAAGGAAATCGCAGAATTTTCAGCTCGGCGGCGCATACCCAGCATCTCCGGGTGGACGGAGTTCGCGGAAGCGGGTGGTCTTATGACCTATGGTCCGAATCTTGTCGACTCGTTGAGACGGGTTGCCTTTTACGTGGACAAGATCCTGAAGGGAGCCAAGCCCGCCGATCTCCCTGTCGAACAGCCGAAGAAGTTTGAGCTGGTGATTAATCTGAAGACCGCCAAGCAGATTGGCCTGACGATTTCACCCAACGTGCTGGCGAGAGCGGACCGAGTAATTAGGTGAAAGGTGAACGGTAAGACGAAATAGATGATCTTCGATCCTTCGGCGGCCCAGAGCCTGCAAGAACTTAAGCAATAATCAACCCGGGGGGTTGTAGTAGACAACCTCGCTCACCGCACGATCGAGGACACCGCGCGCGTTGGCTAACCCGTCGCGTGGAGCGGCCAAGGCGAAACATTGGGGTTTTTCGAAATGTTACTAGAGTTGCCGCACAGGACCGAACTTGCATCATCCGGATGCAGCTAATGGCATCGAACCGAGACAAAGGACACATTGTCGCGATGGGCGGTGGCGGCTTTTCGATGGAGCCCGACAATCCCCTGCTAGATGATTTCGTGTTGTCGCTCTCGCGCCGACAGCCTGCAAGGGTGTGCTTCATGCCCACGGCCAGCGCCGATTCAGCTACATACATCGTGAGGTTTTATCGCGCCTTCAGCGGAAGGTGTATTCCGACAGATTTAACGCTGTTCGATTCAGCGTCTCTCACGCGCCGACCTGCTCGAACAACGGATTTGGCTAGGTTCGTGACCGAACAGGACGTGATCTACGTCGGTGGCGGAAGCACGGCAAACCTGCTTGCGCTTTGGCGTGCACATGGTCTTGATGTGCTGCTTCGCGAAGTCTGGTCAAACGGCGGGGTATTGAGCGGCGTCAGTGCTGGGATGATCTGCTGGTTTCGTGGCGGCGTAACCGACTCATACGGAGGGCTCGAACGGCTCGATGACGGGCTCGGTCTTATAGACGCAACAGCTTGTCCACACTATGACGGCGAGCACGATCGACGAGCAATTTATCACCAGGTAGTCGCTGGCGGTTTGCAGTCCGGCTACGCAGCGGACGATGGGGCAGCCTTGCACTTCTGTGGCTCCGAGCTCATTGAAGCAGTCAGCTCCAGACCCAAGGCCGGCGCATACCGAGTAGAGCTGGTGGGCGGACAGGTCGTCGAAACTCGTCTGCCAGTTCGTTTCTTGGGAGAGCATTATGCGCAGCGTAGCGATCCGAAGAGGAACGCTCCAGGACGCTGAACGAATCAGCAAGCTCATAACCGAATTGGCGGAGGAGTTCATCGTCAAGGATTTTACCGTCGAAGGACGGTCTCGCTTCCTCGGCGAGCTTTCGGCCACAGCAATGGAGCAGCGTCTCGCGGGTGATTTCCGTTTCTATCTTGCCGAAGACGGTCAGCAGCTTGCTGCAGTCGCCGCGATGCGTTCAAACGCTCATCTGTACTATCTATTCGTCGCAAAGCCATACCAAGGCACAGGGTTGGCGCGGCGTCTGTGGTCGCAACTGAAAGAAGAATCCCTTGCCCTCGGAAATCGGGGCAAATTCACAGTCAACGCGTCCAACTATTCAGTTCGTGCCTACGAGAAGCTCGGATTTCGGAAGACTGAACCGACGAGGGAACGAAACGGTGTGATATACAACCCGATGGAATTTGTCGTCGATGGCTAACCCGGCGGCCCATGCGAACCACAGCAGAAGCACGCGCGAT
>DAIRFP010000327.1:0-4834 GCA_036794995.1 Thermodesulfobacteriota bacterium | reverse complement strand
TCACCGCACTAAGGTTGACAGGCACAATTCCCATCAATGAGAATGGACGGGCTAAGAAATACCAAATCTGCGAAGAATCGATAAAGAAAATTTTGGTAAGCTCGCGCAATTGGGAAGCTGCATGCACGGCAGCAGGGCACATATCTTGCTGATTGAACTTGCATCCTGATAGATCGAAAAAGCAACAATGGCAGACACCTCGAAAGAAATTCCAAGGGACACAAAGAGCTCAACCCATCCGACCGACCGGGAGCGCGTCCTCATTATGGGTGCGGCAGGCCGAGATTTTCATACCTTCAATGTATGTTTCCGTGACAATCCTGAATACGAAGTCGTGGCGTTCACCGCGGCTCAGATCCCGGGAATCGAAGACCGTCGTTACCCGCCATCGTTGAGCGGACCGCTCTACCCCGGCGGTATTCCCATTTACGCAGAAGAAAAACTCGAAGCGTTGATTCTCGAAAAACAAATTCAGCAAGTGATCTTTGCCTATAGCGACGTTTCCCATGTCATCCTGATGCATCTCGCTTCTCGGGTGCTGGCCAGCGGCGCCGATTTCCGCCTGATCGGGCCCAAGCGCAGTTTCCTTTCGTCACCGCGCCCGGTGATTTCCGTATGCGCCGTTCGCACCGGCTGCGGCAAAGATTCAGTGGTGCGCAGAATTTCAGCGCTCCTGCGGGCGCAGGGTTTGCGTCCAGTGGTGGTCCGCCACCCGATGCCCTACGGCGATCTCAGCCGGCAAGCAGTACAACGTTTCGCTTCGGTGGAAGATTGCGACCGCCAACACTGCACCATCGAAGAGCGCGAGGAATATGAACAACATATCGCCGAAGGCGTAGTCGTCTATGCGGGTGTGGATTACCTTCGCATTCTGGATGCGGCAGAAAAAGAAGCTGACATCATTTTGTGGGATGGCGGCAACAACGACTGGCCTTTCTTTAGACCGGATCTTGAAATCGTTCTCGTCGATCCCCATCGGCCCGGGCACGAACTCCTCTATCATCCGGGAGAGACCAATCTCAGACGGGCGCAGGTCATCGTTGTGAACAAGCTCGATTCGGCCCCTGTCGGCGGCGTCCAACAGGTGATGGCGAACATCGCGCAAATTAACCCGAATGCGACGGTGATTCAGGCGTGGTCGAATGTCAGCGTGGATAAACCTGAACTTGTGCGGGGTAAGAGAGTTCTCGTCATTGAGGACGGCCCTACCCTGACCCACGGTGAAATGGGCTACGGTTCAGGCGTGATCGCGGCGCAAAGATATGGCGCCGCCGAAATCGTCGATCCTAGACTTTCCGCGCGGGGCAGTCTGGTCGAAATCTTTGCTCGATACCCCTGGGTCGGCAAAGCACTTCCGGCCATGGGTTATTCCAATGCGCAACTTCAGGATCTGAGCGCGACCATCAACGCGGCTTCGTGCGACAGCATTATCGTCGCCACTCCCGTGGACCTGGCTAGGCTCATTTCACTCCCCAGGCCTCATTGCCGGGTGCGTTACGACCTGGAAGAAATCAGCCGTCCCGATCTCAGCGACGTAGTCACCATTTTTCTTCAAACCCTGCACCGCACCTGTCGTTAGCTTGAGCCATGAATCATTCCGGCGCGGTCGCTTCAATACGCGGGCTGGAGCGCCGCCCGCCACCCGGAAGAGATGCTCCTTTTACTTCGCTAACTAGGACTCCGTCGTTGCGTTGCACTCGGTTGATGCCTTCCTTAAGGTCTGGGTCGAAGCTTGTCCTGTTTCGCTATTTCTTTTTCAGATCGAAATTAACGTCCAGCACCTCTCCCGCATGAACCAGTTCGACTCCCGCCTCAGTCGTCCCGAGCTGCGGATGCCAGACTTGAATGCGATATTTCCCTAGCGGCACGCCATCCAGTTGATAGTTGCCGCCTTTGTCGGCGCTGGAGAAAAAGGGATGCTCTTTCACGACGATGAAAGCCTCCATATTCGGATGGGCATTGCAGAGGATTCTGGCCACTCCGGGTTTATCAAACGTAGTCCTTCCGGTTTTTCCCGGGGGATAAAGGCCGAGATCAAAATCTTTGGCGTCGCCTTTCGAGTAGACGTTGTGCCAGCTAGTGTCGTGATTAGGAAATTCAACGGTGGTACCGACCAGCACGGGCAAAACGTGAGGAATGAATTTCATCTCCCTCTGGTCCATCACCGCCTTCTTCGGTCTGGTCGAGGAGATTTGGGCTTTGGCGGTTTCTGCCGAGATACCCTCCAACGAGACCACCACATCCACGGTCGGCTTTCCCGCCGCGGTAATCGTTCCTTTGATGATTCCGCTCTTTATCGCCACCTCGGCGCCCTGTGCTTGGGCCGCGAGCAAGAACGGCACAAGAGCAAATAGCCGGACGTGTCGTAGGGTCATTTTTTTACTCCTGGTTTTGCACTTAAGAAAAACTCCACATTGTGAGAACCGCCTGTCTTCACCTCGACCGGTTTTTCTTGGGTACCTAAAGTCTCGTGCCACACTTTCAGCCGATAGCTCCCGGCGGGAATGTCACTGATGAGATATTCTCCATAGACATCCGTCACCGAATAGTAAGGATGATCGCTAACGACAACATAAGCGCTCATCCAGGGGTGAACTTCACAAATAATCTTGACCACACCGGGGGTAACCAACGGTTTGCGGCTCACCTTGCCAGGATAAAGCCCGACATTGAATTGGGGCTGCCCGCTTGTGAATAGAGCGTGTGCCGTATGCAGAATTGGATCTGAGTTTTTGAACACTACAAACTGCCCAACGCTTGAGGCCAATACGTGGGGAACGAACCGGCATCCTAAATTATCCAGCTCATGGACCGCCTCTTTTTCCACGGCCTTCCCTTTGGCAATCCCCTCTAATGTCACAACCGCGTATCGTAGGCCTTGGCCCGGACCGATAAGGAGAGTTTCGTTCGGGATATCTCTGCAAACTTCCTTGAACTTGGTGATCTGCAAGGGTGGCGGCTTCGGCAGCTTGCCCTCAACTTTGACGCTTCCCCGAATGGTAGCGCCGTTGTTTATTGCAATCTCCTCGTAGGCGACTGAAGCAGAAGCGAAAACAGCGAGGAAAAATATTCCCGCACAGAAATCACGTGCGACTTTTGTTTTCGTGTTCATGACCCACAAGCGAGCAACGCTTGTGCCAGAGGCTTCCATGCGGTTTAGACGAGAAAATGGGCGGTTTTTCTCACCATTGCTAAAGAAGCAAATTCATTTGTCTCACAATTGAAAAAAGCCAAAGACTCGCTCGTTATTGACTGTCGAAAAGCTCGGGTATTAAATCGCCCCATAAGCGTTAGGGACCAAAGAAAAAGAAGGACTGTCTCGAGTAGTAGAATCACTAATTCTTAAAAACCCAAGTGATATAGCGTGAATCTCGTACCGCCATTATCTTCACCATTTTATTCTTCTGTTGGTCGGCCCATTTCATGGGAGCTCCGCGATTTCGCGGTTCAAGGGCGGGGCGGCTTCGAGAAGTTCGACAATTTTCTGGGCGTGTCGTTGCCCTTCTCCAGCTGGTAGTCAGCGAGGCGCCATCGCCAATGCCGGCGGATACTGTATTGCGTAACTAGCAAGATCAATTCGGCGCGACCTGAACGCCCCTTAAGCTTGCTTCGTCGATCGCCTTTTGCACGATGCCGGTTCTTTTCGCTTCGTTGACGATCTCGGCGAGTTTGGCCTGAGCCGCAGATGATCGTCCTTTCGGAAGCGCCACCGTGTACCGCTCGGTTGTGAACGCCCCCGGTACAACCTTTGCACCGGGGAGCGCATCGGCGACCCCCTGGACATTGCTAGCGTTCGCCGCCCACACATCTGCTTTGCCACTACGTAGCGCCTCGACCCCCCCGCCGCCGGGTCGCACAAGCTCGGCGGATTTAAGCGTCCGGCTCAGGAACTGGTCCGCTCCAGAGTTCCTGCCAACCCCGATCTTGACTCCAGGCCGGTCAACTTGACCGGCGTCGGCAAACTCGCGTCCGGGCGCGGCCACGTACATCAAGTCGGACAAAATCAAATCAGGGCTGAACTCGGCTTTCTCCGCCACCAACGGAGTGCGTGGCCCGATGGCAATGTCCCACTCTGCCTTGCCGAAGCTCTGCGTGTATGCGTCCGCGTTGGCATACGCGACCGCCTCAAAGGAAACTCCGAGCTTCGCGGCGACGAACTGACCCACATCAAGGGCTACACCGCCAACCATCTTTCCATCAGGTGTTCGCGTCACCAGCTGTGGGTTACCGCCATTCGTTGCAACACGCAATTTCCCCAGTGGTGCGATTTCGGAGCTGATCACCGGCTGTGCCGACACACCCCCAGGTATCGAGATTGCGATCAATACGATTGCCAACAATAAAATCCTTCGTATAAATCCCTCCTGTAAGTAAGTTTTCTTCGTCAGCACGCTAACCCCGCGGCTAATTGCCTTGTTCTTGCGACAGCATATACTCGTCCCCGAGCGGCCAGACGCCATTATGGAGTGAAGGGCTCCATGCCTTTCGCCTTGAGCACCGGAACGGCCGCTGGCGCCTTCAAGAAATTGATGAGGGCCTTGCCGGCCTCCGCCTCCTTGGCGGCGGTCCCGACACCCGCCGAGTAGCCGATGTAGCTCTGCAGCTCGGGTGGGAGCGGACCGAGCAGCTCAGCACCGGGCACAGGCTCGAATGTGCTGATGGCCATTAGCATGAGCTCGGTCTCTCCCTCAGAGACCAACTGGGCGCCGCGACCGGTCGGGGGGAACTTGGTCTTGGGTTTCATCTGCTCGGTGACCCCGAGGCGCTCAAACAGGCTCGCAAGGTAGATGGCCGTCGCCCCTTCTTTGGCATAGCTGATGGATTTCGCGGTTAG
>DAIRFP010000076.1:0-21372 GCA_036794995.1 Thermodesulfobacteriota bacterium | reverse complement strand
GAATCGCGTAGAGTATGACAGGAAACCGAGCGAGGCGAAGTTCACAAGTCGTAAACCGAGCTATTTCTGAATCTTCATTCCTTTGTCGAAGCTCGATATGCCTCTGCCTTGTTTCTCGCGGTTGGCGATGGTGCGCTGCCACTTTTCTTCGTCGGACATCAGCGACCAGTCTTCCGCGCCGAGGGCGGTGATCTGTAAATAGTTCGTATCGGGGTCGAAAAAATAGATACTGCGCTCGCTGGGCGGGCGCAGGCCGTCGCCGGCGCGAAAGTCGCCGAGGGACCGGCCGCCCAGTTGGGGAATCCGTTCGAGCATGACATCGTAGTCTTCCTGGCTGACATTGAACGCAACGTGGCAGGCACGGCCTTTTTTCTTGCTACGCTCGGACAGCTCGGGCACTGCTTTGACACCAAGCATCTGGCCGTTGGCAAACTCGAAGAGCGTTTCGCCGCGCACTTCGCCGACGAGTTTCAGTCCCAGCCCTTCGCTGTAGAAGCGCTTGGCGCGGGTCAGATCTGTCGTTTCAAAGATCACGTGGCTGATGCCGTCCTTTGTGGGCAAACATTTTCGGCGCAGGCAAAGCTCGATCTGGTTGTCGTCGGGATCGATGAACTGAAAAGCTTTGATAAAGGGCGACTCGGTACCGTGGTTTTCTACAGCGCCGCACTTCACTCCGCTCGCTTGGACACGGTTGACGGCGGCGTCGAAAGCCGTTTCGTCGGGCAAGCCGATAGCGTAACGCGGCGCGCCGCTGTTTGACGCGGGTACCGACACGCCGGGGAGGGTGAGGCCAACGATATTTTCGCCAGCCTGGACGTAGGTGTGGCGCGGCGAACCGTCGGCGTTTTTCCGCTGGGTAAGAAAAGTCAGGCCCACCGTTTCAAGATAGAATCTTTCCGAGCGCGGCAGATCGCGCACCGGAAAGGCGACGTGGTCCAGGGTTTCAGCGCCGAACATGGGACTTCTCCACCGATCAATGGCCCGATGATTTTCGCTTCAAGACGACTTCGTCGAGAATCTGCACGCCGTCTTTTACCAGTTTGGCGTTTTGCTCCATGGTGTTGATCTGGACGCGTGGCGTGCCTAAAAGATTCTGCAATTCTTTCATGCGCGGGTAGATCGGTTCGACTTTCGGATGGGTCACCACCCGTCCTTCCTGTGCAATTAGGCGCTGTCCTTCCTCGGAGATCATGAAATCGTAGAAGAGCGCTCCGGCATGGGGGTGCGGCGCATGGCGCGCCATCGTCAGCGGGTAGATCAGCCCAGGGATCAGATCTTGCGCGACCCAGTCGATGGGCGCGTTCTTTGCGCGCAGCCCCTCTGTGTTGTAGGCGTAACTGGTCACCGCCAGGGGAGCTTCGCCCGCCATCATCATCTGCGCCGTGGTGTCGCGGCCGACGCGAATCAAGAGATCTTGGTGGCTCAACCGGGTCAAGTAGCTGACGGTCTTTTCTTTGCCCCAGGCACCGAGCATGGCCGTGACTTCTTCCAGGGAGGATTCGTCGAAGAGGATCTCGCCTTTCCATTTCGGGTTCAGCAATTCGTCCCAACTCTTTGGCACGTCTTTGTGGCCCAGCTTGCGCGGGTTGAAGGAAAAGACGCGAAAAGCATAGTTTATGTTGGTATGGAAAGGCGACTTAGCGTGGGCGGGAAAAATCGTCCGCGCCGGTGTGTCGTAGCGGCCGATTACGTTTTTTTCGAAAAGGCTTGGCAGCAGATCGAAGGACGGCTTGATGACGTCAACCAGGTGCCTGCCGGCATTGGCTTCGGAAACGATTCTTTGAGTGACCTGCCGGGTTTTCGAACGCCAGAAATTAGCGTTGATGAACGGATATTTTTTCCTGAAGGCCTGGATATAACGGGTCGCGTTCTCGATGCCCGAGTTGGTATACCACACCATCTCGCCTTCCTTTTTTGCGCCCTCGATGAGTTTCTTCTCGCGCTCCGCGGCAGGCAGCTTCTCCAACGATTTCCAGATCGTCTCGGGCGTATTGGCCTTAACGTGTTCGCCGGGCAGCATCACCAGCAGACCCGCGATCACCAGCGACAGAGCAAAGCAAGGTAGCATCAAGTTTTCCCCCTATGGCCAAGGGACTTTATTCCATGGAAGAAATCGCGTCAAACGATCCGAGCGATGAAAACGTCGTGCCGGCCCTCGGCGCTGCCCCGTTCGCGCTGTCGGCCGCGGCCACTTGCTCGCTATGGCGTGCCGGCCGCGCGTTTCGGTTCATGGAATCCCCTCGATCATACGCAAACTGGCTGGGTCGTAGATCATGGCCGCTTCGCCCGGCTCGTGGAACACACTGGCTTCGCCCATGCGAAGTGCAACCGATGGATGTCTTTCCATGTCCTTGAGCAAATCTCGAGGAGCGATTCTGATGCCGGGATAATTCCACGGCGAATGGAGCCAGGGTTTATGGGCGATGCCGACATGACTGGGAGTGATCTTATAGGGCTCGTTACTCGACAAAAGCACGCCGACTTGGCTGAGTTGGTCCATCATCCATCTGAGACCGCCGTCGGAAAGCCCGCTTTCGTTTTCGGCCATGGGATAACCGCCGCCGACGTCGCAGTGCGCGCCGGGGAAGAGTACCTGCTTTACGTTGGGAGCCGGGTCCCAGAAGGTCGGTTCAAAATCGCAGCGTTGTTCGTCCAGCGCCACGGCATGAAAGCCGGCGCTGACTTTCTTGCTGAGCTTGGTATCGCAGAATCGGAAAGCATCGACCCGGCCATTTCCCTTGAAGAGCGGGATACCCAGCGCTCCCACGGTATCCCAAACCGCCACCGCGGCAATTTCATTCACCGGCACGAAGTCGGTGGCTTTGAGGGACTTTTCAGAAAGGAAACGCGGCAGGTCCGAGGCGACTTCCCAGAGCCGGGCAAGCTTGGATTTCGGCGCCGTCTTCTGACGATACTGGTACCAGGCCTCCGCCCCCGCCCGGTAGGCGAGTTCCTTATCCATCGTGAGCGCCGGCGCCAAGACCCCTTCCGAAGCGATAAGCCCGGCCAGAGCGCGGGCGGTGTAGGCCCCCCGGCTGAACCCGACGATGAAGATTCTCGCTCCAGGCTCATAGTTGCGCGATATAAATGTATAGCCGCGGACGATTCGCGAAATAACGCCAGCTCCAAAAGCGCCGCCGATGATCCGCCCGACGGGGTTCCGCGAATCCCCTACGCCGTGGATGTACTTGGAGATCTGCACTATTGCGCCATCATTTTTCAGCTCTTTTTCTTGCTCATTGGCGGTGAGCAGCGCCGCGGGCGAGTCTGCGCCTTCCAAACAAAGGAAGAGCTTGTAGACGTTGGTCGGATCGGAAACGTCGTCGCCGTCGTGATCTTGACTGGGATTGTTCCACGTGCCATCGGCACAAAAAATAATGTTCTTTGCCATCTCGGTCTCCCTTCGCTTTAGAAATTGATTAAATACTCGACCAGTTGCACGCCACCGTAACCGCCGAAGGGCAAAAGCAGCGCCTGCAGCGCGGGCTGCTGGGTAAAGGAGGCGAACGCGCCCTCCCGTGTGTTGCGGATGCGCTCCATCAGCAGTTTGATCTGCTCCGCGCTGATGGGCGTTGAAGTTTCCGCCGCAGGCAATGAGCCGTCCTTCAGCCGCGCTTGAGCGAGGAGCCGCGCGTTATAGTGGTCGAGGGCCTTGGCGCGGGCGGCCTCGGCGCTCCTGCGGAGCAAGATCGCAGTGTACAGTGCATAGGCGAGGGCCAGCCCAGTGACCAAAATCAGCGCCATCGGAAAATCCATCGCGTCGAAAATGGTGCTTCGCGCCAGCACCAAAAAGAGCAGCAAGACGAAGGGCAGGTAGATGAGCCGGTAGATCCGCCGCGTGGCGAGCACGATCAGCTGGAAATCGAGATAGTCGTCGAGATGCGTCCGTGGCACGCCGGTCGTGGTTTCCTCGCGATCGAGGAGCGCCTGCGGCCACATGCTTTTGACATCGCTCAGGACGGCCACGAAGCGGGCGCAGGCCCGGGTCTCATAGCCCACCCAAAAAATGACCAGCCAGAGGAGCAGGGCATTGACGAATGTGACCCGGCGGTACAACGTCTCGACAAGGAGGCCGCGATGCGGAAATGACGGCCTGTCGGAAAAATAGAACAAGGCGAAGCAAAGCAGGAACATGACCGCCGTGGAGGCGAGGATCCACCATGTCTTCTCACGCCAACTGGTGAGGCGCAGGTAGTTCTGCCACAGGCCGGCGATTTCGACCGGCGTCTCCGCAGCCTGGACGATCGCACTCCCGTCGGGTGCGAAGGAAGCGAGATCGAAATGCGGACCGTTCGAGACCGCGGCCCAGCGACTGCGGGCGAGCTTCCACGTCTGCGGCATCGGTAGCTCGAAGCTGTTGGAAATGAAATGTGCCTGCCGCCGGATCCAGATCATGGACAGAATGACGAGAGCCAACGTGGTAACGCAACCGACGAATCGCAAGACCACACTGGGCCACACGCTGATGCCCTCCAGCCAGAGGAAGGGCTCGCCGGCCCCTTCGGCGAAGGACGCTTCTATGGTCCGGCGTAAGACCGCGACCATCGCGAGGGCAGCGAACACCAGCGTTGACCCGGCGATCAGCCAAAATCTTGCGACCCATGCCTTCAGCGGCACAGGGGAAGTCAGCGCCCCGTAGGCGGCTAGCGTCGTGGCCTGCATGCCCGGGCTGAACAGGGCCACCGACAGAGTCCCAAGAAAAATCATCCATATAATCGCCACCGGCTCGCTGGAAGGCAAGGACGGACGCGGCCGCCCCGGCTCGATATTTTTGCACGCGGCCCAGTAGTCGTCGCATTTCGTGTCGTCGGCGGGCGGAGCGCTGCCATCAGAGTATCCGCTCTTGATCCATTTCGTGAGGTCGTCGATCGATGGCGAGGCGAGATGGACCGCCCCGCTGCGCCCGATCTCGAAGATCTGGGGACGCAGCCAGTCCTTCAGTTTTCGGTTCCAATAGTCCAATGACTTGGCTTCGAGTGCCATCAAGGTGGCCAGATAAGTCGCGGCTTGATAGCCGTCCCGAAATGGCAGAGTGGACTGTTGCAAGGCCGGCCGCAGTGACAGATCGAAGTTGGATGCGACCACAAGATTACGCGCCCAGTCTTTCTGGTCGGCGTGCAGGTAGCGCGCGTCCAGATCGGTGGTGAAGAAGATCTTGTCCTTGAAGCGGCCGCGCAGCGCCTGAAGGATAAGCAGCTTGTCGTAGACGTCGGAACCGGCGATGCCTATGGCTTTGACGCCGTTGGTGGCAAACCCCCGGTCGGTATCGAGGCGGGCGATCTCGTCGCCGAGCCGCCGGAGATAGTCGTACTGGCTCCGCCCCTCGGCCCGTTCCGGTGGCCCATCCTCGAGCTGTGCCCATAAATCTTTGGCTTTGCCATTGTCGTCTTTGCGCGGCGCGTTGGCGCTTATCTTGTCGAGGTCTGGCAGGATGCCGTCGAGCCCGCGCAGGTAGCTAAAACCGCGTACCGGTCGCGGCGCATTGCCGTTGCCCTTGCAACCTTCTGAGAAGCCGGCGCTGAGATTCCGGGAAAGCGCGCGGGCATACGGAGAGTCCCATTCGCTGATCAGCACGAGGCCGTCCGCGCATTTGCGCGGCAAGGCTCCCGGGCTATGGCGCGTCGTTGCGTTTGCCGGCGTCGACGAGTCGCTGCCGACCAGTTCGCGATTGACACCACGCTGCCAGAGTTCCCACAAGAGGGCGGCGGCGAGCACGTCGTCGGTGCCGATGGTGCGTATGGCGGCGAGCTCTCGCATCTCGTTGTTTAGCTTGGAAGTTTCGATCATGAAACAATTCCAAGGTTTGTCCCGGATAGAAGAGTCGAGGTCGCAATCCGGGATGGTGGCATTGGCGACAAACACCCTGGGGGCGTCTTTTGGTATTGCCGCGAGATCGACTTTGGCAGCGTTAATGGGGGCCGGGCGGCGCGACGCTTTAGGCGGCGTCAGCTGCGTCATCAAACTACCGAGCTTTGTCCGTGGTCCGGTGGTGAGTTTGTCCTCGTTCAACCAGAGCACCAGCACCGTTGATCGGGATTCCCGCTTTTCGAACCACTCGTAAGGTATCGTCATGTCCACGGGCGGTGGCTTCGATGGCCCGCGGACAAGCTGTAAGAGCATTGTCGATCCGGCCGGCCCGATCAAGTTGAAATCCAGGCTGGTGGTACCAGGATCTGGCCAAGCGATCTGGCTGCGGCTGTCCGGCAGTTTGGCATGGAAGTAACCGATTGCGTCGGAGTTGTCCGGACTGTAGCCATGGAAGCCCAAAGCCGAGAGCACAGCAAAACGTGTACGGCGACGACTTTCGGCTGCCTCGGAGTAGGAGCCGCCGAAAAGGCTAACCCCGATGATTTTCATTTGACCACCCGTTTGGACGATCTCCTTTATGCGACCGTGGAGCTGCGCAGGGACGTGTGACTCCGTCTTGGAACTAGCGTCGTGCTTTTCGACGGCGGCGAAAGGGTCCTGCCAGAGCCGTGCCTCCACGTCTTGTAAACTGGCCGGCACGAATTTGACGCGCTCCGAGTCATTGGGGCGGGAGCTCTTTAGCTCGTCGTGCTTGATCAGAACGCCGGCCGCCAACAACGCTACTAGAACGATAGGCAACGGGTTCGCAAGCAAGCCACTGGTATTATCGTTGCTCATATTGCCTCCAGGATCTTTGACCGAAACAATCCAAGGAGTTCGCCCTCGGTTTCGAGTGCCGCCGCCGCGACGCTCCGCGAAAATCCCTCGATGAACTTTTGTGAGGGTTCTCATTTCAAAGGTTGGGCCAAAGGAATGAAAAGGCAGTTCGATAGGCTAAGTACCCATAAAATTGGGCGCGCTAGGGGAAGCTAACGGCTCTCAGCGCATTGAGCCTAGTCAACTTTAGATACACAGCGAGTAACTCTGTATACACCTGGCGTAGAAATCGTTTCGCGTTTCTGACTCTCTGACGACTGGGTAAATGATTTGGCGATAGGCCAGGGTCTCGCTTGACATCTGAAAATACTTTCAGTATCGATCGGTTGTTGTCGCCGATGGACAAGAGCCGCATCAAACACTGAGTCATGCCCATTTATGTCTTCTTACGTTCCACTTTGGTGCAAGAGCAACTTCTCATTCCTTGAAGGCGCGAGCCATCCGGACGAGCTGGTCGAGGAAGCGCACCGGCTTGGCCTGCCCTCCCTAACGCTAACCGACCGAGATGGGGTGTACGGCATCGTTCGGGCCCACGTCAAAGCTCAAGAGCTAGGGCTCCACTTGATCATCGGGTCGCAAATTACCGTTGATGACGGGTCCATTATTTTGCTCCTGGCGCAAGATCGAGGCGGTTATGCGAATCTGTGTCGACTCTTGACCGCCGGGCGACTCCGCTCTGAAAAAGGCGCAAGTGTCGTTAGTTGGGATGAGGTTTGCCGGCACACCAGTGGCCTCATTGCACTCTGGGGAGGCGACCGAAGTTTAGCGGTGGGCGAGAGCGAGCCCGGCGATGTCGCAGGCAATCTCCACGATGCCTTCAGGGACCGGCTCTACGGCATGGTCACCCGCCATTGGCGGGAACATGAAGTGATGCAAGAGGCGCGACTGCGTGAGCGTGTGAAACGTTATGGGTTTCCTCTCGTCGCAGCCACCGAGGTTTTGTATCATATGCCGGCACGCCGGCCGGTCCAGGACGTATTGACCGCCATCCGTTACGGCGTTCCTTTGACTTCCTGCGGCAACAAGCTCAAGCCGAATGCCGAGCACGGGCTTAGGTCGACGGCGTTATTCGCCAGGCTTTTCAGCGACGATCCTGCCGCTGTGACTCGAACCCTTGAAATCGCCGAGCGTTGCACCTTTTCTCTGAACCAGATTCGCTATCGTTATCCATCGGAGCATCTGCCGGATGGAACGACCTCGGCACAGTGGCTTCGTCAGATCACGTTCGAAGGGGCAAAAGAGCGCTATCCCGATGGCCTACCGGCGAATGTCATAAGCCAGCTGGAAAAAGAGCTTGAGATCATCGACAGCCTCGATTACCCCGGCTACTTCCTCACCATGTGGGAGCTTGTGAGGTTCTGCCGTGAGCAGGGCATCCTTTGTCAGGGCCGCGGCTCAGCGGCTAACTCGGCGGTCTGCTACTGCCTCGGTGTTACCGCCATCGATCCGGTGCGTATGGATCTACTTTTCGAGCGGTTTATTTCGAAAGAACGCGCCGAGCCACCGGACATAGATCTCGACATTGAGCACGACCGGCGCGAAGAGGTGATCCAGCACGTTTATGAGAAATACGGCCGTGACCGTGCCGCCATGGTCGCCAATGTCGTTCGTTACCGTTCTCGGTCGGCGCTCCGCGATGTCGGGAAGGCTTTGGGGGTTTCTGAGACTCTGTTGGATCGGGTGGCCAAGTTGGTTTCAAGCTATGAGGCTCTCGATCCCGATCGGGTGCGGCAAATGGGGCTGGATGCAAAAAACCATCACAGCCAGCTGCTACAGCTTACCAACGAGATTCTCGATTTCCCCCGCCATTTATCCATACATCCGGGGGGCTTTCTGCTTGGCCACGAGCCGGTGCATGACATCGTTCCGATCGAAAATGCCACGATGCCCGAGCGAACGGTGATTCAGTGGGATAAGAACGACCTGGAAGATCTTGGCCTGTTCAAGGTCGATCTTTTGGGATTGGGCGCGCTCAGGCAACTCCATCTTTGTTTTGACCTTCTGCGGCAACATCGGGACGTGGAATACTCCATGGCAACGATTCCGGCTGAAGACCCTCGCGTCTTCGAGATGATGCGTAAGAGCGATACTGTCGGAGTCTTTCAGATCGAAAGCCGTGCGCAGATGGCGATGCTACCCAGGCTTAAGCCGAAGAACTTCTACGATTTGGCGATCGAAATCAGCATCGTAAGACCCGGACCCATCACGGGCGGGATGGTTCATCCTTACCTCCGCCGCCGAAGCCTGAAGGAGCCGGTGGAGTTTCCCCATCCGAGTCTCGAACCGGTACTCAAAAAGACTTTGGGCGTGCCGCTCTTCCAGGAACAGGTGATGAAGTTGGCGATGATAGCGGCGGACTACACCCCAGGGGAAGCCGACCAGCTGCGCCGGGATATGGCGGCCTGGCATCGCACCGGAAGGATGGAGCGTCATCGCGAGCGGCTGATCACCCGTATGCAAGAAAAGGGCATAGCCCCGCAGTTTGCCGAAAGAGTCTTTGAGCAAATCAAAGGGTTTGGCGAGTACGGCTTTCCTGAAAGTCACGCCGCGAGCTTCGCGCTCATCGCCTACGCAACCGCCTGGGTCAAGTGTTACTACCCGGCCGAATTTACCTGTTCTTTGCTGAATGCCCAGCCCATGGGATTTTATTCGCCGGCGACGATCGTGGAGGACGCCAAGCGGCACAACCTGGTTGTTCGCCCCATCGATGTTACTGTCAGCGACTGGGATTGCACCTTGGAACCTTCCGATGACAGCGCCGGCGGCTTCGCGGTGCGCATGGGACTTCGGTACGTGAAAGGATTCCGTGAGACGGAGTGGAAAAGAATCGACGAAGCGCGCTGTTATGCACCGTTTACGGCGCTTGAAGACTTTGTCCAACGGTCCGGATTGGAGGAAAGGGTTCTGGGCACGCTCGCGGAAGCCGGTGCTTTCGAAGGCTTTCGCGTGGACCGACGCAATGCTCTCTGGGACATCAGGCGGTTGGTTCGCACCCGTTACCAATCGCTGTCGCTTGCCGATCGCGAGGGATCGCCGCACTTTGATTTATTGAGTTCCTTCGAAGAAGTCAAATGGGACTATCGCACGACTTCCCACAGCCCTCGCCGCCACCCGTTGGAACCGATGCGAGCCATTTTGTCCCATCAAGGGTTGCCGGATGCCCGCACCGTGGCAGCTATGAAAAACGGCGAGGATGTTCGTTATGCGGGTTTAGTTATTTGCCGGCAGCGCCCCGGAACCGCCGGCGGAGTTGTTTTCATGACCCTCGAAGATGAAACAGGCTTTGTGAACGTTGTGGTGTGGGAAAGCGTCTTTCAACGCTATTCTGTTTTGGCCAAGACGGTGAGCTTTCTAGGTATCACGGGAACTCTCCAGGTGGAAGATAGCGTCGTTCATCTTATTGCCGAAACGCTCTGGGAGCCGAGGGTGGATCTCAAACCGATAGGCACGCCCAGCCGGGATTTTCATTGAAAGCAATAAAGATCAGCGGGGCACCTATTCAGGATCACATCCGAATTGGGTAATTCTTTCGCTTTGATGTTTTAACGTTACAACGCTATGATGTTTAATATGAGTTTACCCAAACGAGCGACTGTCTATTTCGAACCAGAGATCCACCGGGCTCTCCGTCTCAAGGCGGCAGCGACCGATCGGTCTATTTCTGACATGGTCAATGATGCTGTTAAACTGTCTTTGGCTGAGGACGCGGAAGATCTCGCTGCCTTTGAACAGCGTGCCCATGAACGGAGTGTTGATTTCGAAACCGTGGTGAGGTCCTTAAAGCAGCGTGGCAAAATATAGGGTCGTTATCAAACCCTCCGCAAGCAAAGAGACCGAGACTGTCGGACAAAAGAAGGATCGTCAACGAATCGTCCTACGGATTCGCTCGCTTGGCGACAACCCTAGACCCTTCGGTTGCGAAAAGTTGTCGGGTCTCGAGCGATATAGGGTACGAGAAGGCAGCTATCGCATCGTGTACTCCATTGACGATAAAAACCTGCTGGTTGACGTCGTGAAAGTCGGCCACAGAAAAGACGTCTATCGTTAAAGGTTTTCGGATTGACAGATCCCGCGGCTCTCCCTTTTTGGCTCTACCTTTTAACTGTCTCACAGGGTCGTCGTACAATCTGATCACAGCACCAAGAATCGAGCTAACCAACGTTGAGCCGGTTCTTTACACTACCCTTTCACACTCTTCCGCGTGCTCTCGCTATTTCCTGCTGAACTCGAAATTGACGCGAATCTCGCCGCTGTCGGAGACAATGATTTCTTGACTCCTGAGGCCCGCGTCTTCGTGCCAGGCTTTGAGAGTGTAAACGCCGGCGGGGAGATTGGGGATTGAGAATGATCCCTTCTCATCGGTGACGGCGAAATAGGGATGATCGAAGACATGAACAAAGCCGATCATCCAGCTATGGGTGTCGCAGACGAGTTTTAGAACCCCCGCGTCGCGAATCTTCTGGGTTGCATCGAGGAGCGTGTTCTTGAACGGCAAGGAAAGCATGAATACGGTCTTATCGTTCAGGTAGGAATGCGGAATGTGCAATTTCGGATCGTTGTTTCTCACTCTCAACCGTTCGCCTTTTTGCATGGCGAGAATGCGCGGGGAATAAAGGCAGCCGTTGTTCTCGATCAGGTTTAACTTCTGCGGGTCGGCGGGCGTTCCCGGCGGCGCGGCTTCGACAAAGACCACGGCGTTCTTGAGGCCGTCATTGGCATCGACGAGATAGGTTTCATTGGGAAGCGTCTCGCCGCAATAGTCCTGATCTTTGCTGACTTTTACCGGCTCCAGCTTCGGCGGGCTTTCGACGAACCTCACGTTCCCTATGATCGATCCGGCGTCGGCGATTTCCACGGTGGGCAACAAAAATTCGATCAGAACTACCAGGATCAGTAATATTCTCATTGCTTCGTGACCTCCCGGGCGCCTCACCCGACGTTACCAGTGCTGCTCCAGCCGTGAAAAAGGCGGCCGAGCTTGTTCTTTCAGAGGCGCAATGTCAAGACAGGGAAGGGTTATCCGGAGTGCGCCAGCCGTGCCGGTCGCGATGATTTGAGCCGGGTGAAGCGACGCTCGGCGGTGGAATAATATATTGTCTGCCATCAAGCGTTAAAATATTGACATTGCCCGACGAGAAGTATAACAAAACCAGGCGCGCTAGAGCGTCAAGGGGTGGGGTATCTTTGCTGTAGAAAGCTGAGGCGGGACGATGAACGCAGCGGAAATTCAAGCGAAAAGCGAAAGTTGGAACGTGAAGCTGGTGGGCCATCACGATCTGAATGGCCACGGCGACGGCATGCAGTTGCTGAAAAACGGCCGCTACGTCTACGTGGCCCACCTGGGCACGTCACCGATGGCGCTGAGCATCGTCGACGCGGCCGATCCCAAGGATCCGCGCGTGATAAATCAAATACCCCACGCGCCCAATACGCACTCGCACAAAGTCCAGATCGCCGGCGATATTTTGATCCAGAACCAGGAGCGGCCCTATTTTGACCGCAACCTGCCGGCCAGCACGCCCAATGAAGCGGGGATAAAGATCTACAGCATCGAAAAGCCCACCGAGCCGCGCGAGATCGGCTGGTTAAGGCTGCCGGGCAAGGGCGTGCATCGCATGTGGTTCAGCGACGGCAAGTACGCGCACGTGGGCGCCATGCTGCCGGGTATTAAAGAACGTGCTTACCTCATCGCGGATATTTCCAATCCGTCCAATCCCAAGCAGGCGGGGGTGTGGTGGATCCCGGGGACCAAGGAGGGAGAAGAAACGCCGCCCGACTGGGCGCCTTTCCCAGGCGAACATTTCCACGTTCACGGCGCCATTCCCCACGGCGACCGCTCCTATGTCGCCCTGGTGGACGCTGGCATGGCGATCCTGGATATTTCCGATATCAGTAAGCCGAAGACCATCAGCCGTATCGACTGGAGCCCGCCCTACGGGGGTTACGCTCATACAACTTTGCCGCTTCCCGGCAGGAAGCTCGTGGTCGCCGTCGATGAGTCGGTGAAGTACGACTGTCAGGAAGGCGAGAAGCGCGTCTGGTTGATCGATATCCGCGAAGAAAGAAATCCGGTGATCGTCAGCAGCTGCCCGGTCCCGGAGGGCGACTTCTGCAAACGGGGCCTGCGCTTCGGTCCCCACAATGTCCACGAGAATCGGCCCGGCTCGTTTCAGAGCGAGAACCTCATCTTCATCACCTATTACAATGCGGGTCTCCGCGTCTTCGACATACGCAACAAGTTCCGCCCCGAGGAAGTGGGCTTCTTCATTCCGCCGGCGCCGGAAGGACAAAAGGCGCCGATGTTCAACGACCTGTACGTGGATACCGACGGGTTGATTTACGTAACCGACCGGATCAAAGGTGGGCTGTATATCCTGGAATACACCGGGCCCAAAATTCAGTGAGGCGAATCCGAAGCAGGACCCTTGGTCCGCTTCCTTGTTGACCGCAAAGAACCTAGCGCGGCAAAGCCGCAACTAAAAAAGAAAAATGGATATCACCACGAAGCACACGAAGAGCACGAAGGAAGAAAACATTTTTCTTTTGGATTCGATGTCCTCTCCGTTATCCGGTCTTCGTGTCCTTCGCGACCTTCGTGGTGAGAAAGCCTTTTTCGAATGGCGCATTCGTGATAATCGACCGCCTGGAAAGTTTTCGCAAGCTGCGAAAACTTTGAAGTATAGTAGTGCATAGGACTCAAAGAATTTTTCTATGCGATGTTTCCATTACTTGCCATGTTCAAAAGCTTTGGCGGGTTGCGCAAATTTTCTCACGGCGCTCTTGTCCGACGAACCGGTATTTAAGAGGTGGCGCTAAGCCCCCTCTCTTCTCTCCCCCGGGAGAGGCTGTATCGCAGTGCTTAAAATGCTACGTTTGTCATTCTGAACGAAGTGAAGAATCTCATGCATTCAATACGTTCCACAACACAGATTCTTCGGCTGACGCCTCAGAATGACATTAGACGCAGCCTCGGACGGGGGAGATGCAAGAGGGGGGATCTGGGGTTGATCTCAGGCTGAGATCGGAAAGGGAGCCAACGTGGCTGCAGATCGCTTGCTTGTGAATGTTTTTAACGTCGACGCGGCTTTGATCGTGGCGCGCGCCCGGGGAATGTTTGCCGCCAGTGGTCTCGACGTCGAGGTCATGGTCACGCCCAACTCCACGGATCAGATGCGCGGCCTCGGCCAGGGGTCCTGGCCGATGGTTTCGACGGCGTTCGACAACGTGCTGGGTTGGTCGGGACGGGAGGGCGCGGAGATCATTGCGGTGGCGCAGGTGTCGCAAGGCATTACCCTGCCGGTGTACGTCCGGCCGGAGATCAAGACGTGGGAAGATCTTCGCGGTAAGCCGCTAGCAGTGGACGCCGTAGATACGGCTTACGCATTGGTGCTGAGGCGCATTTTATTGGCCCACGGCTTGGAGATGGCCCGGGGCGATTATACCTTGATTCCTGAGGGCACGACCGGCCACCGCTTGGATTCGATGATCCAGGGAAAAACCTTCGCCGGAGTTTTGAACCCGCCGTGGGATGCCAAGGCGCAGACTGCCGGCATGGTCCGCTTTGCCGATCACCGCGAGGTATTGCCGGACTATCCCGGAGGGGTTTTTGCCGCCGGCCGAAAATGGGCCGATGAAAATCGTGCGGTTTTGGTCAGGTATCTGCGCGTTTGGAACGAGGCTCTGCGCTGGGCCCACGAGGACAAGAACCGCGATGCCGCGATCAAGCATATCGCCGAGGCGGAGCAACTCGATGAAAAAAACGCGGCCAATCGCCTGCGTCAGCTGCCCCAGAGTGGACGGTTGAACCTTCCCGGGCTGCAAAGCGTGCTCGACCTCCGCGTCCAGTTCGGTCTCGTGCCGCCACTGGGAAAAGATTTGGCGCGATACTATGAGGAGAATTTCTATCGCGAGTCGTCTAAGTAGAGCGAGATACTAAAGGAGGAGTCCATGAAAAGACTTAGGAGACTTTCAACCGGTTTGCTAGCAGTGATAGCTCTTGCGGGCTGGACCGGCGTGGGGTTTACGGCCCCCATCGATGATCTAGTCGCCGCTGCCAAGAAAGAGGGTGTGATCGAGTTCTACGGCCCTTCCACCCTGGGCCCCGAAGGCGCTCAGGCGATTGCCTCGGCGTTCAACAAAAAGTACGGTACGAACATCAAGTTGAACTTCAGCGCCTCCGGCAACATGACCCGGGATACGGCCAAGGTCGTGGGCCTTTCCGCGTCGGGACAACCGCCGGAGTGGGACATCATGGTGGTCACGGATGCTCACCACGGCTCTCTGTGGCTCAGGAAGTTGCACAAGCCCCTTGATTACGCGAGCTTCGGCATCGTCAAGGAGCGAATCGAGTATGACAACGGCACGGTTTCCGTCGCTAACCAGTTTGCGCTGCCGGCTTACAACAGCAAATTGCTGCCGGCCAAGGATGTGCCGAAAAAGTGGGAAGACCTGCTTGACCCGAAGTGGAAGGGCAAACTCGGTGTCATCAACTCGACCCACCACTGGGGGCGCTTAGCGGCCGGGCCCTGGGGCGAGGAGAAGACCATCGACTTTGTCAAGAAGCTTTCTGCCCAAAAGCCGCTTTTGACCCGGGCGGGGGAAATGGCCCAACGATTGATCCTGGGGGAAGTGCTGGTATCGGCGACTTTGCAAGACAGCCAGCTCCACGAGTCCAAGGAATCCGGCGCCCCTTTGGCTTTTGCCGACCAAGTTTCACCGGTAATCTCGCCTGAGTATCATGTCGGTGTGCTGAAAAACGCGCCCCACCCGAACGTGGGTCATCTGTTCGTGATTTTCATGGCATCGCCGGAAGTTCAGCCGGTTTGGCTAAAGTATACCGGCCACACGTCCGCCTTTGTGCCCGGAACGGAGGCTTACAAATTCGCTCAAGGCAAGCAAGTTGTCTACATGAAACAAGACCAAGCAGAGAAGGTAGATAAGGTATCGCGACAAATCGGCAAGATCCTCGGCTTTGATTGATAACGCGCGCCGGCTGCCGATGAAATGGATCAGGCGGAGAAGGTAGATAAGGTGTCGCGACAAATCGGCAAGATCCTCGGCTTTGATTGATAACGCGCGCCGGCTGCCGGCATAGGGAGCGGATATGAAAGTAGAACCCCGCAACGAAACCATGGTGGGTGCTTGGGAAGGGTTTTCCCGTTTCCTGCCCCGGGGAGTGACGTTGTTCGCCACGGGTCTTTCGGGTTTCCTCGCCTTAGTGATCGGGTTGCCGGTTGTGATGGTCATCCTCATGAGCCTTCGCACCGGTTTCCCCGGCGAAACTGTGCCGTTCACGTTGGACAATTTTGCCGCAGTCTACCTGACACCGAGAACCTACGAGATTCTTCTCAACACGGTCTTTTTCGCGATTTCCAGTGTGTGCATCACGCTGTTGCTCGCCGTCCCGTTGGTTTGGATCCTCATGCGGACGGACATACCGTTTAAAAAGACCATCTACGTTTTGCTGACGATCGGTATTCTCATCCCGGTCTTTTTGCGAACCATCGCCTGGATCCTGCTACTCAGTCCACGCATCGGTTTGCTGAACAAATGGTTGCAGGAATTGTTTGCTCTCAGCAATCCGCCTTTCAATTTGTACAGTCTTACCGGCATGGCGTTTGTGCAAGGGGTCTCCTTTGTGCCCGGCGCCTTTTTCATGCTGGCCGCCGCCTATCGATCCATGGACCCATCCTTGGAAGAAGCGGCTTACACCTCCGGCGTGGGCAAGCTAAGAACATTTTTAAGGATCAATATTCCCATCACCTGGCCGGCCATCGCGGGGGTCATGGTTTATCTCTTCATGACCGCCATCGCGGTCTTTGAAGTGCCGGCAATCATCGGGATGCCGGCGCGGATCCTGGTTTTGAGCTCGCTGATTTTTACTTCGACGACGCCGTCGACGGGGTTGCCGGACTATGGGATGGCGGGCGCCTACGGCGCGATCATGCTGGTTCTCGGGCTGGTGCTTGCGTTCATGTACGTGCGGCTGGTGAAGCAAGGGAAAAAGTACACGGTCATCACCGGGCGAGGCTATCGCCCCCGTGAGATCGCCCTCGGGCGATGGAAATGGCTGGCGCTGGCGTTTGTTTTCTTCTATCTGTCGATCGAGGTTTTCGTTCCCTTCATCGTTTTGTTGTGGGCCTCGCTACTGCCCTATTTGCAGCTTCCTTCAGCGGAAGCTCTGTCGTCGTTGACCTTCAAACATTACATCGAGATGCCCAATCACGTCGGTGCCCGGCCTTTCATCAATACCCTCATACTGATGTTCGCCGTGCCGACGGTGACGATGATTTTGAGTGTGCTGGTATCGTGGGTCGTGATTAGAACTCAGGTCTCGTTTCGCGGCTTTCTCGATACGCTGGCCTTTGTTCCCCACGCCGTCCCGGGCATCCTCATGGCCGTGGGGCTAGCCTATCTTGGCCTGGCCTACCGCGACTATTTTCCATTGTACGGCACGATATTCATCATCGTAGTTGCCCACACCATCAACTGGATCGCCTATGGCACCCGAACCACCAACAGTGTCATGATCCAAGTCCACCGCGAGCTGGAAGAGGCGGGCAAGGTTTCCGGGGCCTCGACGCCGCGGGTCTTGGGTAAAATCGTTTTGCCGCTGATTGCCGCCGGCGTGCTCAACAGTTGGATCTGGATCGGCATGCTCTCGTACCGCGAGGTCACCATGTCGTTGACTCTGATGACGCGCAGCAACGTGGTGATTTCCACGGTGGTCTGGCAATTTTGGGGCAGCGGCTGGGTGCCCCAGGTATCGGCGTTGGGAGTGATCTTGATCATCTTTGCGACCATCGTTGTGGGTACCGTGCGCTTTGCGCTCTCGCGGATCGGCGAGATCGGGTCGGCATCGTAGCGCCTCGCGATTGCAGATTTCAAATCTCAGATCTCATATCTGGGCTCTGCGATTCCGAGAAGGCTGTGCACGAATACGATTGCAGATTTTCGGATCCTCATTTTGCAATTTGAGATTTCGAACACCGGCGAGGTTTGATGATTAGCATCAAGGGACTACAGAAATCCTTTGCCGCTCAGCAAGGCCGGGTAGATGCTCTAAAGGGCATCCATCTGGAGGTTGGCGAGGGCGAGTTTTGCGTCTTGTTGGGCCCGAGCGGTTGCGGCAAGACGACGACTCTGCGCTGCGTTGCCGGCTTGGAACGGCCTGATGGCGGCGAGATCGAAATCGGTGGGCGTTTGGTTAACTCTGCCAGTCGAAAAATCTATGTTCCCGCCGAAAAACGTGAGCTGGGAATGGTGTTTCAGTCCTATGCGATTTGGCCCCACATGAACGTTTTCCAAAACGTCGCGTTTCCTCTGACCCAGGGCCAGAAGCGGGTGCCGAAATCTCTGGTGACTGAAAGGGTGCGCACCGCCCTCAAGCGAGTTCAACTGGATGGACTGGAAGATCGGCCGGCTACGGACCTTAGCGGCGGCCAGCAGCAGCGCGTCGCTATGGCGCGAGCGATGGTGACCGACTCCAAGGTGCTGTTGATGGACGAGCCGCTTAGCAACTTGGACGCGCGCTTGCGCGAGCAGATGCGCGTGGAATTGCGCAAGATCACCAAGTCCATCGGCGTGACGACTCTCTATGTCACCCACGATCAAGCGGAGGCGCTGAGTCTGGGCGACAAAGTCTGCGTGATGAACCACGGTGAGATCCTGCAAACGGCAGGACCGCACGAAGTGTATGCCCGACCGGTGAACCTGTTCGTGGCCCAGTTCGTCGGTGAAATGAACTTCGTGAAGGGCGCGGTGACCGGACCCGGACAGGTGGAGTCACCGGTGGGTAAGGTCGCCGTGGCTGTCCCCAACGGGGTGAACATCGGCGCGGCGGTTACCTTGGCGATCCGGCCGGAGCATGTGGGCGTGCAAGCCGCGTCGAACCACAATGCCGCTATCCCTCGCGGCAAGATCACCAGCAAAAACTACCTGGGTGACGCCGCGTTGATCGAAGTCGATGTCAACGGCGTTACCCTGCTCGCGAAGCTCGCCGGCGACTCCGATCTCGCGGTCGGTCAGCAGGCGGCCGTCGAATTGCCCGCGCACCGCTGGCACGTCTTTCCCTAGCTGCCAGTGATCAGTTATCAGTAAGCAGTAAACGGTGAGCAGTGGTCCCGCCTTGCAGTAGCTTCAAGACTGTGACATAGGGGAAAAAACGTCAAGAGAAGGAATCCACATGAGCACAAGCAGTTCCACGTTCACTCGAAGGCCGGTTGAGAATCTTCTGTCGCCACGTTCGGTCGCCATCGTCGGCGCGTCGCCCAAAGGCCGTTGGCCGATGGGGATCTATCGCAATCTCAAGACGGCCTATGGCGGCAAAGTTTTTCTCGTCAATCCCAATTACAAAGAGATCGCGGAAGACCCATGCTATCCGAACCTCGCCGCGTTGCCGGAAGTGCCCGAAGAGCTGCTCATCCTGATTCCGACGCGAGCGGTCCTGGGGACTCTGGACGAGGCGGCCAAGCTGGGCACTAAATCTGCGACGATTTATACCGCCGGTTTCGGCGAAGGCGACGATCCCAAGGGAAAGGAACGGGCCCAGGCGATGAAGGAGCTGTGCGAGCGCACCGGCTTCGTGATCTGCGGGCCGAACTGCATGGGCTCCTATTCGCTCGACAACGGGCTGTGGACTTTTCCCACCGTGACGCCGCTGCTCAAGAAGGGACCCGTGGGTTTGATTTTTCAAAGCGGCGGGTCACTGGGCAACTGGATCAAAGGCGCCAGCGAGCGCGGCATCGGTTTTACCCACGCCGTCTCCAGCGGCAACGAAGTGAGCCTCGACCTGGTCGACTATTTGTCTTTTCTCGTCGATGACCCTGATACCAAAGTTATCACTTTGATGGTGGAAGGCGTGCGGCGGCCCGCGGAGTTCATGCAGGTCGCCGAGCAAGCGTTGCAAAAGAATAAGCCGATTCTAGTGGTAAAACTGGGTCGTTCGGAAATGGGAAAGCGCCAGGCGATTTCGCACACGGGCTCGCTGGCGGGGGCGGATGAAGTTTTCGATGCCGTTTGTCATCGGCTCGGATTGATTCGTGTGCCCACCTTGGAAGACTTGACGGAGATGACCTTGGCATTCATGCCCGGTCGTTTCCCGCGAGGGAGTCGCGCCGCCATCGTTGTCAACTCCGGCGGCATGAAGGGCCTGCTCTGCGATCACTGCGATGAGCTCCATACGAACCTGGCGCAGTTAAGCGATAAAACCAAGGAGGCCGTGCGCCCGTTGATTCCCGAGGAGCTGGTGGTGGAAAATCCCCTTGAGTGCGGCGTGGCAGGCTTTGGCGACGAGCAGAACTTCATCAATATCGTTAAATTTCATGCGGAAGACGACGGCGTGGATTTACTCGCCATTCACGGTGAGCTGCCGCGCGGTGAAAAAAGAGATCCGCTCCTGTTCAAGAATCTTGCGGATGCGACGGACAAACCGATCCTCGCCTTCGCGCGCTCGAGGCGCAGCTGCACCGACGAGAGCCGGGTATTCCAACAAGCAGCGGGACTGTCGTTTTTGCAGGCGATCAAACCAACGCTGCGCGCGCTCGCAGGGTTGGGCTTGTACGGCGAGCGAAAAAAGCTTGGCGTTCCAACATTACCGGCGGCCACGGGCAAAGCAGAAGAGCTCGAGGGAGAAAGATTGAACAGCCTGCTGCAAACCCATGGGATCGGTTTGCCGCGGCAGGCTTTGGCTTCAAGCCCGGCAGACGCAGCCGCAAAGGCCAAGGAAATCGGCTTTCCCGTGGCGCTTAAACTTCTCGCGGCGGAAATCGTTCACAAGACCGAGTCCGGCGCGGTGGTTCTCGGCTTGAAGAGCGTTGAAGAAGTCGAGAGTCAAGGCAAGCAGTTGCTTGCCAAGGCGCCGGGCAGCGCGCAGCTATTGGTTCAAAAGATGGTGCAGGGAACGGAAATCATCCTGGGCGCCCGCGCCGATCCACAGTACGGCCCGTTTCTGATGGTCGGACTGGGTGGTATCCTTGTCGAGGTTTTGAAGGATGTGGCGATCCGGCTGCTCCCGGTGTCGGAGCAGGAAGCTGGGGAGATGCTCAAAGAGCTCAAGGGCTATAAAGTCCTGGAGGGCGTCCGCGGGCAGGCACCCCGCGATACCGGCGCGCTGGTCAAGGCGATGGTGGGCTTGTCGGATATCTTCGTGACCTACCGCAATCACCTTTCTGATCTGGAAATTAACCCGATCATGCTGGGTGCCCAGGGCTCCGGGCTGGCTGCCGTCGATGTGCGGCTGGTTCGAAAATAGAGCTTTGTTGGTATGCTTAGAGTTTTTGTAGCTTGCGCAAATGTATAGCTAGACGGGTGCGCGGCTCGACGAAATACTTTCTCACCACGAAGATCGCGAAGGACACGAAGGACGGATAACGGAGAGACATCGAATCCGGAAAAAAAATGTTTTCTTCCTTCGTGCTCTTCGTGTGCTTCGTGGTGATATCCATTTTTCTCTTTTGGTTGCGGCTTAGCCGCGCTAGGTACAGCGATCTGTAGGTCGGTCACGGCGTGTTTGCAGGAGGCATTCGATGAAAGTGATTTACTATTTTGTGGTGCTTGTTTGTTCCATCGTGCAGCTGGCTGGCTGGGTTTACGCGCAGAGTGATTCCAAGGATCGGGGGAAGCTCATCGAAGATGCCAAGAAGGAAGGCAAGGTGATGGTTTACGTCTCTTCCAACGCTTCCGACGCCA
>DAIRFP010000326.1:0-4888 GCA_036794995.1 Thermodesulfobacteriota bacterium | reverse complement strand
AAATGTTTTCTTCCTTCGTGCTCTTCGTGTGCTTCGTGGTGATATCCATTTTTCCCTTTTTTGGTTGCGGCTCGGGCCGCGCTGGGTTCTCCTGCGGTAAAATCGTTTCTTGATAGAGGTCTGCTGCTATTTTTCCTCGTATTCTTTCAATGCCTCCCGCCGCGGTTCGAGCCCGAGGCCCGGCGTTTCCGTCAAAGTGACCCACCCTTTGCTCGGAGCCGGCGGATCTTGGTAGATCGCTTCGCCGACCTTCCACATGTCAAGGTGAAATTCCACGCGCCAGCCGTTGGCCATGGCGGCGTGCAAGTGCATATTGTGGTGCGGCCAACCGCCCCCGTTGGCAATCGGCAAATTGAACGCCTGCGCCATCGCCGCTACTTTGACGGCTTCCGTATAGCCGCCCACCGAGCAGACGTTGGGTTGAACGATATCCACAGCGCGGTTGACGATCAGCTCACGATGGCGATAGCGATGCCCTTCGTTTTGTCCGGCGGCGATGGGTATGGAGGTATGCCGGCGGAGATCCGCCAGTAAATGGGCGTCGTTTTGATAAACCGGCTCCTCGAACCAGGTGATGCGATAGGGCTCCACCAACTTGCAGAGCTCCAGCGCCCGGTTGAAGGAAAAAAGGTAGTTGGCATCGATCATCAGCTCCACTTTCTCACCGACGGCCTCACGCACCGCGCCGACACGCTCCGCATCCGTGCCGGGATTTTCGGGATCGACGGCCACCACCATCTTGAGCCGGTGCTCTCCCTGAGCGATGAAAGACTTGGCGACCTCCACCAACTGCTCTTTAGTGTATTGTTTGAGACCGAAGGTCACATAAGCGGGCACCGGATTCTGCGCGCCGCCGAGCAGGCGCCAGACCGGTTCCTTGTAATACTTGCCTTTGATGTCCCAGAGGGCGATGTCGATGGCGCTTACCGCCGAGCTCCACATGCCGGTTTGTCCGCGCGCATTGAAGTTCAAGTATAACTGCTGCCAGATGCGCTCGGTTTCCACCGGATTCTTGCCGCGCAGAAACGGCGCGGCCTCCCGGTTGATGAACTCCCTGGCGCCAAAACGTTGCGCCGCCCGGGTCAATCCGTAGCCGGTGATTCCCTGATCGGTCTCGACCGTAACAAAAACTATCGGCGTCCAAATTTTTTCTTTGAGCAGCGGCATCTCTACGGGAATGCGATGAAGAGTAGCCTTAACGTCAGTGATTTCCATGTGACACCTCGCGATCTTTGTTAGCGACGACTGTTACAACGGATTAATTCAGTAAGTCAAACTTCAAATGATTAGTCGCTTGCGCTCGAACTCCCGAGCCTAGCCCGTTCATTCGTAAAGATTAGTGATGCATTGCAGGATATGCCCTGAGATGCTTCACTTCATTCAGCATGACGCTAATGGGATCAATACTACATTTTACGGCGACCTCATATGTGAGTGTCACGCTGAGCGCAGCGAAGTGAAACAGGGCGCGTTTCTGACGTCTCAGGGCGATCCCGGCAGACTTCCGAGTAGCGGCTTCAAGGCGGCGGCGACACCGTCGGCCATGCGCTGGGAACCGGCATCATTGGGATGAACCACATCCGTGACCCAAAGGTAGAGGGAATCGTTGATCAACTGGAGGCCGTCGAGGAGATGCAGGTTTCGATCTGAGTTCTGGCGTTGCCGGACACCCCGGCTAATCGCATTGCGATAATCCGGGGGTGTTTCGCCGTTTTTGTTCTTGGTCGGCTTCACATCGGAACGGTGGAAGATCGGCGTTACGGCCAAGATCGGTTTGTTGGGCGCTTTGTCCCGGATCGTTGAAATAAATGCTTGGTATTTGCCAGCGTACTGCGCCGCTGTCTCCGGCTTGCCGGCGGAATCCAGCCCGCCGAAGGAGTTGGTTCCCAGCGCGATGACCAGAACGTCCCAATCGCTCCGGCTCGCAATGGTTTGAGCGACGATGTTGTCCGCCCACGCGGTGCCGCCAAAACCGTAGTTGAGTGAAACGCAACCCGCCCGCTCACAGGCCTGCCAGACATAAGTTTCCCGCGGACTGGTCACACCGTGCCCGTGGGTGATCGAATCGCCATGGAACAATACCCGCCGGCGGGTCTCCGGCGCGGCGCGCAGTAATTTCGCCATGGGCTCGATGCCGATGCCATGCACGATAACCTCGGCGTTGCGATAATAAAAGGGAAAGAGCACTGCGATCTCCGATTCTTTGGAGATCTCAGGGTCGCTATACAGAGTCACGTCTTGTTGGGTAAACTTGGTCGCCGCCGGGATGCTCGCGACATACTTACGATCTCTATAGTAGTCGAAATACGACGGCCGAGAGCGTTCCCACGTGGCTTCCGGCGTACCGGGAGTTTCGGCGACCTCCACGAAGGTGACGCGCAAGACCAGCTTCTTGGAATCGGTCCGAAAGCGCATAGTTACGCCGGCGGCCGATTGGGCTCGACTGGCCGTGCGCTTGGGCCACTGATCGCGCCAGGCTTTCGCTACCCGAACCGGCTGCAACCCATCTCCCTTGGTCTCCCAATCGGCCACGTTCAACCACTCCAGGCGTTCGTCATTGACGCCGATCCATTGTAGATCCGCCGGCGTATTGGATTGAGCCGAGCAAAACACAGGATTCGCGAGCCCAAGAACCATAGCCATCATCAAGCCCTGTATGAACCCAAGTCTTGTTTGCATGGAAACCCTCACTTGGTCTATTTGAAGTCTCAAGGGATGTGGCCAGGACGGTATCCGATGAATCGTTACCGTGTCAAATTGAAGCTTTTTTCAAGGGTGGCAAAGGCAGACTCGCAAGACGGGGCCAACAGAATCTGATCCCAACCACCCGGATCGGCGGCGCCCGCGTTTTTTCCGTTTCCGGCTTGAGGCTTGCAAGTGCAGCGGTAGCTAAGTTCTCGAAGATTTGAAATACTGACGCTATGGGAAACAGAATTGCCGATATCGGCAGAATGAAGAGCTTGGTCGATAGTGACAATAGACTGAGAACCGGCGATCTTAAGAAAACCGCCAAACTGGGTACCGAGAAAAATCCGGCGGTCGTGCATGTACGGACCGACGAAAGACTCAAAGAGCTGGCGTCCTTGTTTGAAGCAAACGGTTGGAAATACAAGGTTGAACTCGAACCGGACAAGCCGGAAGATATTTCTGAGTTGGAACGTCTATTAAACCCACTGAAGCCGAAGCGAGTCGAAAAGAAACTTGGACGCAATGAGCCCTGCTCATGTGGAAGCGGTAAGAAGTATAAAAACTGCTGTGGTCAGTGATGCAAAGATGCGGATGTGAAGGAGTCGAGGCGGCAATAGTCGATAGAGCGCGTGAAACGTTTCGCGCGACCTATCAAACACGATCATAAGGAGTGCATGACATGAGCAAAGGACAAGACCGAAAGAAAGACGAAAAAAAGAAACCTCAGAAGACCCTGATGGAAAAAAGGGCCGCGAAAAGGGCCAAGAAAGAGAACCAGGGAACCTTCAGTATAGCGCCTGCTACTATGACCAAGAAACGATGATCGCTTCCCCGTAGCAAGCTGCTAGATCTAGTGAGAATTGTGACCACCAGGAAGTAAGCCAATGCAGCTCGAAATGGGGCGGGTGCATATTAAGGATGTTCGATTCGGTTCCCGCACCGCCGTAGACGATCACCTCTTGACCATCGATCGCCGGGAGCTGATCTCCCTGTTGGCCCAAGAACCGCTTTTCGACAGCATTGCAATCGAGCTCGCGCATCCGGGAGAGTCCTGCCGGATTATCCGTGTGCTGGATGTGCTCGAGCCGCGTTTCAGGTTGAGCGGTGCTAATTTTCCCGGCGCCCTCGACCCGGTGGGTCTCGTCGGCGACGGGCATACGCGGGTATTGAAAAACGTCGGCGTGGTCGAGAGCGGCGCGGGCCAGCGGAGCAGAAACATCATCGATATGAGCGGGCCGGCGACGGATTATTCTCCCTTCGGCGCCACCCACAACGTCGTGCTTATCCCCCACCCTGCCAAAAGCGCCGACATGGACGAGTACCGCCTGGCGATCAAAAAAGCCGGCCTCAAAACCGCGGTGTACTTGGCAGCGGCGGCTAAGGATAGTGTCCCCGATACAAGCCGAGTCTACGAGCTGCCGCCGGTCGCGTTCAACCACGGGCCTAAAGAATTGCCGCGCATCAGCTACATCTTCCCGATCCATTCGCAGCAGCATCCGACGCACCAAAGGGAAACTGTCTTTTACGGCAGCAACATCCAGGGATTCATGCCGACCATCGTCCATCCCAACGAGATCCTCGACGGCGCGTTGATGTTTTCCTATTCCGCCTTCACCTACTTTGCACAGAATCATCCCGTCATCTTGGAATTATACAAGCGCCACCGGCAAGACCTCTGGTTTGCCGGCGTAGTTGTCACCATGGCGCCGGTGACCATTACCGAGAAGCAGCGCAATGCTCATCTGGCTGCGCGGTTGGCAAAAGAGGTTTTGGGCGCGGATGGCATTATCGCCACCAAGATCGGTGGCGGCGCCGTCGACACCGACTTGATGATGATCTATCAACGCTGTGAAGAGATGGGGATGAAGTCGGCGCTTATCATTATGGAACGCTACCCGGACACCGGCATCACCTTCGTTCCCGACAACGTCGATGCCCTCGTGACACCTGGGTTGACCCGGGATGCGATTACCTTGCCCCCTGTGGAACGAGTCATCGGCGGCGAGACTTTGATTTTGGATAACACCAACCCCGACAACACCAACCCCGGGATTCCTCCTGTGCCGGCAAACCGGGAGATCAGACTCTGGGTTGGCGATATTGCCGGCGCCATCAGCCAGGTCGGAGCTTCCCGGTTGACGACTTATATCGGTTGAATGAATTTCTGCACCCAGCTGACGGTAGAAAGGATTTGCCAGCA
>DAIRFP010000075.1:0-21560 GCA_036794995.1 Thermodesulfobacteriota bacterium | reverse complement strand
GTTCTCTGTGGTTGTTCTGTCCCGATGTCTCCCCTCTTTCTTTTGCCTGTAACGAATGACTTTAGTAAACCAATGCCCGCATTCTCGACGCTCCCTGCTGGTTCGTAACGCCGACCACGTTCCAGGCCCCGATCAGCATCGGTCCGGCCAACAGGTCGCCCAGCTCCGGAGTCGCCGTAATCAGTCGTTCCACCCTGGGAATCTCCCATTGTGTGCCGCTACCACCGTTATAGACGATAGCGTTCACGGCGGGAAAATTGAACAGAAGCGCCGACTCCACGCGCCGGTCTTTTGACATATCCGAAACCATGACCGCCGTTCGTATGCCCGTGCCTTCCAGCAGCCGTGCAGTCTCCGCCAGGTCCGCATGGGGCAACCCGCCACCCCATTTTGTAAGAGCCACCGCATCGGCCTTCAAGTTCCACTTAACTAGATTCGCCGCCGCTTGGCAGTGGCGTTCCCGGTCGGAGTTATCGGCACCTGCAATCGTGGCGATCGTCCCGACGAAGTTAATCTCCCGCGCCTGATGGCGGCGGTAGAGTTCCAGGATCACGGGATGGTTTTGATAGAAGTAAGTCTCGGTGCCGCCGAACCAGGACTGCAGCGACGGCACGATAGCTCCGTCCAGCCATTCGTCGGGATGGAGCAGCACAGGAAGCATACCCTCGGTGTTGGCGCCATAGAGAATCGGTTCGTCCACCGCCGGCTTGCGCTGGCGGGAAAAGATCTGCCCTACATAGGCGAAACGTGGCAGCCCGTCGCGTCCTCCTTCGTTGGGGCCAACCGGGTCGAAGGTGTAAGTGGATGCAGCGTTGTGAGTGAGCGCGGCACGACCCAGGTAAACGGAGATCTTCAAGCCTGCTATCCGGTAGGCCTTATCAATGACATGAATCGGCAATCCTTTTCGCGTGTGCGGGATCACCACCAGGTGTTGAAGCAAAGAATACACCGTCGCTTCTGCAGCGCTCCCGCTCATCTCCAAAACCCGGCCCGTCACGCTTCGCGATTCTCCTGGCGATCGTTCCGCCAGAATTGAAACCGCGGCGCCCTCTAGCACATGGGTGGTTCCCATGCCCGCGCTCGTCGGTGGACCCAAAATTCCAGGGAAATCAGGACTGGACCCAGGCTCTTTTGCTCGTGGTTGGACAATGTCGAAGATTGGCCCGGCCCGGCAGCTCTCGCCGGGACGGACGATTTCGAAATCGATGTTTTCGACTGCTTCATCTTCCCGGACCAGCCGGCGTAGTTCTGTCGGATCAACCACTAATGTCGTCCGATCCAGTCGCGTCTGGGCTCCGAATTGGATTTCCGTGATGGGGTGATGTGCCAGAGTTAGCTGCATGGGTATCCCTCGCCTGAGATTACGTTACCCTCATCCTGACCTGGGTCCCGCAACAGAGGTAATAATCTCTGTGCTCTCTCGCCACAGTTGCAGATCTATCCTTCATAGTAAGGTTACCGCCTTACGTATTCATAAGGCGGGGAACATGCTGTTGTCAACGCACGTTAATCCACATTTTTCGTTTCTGCTGCACGCTAAATGATGATAAAAGCGGGTCAGGATTACCGCGCTCATGATTCGCTTTTCGCCAAATCCGAATCGGGCCAACCTCATTCGTTGGCACGAATGGGGCGACGAGGCCTTTGCCAAGGCCCAAGCCGAAGACAAACCCCTGATGCTTTTTCTGACGGCCTTCTGGTGCAGGTTCTGCCAGCGGATGGACGAAGGCGCGTTTTCAGACGACGAGAACATCGCCTTGTTGAACGCCTATTTTATCGCCATCCGTACCGAGGACACGCAGCGGCCCGATGTCAACACGCGTTACAATTTAAACGGCTGGCCGACAATTGCTTTCATGGCTCCTCAGGGAGAGCTTCTCGGGGCCACCAATTATCTTCCCAGCGAGGATTTCGGAAATCTGTTAGCTCGCCTGTACACGGGATATCACGAGAAGAAGGATGAAATCCGGTCGGCAGGCAAGATTAACGACGTAACTTCCGCGGAACCATCGGTTACTGGAAAACACGGACACCCCAACGCCTCCACCTTATCGGAGATCACCACAGTGATCATGGAGCTTACCGACCGAAGCCACGGCGGCTACGGCCGCGGCCAGAAATTTATCCACCCGGACGCGAATGATTTTTTGCTATCCCGCTACGAGACGACGAAGGAGCCTGGCTATCTCGACCATGTCTGCCTTACCCTGAACCGGATGAGAGAGGGCGAGATGCACGATCACGAAGGGGGAGGGTATTTCCGCACTTGCTCCAACGCAGATTGGAGCCGACCCCACCGGGAGAAGCTGCTCGGGGAACAGGCCGGTCTCCTGGCAAACTGCACGCGCACTTTTCGAATCACCCAGAGCCCGCAGTATGCCCTTATGGCCGAGGACATCATCGACTATCTGAACCGCAGGCTTTCCAACACAGTGAATGGGACGTTTTATGGCTGCGAAGATTTTCTGCGCAACGAAACCGCGGAAAGTGCCGCACCAGGAGAATTCTTTTCCATCATCGACGCCTGTATCTATACGGACGGCAACGCCCAGGCTGTCGTTGCCTATTTGGACGCCGGCGAAATCTTGGGAAAGTCCAGCTACAAAGAACGCGCGCTGCAAGCTCTCGAATTTCTCTGGCGCCAGGGCCGGGACTCGGAGGGAGGCATGTTTCATTACTTCGAGGGCTCCCCGCGAGTGCCGGGACTACTTAATGACCAGGCGCGCATGGGCGTGGCGCTAGTGGAAGCTCAAAAAGCCACGGGCGACAGGAGGTATCTGGACTACGCGAAGGAGTTGGCGGAGTTTATTTCAAAGCGCTTTAAGAATTCCGACGGGGGTTACTACGATGTCGCCGCTCCCGGACTTGCCTATCTGAGCTTCCGTCTGACATTGATCGAGCAAAACGGCGCGGCGGCATCATTCTTTCTCGCCCTCGCCGAAGCGACAAGAGAGCCCCGCTATCATGACGCAGCGCTGTGGGCCCTAGGCGCGTTCGCGGGTGATTTCAGCTCCTACGGAATTCACGCCGCAGGATTCGGTCAAGCGCTCGACGAATTTGTGAAAGACCGGTAGTCGAAGTCTTCACGCTGCTCATTCGCCTCGCCGTAGGATGGCTCGCGGCGTTTCGTTTCGTACCTGGTGGCTTTATCGACCAGGATCGCTTCGCTCCTGAAACCACCCCAGCCACACGTCCCGCTCTAAGACTTAATCTTCATTTCCGCCGCGAGGACCCGATTGTCCGGATTACCCTTCCAGAGAATAGTCCTCGCCAGGCCGTAAATCTCTGCCAGCGTATACAGCGGGACAAAGGGCGCGTCCTCCATCAAAATCCGCCCCGCTTGCTGCAGAAACGCCACGCGTTTCTTCTGATCGCCGGTCTTCTGCTCCTCCTCAATCAGCTTGTCGAACTCAGGATTACTGTAGCCGATGCGTTTGGTTACGCCGGTGTGGAAGTACTGGTCATAAAGCGTGTCGCCGTCGTTGGTGGTTCGACCGGCGTAATAGAAGGGGAGCTTGCCGCCATTAACACCGTCCTTACCCCAATAGACCGCGTACTCCTGGCCGATCAGCTCGACCTTGATACCGGCTTTCGCCAGCTGACTGGCAATGACCTCGCCAACCTCTTTGCCTTTGAGATGACGATCGGGAGAAAAATGCAGCTTGATCTCAAATCCGTTCGGATATCCCGCCTGAGTCAGCAGCTCCCGCGCTTTCTTTGGATCGTAGGGATAGCGCTTCACGTTGGCATCATAGCCGACCATATTCGCGGCTAATGGCCCGTTGAGCACCGAACCGTTGCCGTCGAAAATGTGCCTCATGATCACCTCGGGGTCCACCGCATAATTGATCGCCTGGCGCACCAGCCGATTATCGAAAGGCTTGTACGTCACCTGCATCGCCAAAAAATACATTCTGAATCCCGGGACCTTTTCAACCCGCGTGCGCGGATGTTTTTCGACGCGCGGGATTTCTTCGATAGACAAATTGCTGATGACATCCGCTTGACCCGCGAGCAACCCCGCGACCCGCGCGGCTTCTTCCTTGACCCCTTTCAATATCACTTCCTTTATTTCAGGCTTCGCCCCCCAATAGTCGTCGTTGCGGGTCAGCGCCAGATTTCCACCCCGCTGCCAGCTGACAAACTTGTAGGGTCCCGTGCCGATGGCCTGATTGTCCGTCTGGTCGCCGTATTTGTCCGCAGCCGCCTTGCTTATAATGTAGCGAGTATTCAGGCGATCAAGCAGGATAGCGCTCGGATTCTTGGTCGTCATCACAATGATGAAGTCATCCTGGGCTTCTACCTCCAGATTCGCGATATCAGTTCCCTGTAGACTCCGCTTGTCACTTTTCATTCTATTGAAGGAAAAAACCACATCCTTCGACGTAAACGGGGATCCATCATGAAACCGGATCCCTTTCCTGAGTCGAAATACCCATTTCCTGCCTTGGACCTCCCAAGACTCAGCCAGAACCCCGACATATTCATTTCGCCCAAAGTCCATCTGGACCAACGGCTCGATCACGTGTAGCCAAATGCCAACGATGCCACCGCCGCTATAGGCGTAAGGATGTAAAGAATCTAATCCGACCCCCTGAAAAATGACTACGCGTTCCTTTGACGCAGCCCATCCCCGCCGCAGAAAGGCCGGCGCAATCAAAGTTCCCACGCCCAGTGCTGTGCTTCGTCTTAGGAATTCTCTTCGATCTATCTTCGTTTTCGACCTGCGCATGAAGAATCTCCTTATCTTGCTCTGTGTCAGACTCAGAGAGTATTGGCGCTCCCATCGATGGCTTGCTGCAATTTTTATTCTTGTCTACGCGGACTGTTTGCATCGAACTCGCTTGGCCTGGTAAAGAGCGCGGGTTACTTGATCAAGGTAAAACGCGCAATATCTTTAGGAACATCGAGATGCCGCAGCACAAGCCCGCAACCTGAGCTGCAACCACATGGGCAGCACGTTGTCGTACCGCCTTCGGTCGACCATCCGATCAGGAAGGGCATTTGCGCCTCCATTCCCGTTTTTCGTGATTCCCATAGAGTATAGGATGCACCGCAAGCCTTCTTGATTATTGCCCGCTGGGCATCGGTAAAACGTATTCGATGAAGAGCAGATGCCGTCTGTTGCTTTCTATCCAGCGGAATGTCGAACGTCTTATTCATGATCCTAATCCTCCAACAGCATTGCAGGGTCCAACAAGAGTTTTAAAGCCAATTCGCTGGCGTTATCACTAGCAAAGACGGCTGTCGACAGTCAATGCGATTCTGCATCGCCTAAAAAGGTCTAAGGTCTAGGGTAGCGGAAGGCTGCATCCGGTAAGACGCGCGAATGCAAGAAAAACTAACGGAGCCCGTGGCGACGGCGATGCTCTAACCTTTGGCTGAGGTTGGCCTATCGTAAGCGGCGCCGGGTGCAATGGTAAGGGGAAATAGGACCCCGCATCAGGAGAACCGCCGGCAAGGATTGAATCGGAGGCACGAAACGTATATGAAAAGCGATGCTTGCCGTCCCTAGCTTAGGGACGTGTTCCCCGGAGATTGCTGCGCCCAAAGCTGCGTGGGCTGCCTAACCAGTCAATAAGGAGACGGAAAATGGAGCAAGGATGGCGACGTGTCAGTCTCAAGTGGAAGATTGGCGGGACCTATACAGCCGTCATGTTGATTTTGAGTCTTTTGGTGGCGGTCGCAATATATCAAGTCACCCACAGCATCCTGCGGGACCAACTGGACAGGCGCGCTCTCGCTGTGGCGACCAATTTAAGCGACGCCGCTGCCGGGCACTTGGCCGGGAAGAATCCTTTAGGGCTTCATGCCCTGTTAAGAAAATATGCGCTTCTCGATGGCGTAGCCTACGCCTTTGTCGAAGATAATAAAGGACAAATAGTTGCCCATACCTTGGACACCCTCCCTCCGGAACTCCGCCAAGGACTTCCCTCCGGCGGCGGGCGTGACCCGCTAAGACGAGAATTGTCAGTGGGCGACAAAAAGGTATACGAAACCAGCGTACCGGTTTTGGAAGGACAAGTAGGAAGTGTGCACGTGGGGTTTTCGGCTGATTCGGTGGAAAAAGAAATTCGCACCGCGCTCCTGCGTTTTCTCGCCATAATCGCCATCGTTCCCTTAGTGGGGACATTGCTCTCGTTTCTCCTGGCCCATTGGATTGTTCAACCCATCGTTGGCCTGAGAGAGATCGCGGACAAGGTCACCAAAGGGGACCTCGAGACTTCAGTCAGTGGAAAGTGCGTGGAGTCGCGGGACGAGATTGGCGACCTGGCTCGTTCCCTGGAGCGCATGCGATCGAGCCTGAGAGCGGCCATATCCCGGCTGGATCGAGAAACAGCCTGAGTCGATTATCGATCTGCAAACGTCGGTTCGCTCGCCGATTCGTTTCCGTTCTGTCTCAAAGCGCTTGACAGCAATCGGTCAGTAGTTTAAAAAATTTCGGTAAAGATCCAGGCGGGTGAGCGCCTTCGAAGGAACGACAATGACGTCGCGGAGACCGCGTAAACTTAGCGCGTTCCGTGGCGTTTTTTTTTGTCGGCTATGGGAATGACTATGACCAGATTATTGTTGTCCAACGTACCGCGCGATTGCCAAGATACCGAGCTGCGACAGTGGATCGAATCCTACGGCTTCGAAGTGGAGTCCATTCGTATCGTGCAAGATACGGTGGCCAATGTATCGGCAGCCGGGCATATTGCTCTGCGGAATGATTCTCCGCGGATCGACGCCATTCGAGCTCTACACGGCCAGTGTCTTAAAGGATCGATTCTCCAGGTCCAAGAGGACTGGCAGGATGACGGCGAGACCCAGGATACAACTGAACCTGATCCCAGTTACGTTCTGACTTTAGACGAAATCGGCAATCTCGCGGAGGAAAGCGGCAAGCCGGCCGAAACCCTCATGAATGTCGTTGCGTTGATCGCGAGACGGTTTGGCACCGATGTCTGTTCGGCCTATTTGCTGGAACCGGATCGAGCCAATCTCGTACTGGCCGCGACCCTCGGACTGCGCCCCCAGTGTATCGGTACGCTTCGCCTCGCTCTCCATGAGGGGCTCGCCGGCCTGGTTGCAGAGGAGGTCCGCCCGGTGGCCGTGGCACAGGTAAAGAACCATCCCCGCTTTAAATATTTCAGCGAAGCCGGCGAGGACGCGTTTAATTCGTTCCTCGGCGTTCCCCTGATCGATCGCGGAATCTTGCAGGGAGTGCTTGTCGTTCAAACCATCGAAGCCCGGATCTTTCGCGAGGATGAGGTCCGCATGCTGGCGGAGGCCGCCGCCCAGGTCGCCCCGGTCGTCAGCGAGGCCCGCACCCTCGCGCGCTTCATCGCTCCCGTCCAGGAACGGCTCTGGTCTTTGGCCCGCAATCTCTGGTGGAGTTGGGACCATGACTCCGTCAGCTTATTCCTCGACCTCGACCCGGCGCGCTGGCGGGAGCTCAATCACAACCCCGTCGCACTGCTGGGAGAAATGCCTTTGTCGGGGATCGAACGTCGTGCCCGGGAACTGGTGCTGCACGGCCGGATCAACTACACCTACCGCCGCCAGCAGGAATATCTCCAAGCGGATCATACCTGGGGCGCAACCCATGCAGGTGTCCTGCGACCTCGTCCGGTAGCTTATTTTTCTGCTGAGTTTGGCGTGCACGAATCGATCCCGATCTATTCCGGCGGCCTAGGTGTCCTCGCCGGCGATCACATCAAGAGCGCTTCCGACCTGGATATTCCGCTGGTCGGTATCGGCTTGTTTTATAGCCAAGGTTATTTCCTCCAACGGCTCGATCAGAGTGGCTGGCAGCGCGAAGAGTATCTGCAAACGGACGTCAATGAACAGCCCATGGAACCGGCCATCGGCACCAACGGTGAGCCGGTCACGGTGCAGATCGAAACCCGCAGCGGTTCTATCCGAGCGAAGATCTGGCGCGTGAAAGTAGGCCGCTGCGATCTGCTGCTGCTCGATTCAAACGTGGAAGGAAACCTTCCCGAGGACCGGCAACTCACGTCGCAGTTATACGGCGGAGACGGCCGCACGCGAATTCGTCAGGAGTTGCTCCTGGGCATCGGCGGCTTTCGCGCCTTGAAAGCGATGGGAATCGCGCCGGGCGTGCTGCACATGAACGAAGGACATAGCGGATTTGCCGTGCTCGAAGCGATTCGCAATCGCATGGAGGACGAAGGCCTGGGATTCGATGAGGCCGTTCCCCGCGTTTCCCGAGAGGTGGTCTTCACGACCCACACGCCCGTCCCCGCGGGTCACGATCGCTTTGATGCCGACTTGATCGAGGAACATCTCGGACCGCTCCGCGAGCAACTGGGGCTTTCCCACGATCGACTCATGGCGCTGGCACGGGAAAATCCCGGCGATTCACAGGAACGGTTTTGCATGACCGTGCTGGGACTCAAACTGGCGCGCCGCGCCAACGCTGTTTCGGCGCTGCATGGCGAGGTATCCCGGGCCATGTGGACCGGGCTCTATCCCGGCAGGAACGAAGACGCGGTGCCCATCGGCCACATCACCAACGGTGTGCATGTCCCCACATGGTTGGCGCCGCAGATGTTTCGCCTCTATGACCGCCATTTAGGCACCGGCTGGCATGAGCACAGCAGTGAGTCGCGCATTTGGGAGGGCATTGAGAAAGTCGATGACGGCGAGCTCTGGGAAACCCATCTGAGTTTGAAATCAAGGATGTTGGAATTTGTCCGCCAGCGGGTCGTGGAACAAGCCCAGCGCCGGGACGAGGCGCCGGAAATTCTGCAAAGACTCGGCCGGGTGCTCAGTCCGGATGCCCTAACAGTAGGGTTTGCGCGCCGCTTTGCGACATATAAACGGGCGGATTTAATTCTGGCGGACATCGCAAAGCTCATCTCAATGGTGAACGACCCGAAGCGGCCTATCCAGTTTGTTTTTGCCGGCAAGGCCCATCCTCTCGACGAACCCGGCAAACGGGTACTGCAACAGATTGCCGAGTTGATGCGCGACCCGCAGTTTGCCGACAAGTTCGTCTTCGTCGAAGACTACGACATCAACGTCGGCCGTCATTTTGTGCAGGGCGTCGATGTTTGGTTAAACAACCCCCGTCGGCCGCTGGAGGCTTCTGGCACCAGCGGTCAGAAGGTGGTCTTAAACGGTGGTTTAAATCTATCGGTGCTGGACGGCTGGTGGGCTGAGGCCTACGACGGCCTGAACGGCTTCGCCATCGGCACCGGCAGAACTCACTCCAACATGAGTATTCACGACACCCGGGACGGAGAAGATCTATACCACACTCTGCACGAAGAGGTGATTCCACTCTTCTATCAGCGCGACCGCGACGGTCTGCCGCGGGGCTGGATCAAGCGCATGAAACGAACGATTCGGACTCTCGGCTGGCGCTTCAATGCTGACCGCATGGTGATGGACTACACCCTGAAATGCTATGTTCCCGCGGCCGGCGGTACATCCAGCGACATGAGCCCAACCTTGTAAGCCCCCACACTGCAGTAGAAAAGCCCAAATCTGTTCAAGGTTCAATGTTCCAGGTTCAACGTTTCAACTCCTTTGGGACCTTGAGCATTGAACTTCGAACTTTGCGGCCTCCGCACTTCCTCTGGAAGACTCACCCCTTTCATCGGTCGCAAGACCTACCTCCCGTTCCCATCCTTATCCGTCTCATCGATCCTATGACGCTAATGGCTAAGCTGAATCATTAAATTTCTCTGCCGGTAGTCTTGACAACGAGCGGCTTCAGAAATATTCGAAGTCTATGGCCGCTCCTTTGATTCCTCCTGTTTGGCTTCCTTTCCTCTTAAATCTATTGCTTCAGGTCTTTGATGGCCTGCTAAGCTATCACTTTTTATCCGCCGGCGTGCCCGAGGCAAACCCGCTTGTGCGCAACGCCATATCGGCGTGGGGCATCATTTGGGGACTGCTTTATTGGAAGACCCTTGCCTGTGTTCTGCTATTGCTGATCTTTATGCTCAGGCACAAGCGACGAGCCCTCACCGTCAAGGCGTTTACCCTGACCGCGGCGGTCTATGGATATTTCTCTCTCGCCGTGCTTTATGTGCTATTTTCGCAATCCTAGCGACGGCCACAGGCCAGTTTGTTTCAATACCTCTAACCCTGGAGATGCGATGATGGAAAGTGCCGGATTGGTGATCGACGCCTTGGGGCGAGTGCGCGACATGGTGCGGGGCGCGCTGCAGGATTTATCACCCGCAGAGCTGATGGCTCCGCCCAAACCGCCTATTGCATGGTTGGTCTGGCATTTGTCACGCGTCCAAGATTCGAATTTTTCTGGATTGATGGAACGCCCGCAATTGTGGATCGCGGACGGCTGGCATGCACGCTTGCCGCCTGACCCAAAGGACTACGGCTCCGGTCACCGGCACACCCGGGCGCAGGTGGACGCGTTTGCCGTCAGCGATAAACAGCTTTTGCTCGACTACCTTGACGCGGTCTTTGCGAGAACCAAAGACTATCTCTCCACCATTAAGAATGCCGATCTGAATCGCGTGCTCAATGAACCCCAGTATCAACCGCTGCCCACGTTGAGCATTCGGCTCGCCAGCGTGATCGCCTGTAACACGCGCCACGCGGTCAAATCAAATATCTGCGGGGCTTGGTCAAGCACCAGGGCTGGTTTCCGGGGGATGCAAGATGATTCGCTAACAGGAGGTGATCCGTGAAACAACGGAGATTCAATGGGTCATGGGTAATGGCTTTATTTGCTGCTTTGGTCTCGTTTGAGCCGGCCAAGGCAGCGCCCATCGACGATCTCATCGCCGGGGCGAAGAAAGAGGGCGTCATCGAGCTTTATGCTCCGTCCACTTTGACCCCGGAAGGAGCGCAACGATTGGGCGAAGCCTTCAACAAGAAATACGGCTTGAACCTGAGGCTGAACTTCACCCCTGCCGGCTCCATGACTCGAGATGTGGGCAAAATCGTCGGCATCGCCGCCACCGGCCAGCCTCAAGAATGGGACGTCATGCTGATTCACGACGCCGGCCACGCGACCCTGTGGCTAAAGAAGCTGCACAAGACCTACGACTACACGAAGGTCGGCGTCGATCCACTGGCGATTCAATACGATGGCGGCACGGTTATTCTGGCCAATCAATTTGCGTTGCCGGCTTACAACAAGCAACTGGTTTCGCCCAAGGACGTTCCCAAGAATTGGCAGGATCTACTAGACCCCAAGTGGAAAGGCGGGAAACTGGGGATGACGACCGCCACTCACCACGTGGCCCGGCTGGCCACACTCTGGGGTGAAGCCAAGACCACCGAATATGTCAAAGCCCTGGCAGCGCAGCAGCCCATTTTGGGACCGCTTGGCACAATCTACAGCCGCCTTCAGTTGGGCGAAGTTTTGGTCACCGTCACGTTGACGGATAGCTTCGTGCATCAGGCCAAAGTCAGCGGTGCGCCTATTGTCCATGCCGAAGAAGTGACGCCGGTGATATCTCCAGCCTACAATGCCGGCGTTCTGAAGGGGGCGCCTCACCCCAACGCGGGGCATCTCTTCTCTGCTTTTCTTCCGACGCCTCCGGCACAGCAAATTTTGGAAAAGTTCGGCGGACATACCTCCGCCTTCGTCCCTGGGACACCGGCATACAAGTTTGTCCAAGGCAAAAAAACGATCTACCTAAAACAGGAGCACGCCGAAATGGTGGACCGCCTTACCGCTGAGTATGGCAAGATCTTCGGTTTCCAATAAGAGCAAACCGACGGGACCAATGCCCGCAGCCGTGCTCTGGTCGTGAGGACCATAACGGACGAATTTCACGCGCCTAGAGGTTGAATCGATGAGGAGAAATTCAGCTTGCGACCTCGGCTGGGAGTGGGCTTTCTGTCAAAACAGATCACATGGCTTCCGCCAACCAACTCAGCGCAGTCCTGGTATCCTTAAAGACTGCGTTTTTGATCGCCCGGTTCGACAAAAACGTGCTCAATACGCAGAGTTGGCGGTATTCTTGCGGCTCCGGTACGGATACCAAGGCCACTCTGTTAGTGGCGGGCCAATACTCCGGCCTTAGATTTTCCGCAAAGGCATAGATATCGGTAGGCTCCAGCCTGCAGGTCGCGTCTTGCAGATCGATCAGGATCATGCAATCGAGCAGGAATTCAGTTGTGTTGGCAACGTTGCGAAATATTTCTTTGAATCCGTCAATATCCACCAAACCGCGACTGATGACGATGACGTGATTCCCCCTACCCAAGCCATTGAATAGTTTGATTTGTAGGTCCATAACTTAACCTCCCGTAGATAGGTAAGACTTCGGGAAGTTTTCGTCTTGACATTCAGCGTCATTCGGTTGACACGTGAAACCAGTCGAAATGACCGAGGGTTAACCTGGGGGTGACGTATGGCTCAAATGGTGTTTGTTCACGGGCCTGGCGCCGGAGGATGTGCCGACTCATTCGTCCATCAGCTCAAATATTATCCCGGTAGCCTCGCGCCGACCTTGCCCGGGCATCCGGAGGGAACAGCTTGCCCCGATGTGGCGCGCTATACTGAATGGTTGAGAGGATGGTTGTGGTCTAAAGGTAAGCAGAAAGATCTGGTGTTGGTAGGTTTTACCCTGGGAGGTTGCATCGCGCTTCAGTACGGCCTGGACTACCCCGATGAGGTCAAAGCATTGGTATTGATGACCACCGGCATGCGACCCAGGGAGCGACGGCCGGGGACGCTGGAGTTTCGTCTGAAAGCGGCGGAAGATCCTGCAACCTATCAGCAATGGCTTGAAACTATGCGCCATCAATTCATATTTATGGAGCCGGGGCTACGCGACCATCTCGTGGATTGCCACCGCAAGGTGGGACCGTTGTCGCAGCACCGTGATTTCGTGGCCTTGGATCATTTCGATGTGCGCGAACGCATTCAGACTCTCAAACCGCCGCTGCTGCTGATCCGCGGAGCGGACGATCCCAATTTATCCCCCGAGTATGAACTGGAGATTCATCACGCGGTTTCCGGCTCGCAATACTTGAAGTTGAAAAATGCCGGGCACTTCCCGTTCGCCGAGAAGCCTGAGGAGGTCAATCGAGCCATCGATGAGTTTCTCGCAGCCCGGACGTAGCCCCCTGGGACTAGTCTATTCGAGTCGAGACGATTGTTCTTGCGTTGGCTGGCCGCAACAAAGTACACCCACGCGAACAGCTTACTTTATATGGCGCGCCTGGGGCAGCATCAGGTGGAGCGCGAGCATTGCCAGCGCGCCCGCCGCGCCCATCCATGCCATGGCCCATTGGGCGCCCCAGAGTGTCGCCAGCGCCCCGATAAGCATGCTTCCCAGGGTCATCACCACATTGCTCATATGGAAAACCGCGATCGCGCGGCCACGAAACTCGGAAGGCGAGTAGGTTTGAATCACCGTTTGCACCAGCGCGTGGGAACAGACATTGGCGAACCCCACGATGACCATCAGAGCCATGGAAAGCTGGAACCAAGGCGATGCCGCGAAGGCCACAACGCTGAGCCCGAACAACGCCACGCCTCCCAGCATATAGATCCCCCGCGGCATGCGGTCGCCGAAAAAAGCGATAATGACGGCGGTCACCAGGGCGCCTACTCCCATGGCCGTAAGCAGCAGCCCCTGTCCCGTGGCGCCGACGCCGAGGATGTCACGGGCGAAAATTGGCAGGAGTGTTACGAACGGGGCGATGAACAAAGACGCGAACATAACCACCAGCAGAGCGGTGCGAACCGTTTCGTTCTTCCAGCTAAATTTCCATCCCTCGATGATGCTCTGGCCGAAGGAAACGCCATGACCCGAGTGCCCGCGAGAAGAACTTTCTACAGGCCGAAGCCGCACCGTCCAAATTGTCGCCAAGGCATAAAACACCGCCTGGGTCGCATAGGCGCCGCCGGTGCCGAAGGTCGCGATGAGAACACCGGCGAGGGCGGGGCCGGTGCTTCGCGCCACATTGAAAATGATCGAGTTGAGACCAATGGCGTTGGTCAAATGGCTTAACGGCACGACATCAGCGATCATCGCCGCCCGCGCCGGCTGCTGAAAAGGCTGGACGATGGCCATTCCGAACGCGGTCGCGTACACGTGCCAGGGTTGGATTTCGCCGGTAAAGATCAACAGGGCCAGCGCCACGAACATCAATCCGTCGATCCCTTGGGCAACCAATATTTGCAGCTTGCGCGAATAACGATCGGCGGCGGTCCCTGCCACTGGGGATAGCAAGAGCGTAGGAATGGCTTGCACGCCGCGCACCAGACCCAACTGAAGCGCAGAATCCGTCAACTCATAAATCAGCCAACCGCGCGCGACTTGATCCATCCAGAACGCCATGGACGTAAAGGAATGGCCAAACCATAGCAAACGGAACTGACGGTGGCGAAGCGTTTCAATGGCACGCAGTTGCAGCAACGCGTTGACGGCTGAACTCAGAATAAACTCCACAGCTGGCCGAAGGGACGAGGGAGCCTCGGGGTCCTAGAGCCAAGAGGCAAGGATACTGTTCGCCTATATCATGCGCCCCCCGGCAGCGTCCAGTTAGGCGCAGCCACACGCAGGGTCTCGTCAAAGTCGCGTTGAGCAGATGAAAATCCCTCTAAATCTCCCTTTACAAAGGGAGACTTTCAATGCCCCCCTTTTTCCCGTTGACTCTCTCGAAATTTCCCTGTCTGACATATCCAATATTGTCCTCAAATGTTCACCTGTGTCATCGATCTGCAGCCTTGGTAAATCAAACTAGCTCAGTAAAAGCCAAGTTTTTCAATCAGTTATAATCAAGATCCGAAGTAAAATAGACGGTATGATAGTTGCTGAGCTGTCCTGCCGGGTGCTTTATGGCTAAGTTCCAATAGGAGGTACTATGCTCGACGGATCATTTCAAAACGACAATGAAGTCGCTTCCGAGTTCAATGGCAATGACGATTCGGGCCAAGTCACGGGGCATGAAAAGGTCGTCGATTCGGGTGAGAATCGCCTTCCTGATGTCGAAACTCATGCCAACCGTCTCTTTAGCCTATTGAGCGAGTTGAAATCCTTTGCGGACCAAGCCTGTGACGCGGTTCTTAAGGAGGCCGAATGCGCCGACCGCATTGAGGAAAGTATGGAGACTGAGATCAACCACTTGCGCGATCAAATCAAAGAGCAACAGGAGTCTCTCCAGGCGCGAGACTTAGCTCTAGCAAAACTCGATGAGGCCGCAAACGTGAGGCTCGCCGTGCTCGAAAGCCGCATTCAAGATCAGGAAACTCAACTAAAAAGCCGCTCGATTCAATTACAGCATCTGGTGTCGGAAAGAGACTTTCTGGTTGGCCGCGTGAGAGAAACGGAGCTCACCGCGGAGCAGGCGGAAGTTCGGTGGCAGCAACGCACAGAGCGTATGGAGGCCGAGCTCACCGATCTGAAGCTGCAGCTCGCACAGCGCGAGGAAGACCTTGCCGCAAAAGAATTGGCTTTAAGCCGGCACGAGGGCGATTTGCGAGCCGGCATTCAAAATCTGCAATTTCGATTACAAGAGACCGAAGCGAAATTGGCAGGCCGGGATCGAGAGCTCAAACAAAAGGACGCCCTGATCGATGCCGCGGCCAACCGGGAAATCGAAATTGGCAAGCTGATTGAACGGCTCTCTTCGGAATGCGAAAGCCTCAGCATGGAACTTTGTGACAAGCGACTGCTGATTACACAACTACCGGACAAGATGCGACATGCCGGCGGCAACCGAGGGTGGAAGAAGGTTCTCGGCCTCACGCAAGAAGAAGCGTTTTAGCTGCCGGGGACGAACAAAAGATCACGACCACTGCACACCGCAAATGCCTATCGGACGAGCCGCGCCCGCGGCAGCGCCAGGTAGATACCGATTATGCCTAAGGTCCCGGCTATGCTCATGGACGCCGCGGCCCAAGACGCGCCCACGATCGATGAGAGCGCCCCAATCATTATACCTCCGGTCAATAGGATGACATGGGTCATGTGAAAGATGGCCATCGTGCGACCGCGAAATTCCGCGGGCGAGTAGGTTTGGATCACCGCTTGCGCCAGGGCATGGGAGGTGACGTGGACGATCCCGACGATACCCATCAGCGCCAATGAAAGTTGGAACCACGGTGACGCGGCAAAGGCGACGATGATGAGCCCGTATAACCCCACGCCTCCCAGCATCAGGTTTATCCTCGGCCACCGGTCTCCGAAAGATGCCAGGAGCACCGAGCTGAAAAGCGCGCCAACGCCCATGGCGCTTAGCAGCAGCCCCTGGCCATTGGCTCCCACTCTGAGGATGTCCCGCGCAAACACAGGCAGGAGCGTCATGAAGGGAATGATAAAGAGCGACGCGCAAACGACGATAAGGAGGCTAGCGCGGACTCCCTCGTTGCGCCAGCTGAACTTCCACCCTTCGATAATGCTATGACTCAAAGATTCCTTGTAACCAGATCCACCGTGGGAACGAACCAGACCCGGTTGGCCAATCCGTAGCTGGAGGGTCCAGATCGTCGCCAGGAGGTAAAAGATCGCCTGCGCGGCGTAAGCACTGCCGGTGCCAAAGAGGGCGATTAGAAAGCCTGCTAGAGCAGGACCGGCGCTGCGCGCGACGTTGAAAACGATGGAATTGAGACCGATGGCGTTGGTCATTTGATTCAGCGGGACGGCATCACCTATCATCGCCGCCCTTGAGGGCTGCTGAAACGTCCAGACAATAGACATACCGAAGGCGGTCACGTAGACGTGCCACGGCTGGATTTCGCCGGTAAAAATCAGCAAGGCGATCACGGCATACAACACCCCGTCCACCACCTGGGCCACTAAGACTTGCATTCTACGGGAATAGCGGTCGGCGGTGCTGCCAGCCAGTGGGCTGAGCAGAAGAATCGGTATCGCTTGAATCCCTCGTACCAACCCCAACTGAAAGGCCGAGTCGGTCAGCTCATAGATGAGCCAACCACGCGCGACCTGGTCCATCCAGGTTGCCATGGACGAAAATATCTGGCTGTACCAGATCAAACGGAACTCGCGATGCTGCAGCGCATCCAAGATCCGTAGTTGACGTAAAGCTTGGAGCGGACGCCGGCGTCGCCTGACTGTTACTTCCGGAGCGCGATCTCCCGACGGTTCCGATTCGTCTTTGTCGGTACTTGGTGTTGGTGAACGCAGAATAGGCTCCAGAGGCTCGAAGCAGCGAGTGGTCTCGATGTGCCAGCGCCCAGCGGTCAAGTGCTCCCCGGCTATATCATGCATAGACGGACAGCGTCCAGCTACTCTAGCAATTACTCAGTAAGTTGACGCAGCTTCAGAGAGAGTTCAGATCCGTAGGTTGTAAAAGCGCCGGGCGTTTTCACCCAGCAGGTCGGCCTTCTCGGCACCGGTTAGAGCTTCGGATCCTTTGATGGACTGCACGCGGTTCCATTCCATGTCGCTGTGAGGGTAGTCGCTGGCGTACATGAAAGCCTTGCTGCCGAGCTGGTCGATGATGGCGCGGAGATTCTCATCGGTTTCAAAACCACTGAGAATCCTGCCTTCAAGGATATCCTCCAAGGGTTCGTGAACTGTGGAGGGTAAGTCGTAAGGCTCCCTGCCCCAGTCGCTCTCTTTGCGCCCCGCTCGCGGCTCGAGGACGTGCTCGATGTGTTTTCCTACCCACCAATTCCAGTAAGGAAACCAGCTCGCGCCGATCTCCAGAAAGGCGCAGCGCAAATGGGGCAGCGTCTTCAACAGTCCCGAGCGAACCATCGACATCATCGCCACCATCATCGAGAAAGGCATCGCGGTAACGTGGGTAGAGAAAAAATCCGTGAAGCAATCCGCCCAGGGCGTGTAGTGCATGCCCGTCACGGCGTGGAAACCGACGGGAACGTTCAGCTCGTTCATCGTCTCGAAGAAGGGAACGAATTCTTTAGCGTGCAGCGGCCGGTTTCCGACAATCCCCGGGATCACGACTCCAATAAGGCCGAGCTTTTGGATGGCGCGCCGAGCTTCTTCAACCGCCGCCGCCGGATCTTGGATCGGCACCAGAGCAACGCCATTGAGTCGCTTCGGGGCTTTCGAGCATTGCGCGGCGACATAGTCGTTGTAGGCGCGACAGACCGCTCCGGCCAATTCCCGATTCTCCAGGTCGAAAGCCCACACCAACGCCGTGGGGTAGACCACCTGAAAATCGATTTCCATCTGATCCATGTCTTGGAGCCGGCCTTCGATATCATCCAACGAGTTGTCTCTGGCTTTCATCTGGGCATGGCGCGGCGTTTGATATCTGAAGCCGCCGCCCCCCACGCCTTTGGTGAAGGGAAGACGAGGAACGAGCTTGCCCTCGACCAACCAGCGCCCTTCATCTCTTTGCTCGTCGCGCAGCTCCACGACGCGGGGACGCATCGAATGGAAATCCTTTTCCATATGACGTTCGAAAAGATCGAAGGGCTCGTGCAGATGCCCGTCCGAGTCGATCACTTGCATGGCATTCCTCCCGGAGACTGTTTCCTTTCCAGGAACTATCGGACGGACGTTTTTGTGTCAAGCACACCGGCTTGTCAATCTCGGTTCGAGCGAATCCTGGAACGGTAATACAGGAACGATAATAATAGTTTTTACTCCGTCTCAGAAACTATTAGACACCGAAGACTCAAGGCCGTAATCTTCGACGACTTTCGCGATCGCCTCCTGAATCATGCGCGCGAGATCTTCACGCCAAGCGTCTGCCTTCTGCCCATACAGAATCACTCGCCGCGTGGCTAGGTCGATCGGAATGTCGGCCGCTTCCTTAGAGAGGATGAGCACCGGTTTCGCCAATGTATGTGCGATTCCCAGCTCATAAAGCACATTCGGATTGCGCCCGGTGATATCGGCAATGACGAAGTCGGCTGCATTGATGCTTTGCCAGATGTCCTCGAGGATGTCGGTGGGGCTGAACAGGTCATCCCCACGCACTGGGCGCACGCCCGCGGATTGGCACGCTCTTGCCAATATCCGGTGCACGTCGGCAGACCACTCCTGGCTGAAGGGCATCACGATAAAGCAGGATGCCTTGCGCGGATCGGCGCGGTCTTTGGGTGGCGCGTAGAGCCGCTCTGGTCCGAGGAACAGCACGTCCTGTTTCAGTCGCGCAGCCGAATCGCGGAATTCGTCCAGAAAGACGTCGAGCCCCGTAGAGCGCAAAGCCGTTCCGATTCGGGGCCGGGCACCTCGCCAATCCTCAGACACCAGTTTCGACTGGTGAACACGCCGCACATACTCTCGCAAGTAGGCTACGGTGTCATCGAAACGATCGGTGATCCAAACTAGGATCGTGACGAGCCCAACGATGAAAAGCACGGAGAAGAAGGACTTCCACACCGCTTCGACGGGCAGGAACCAAACCAGCGGGGAAAGCAGGACCGCCCCGAGGGACAGCAGAATCAGGATGCCAGAAAGACCCGAGCGCCCGGCCCCGTCGGGTCGTGCAGCCGTAGATGCATCGGACGCGATGGTATTTTGGATGGGCGCCCCCAGCATCCCAACCACGGCTGACAGCACCAGAAACTGCCCTAGCATCCAGACTGCCTCAATTGTTTGCGGCACAGTGGCGACGCTGTAGGCCATGTCGCCCGCCATCAGGATGACCGTTCCGACGAGCATCCAGACCACAACCGGCGGCTCCTTGAGCAGCATGCAGAGCAGCCCGGTCGCGAGAACCGCGAATTCGAGCGCGGCCGTGACGGCGTCGAGCCGCCCGAGCGCGGTGTCCAGGAGAGGACTGTACTTGTGGTAGTAGAAGCTCGCGAAGATCGCCCCTAGGCCGGCCATCAACGCCGCAAACACGAGCGTTGTAAGCAACGACAGCGGCCGGGCATGCCACCGCTCTAATACGAGGTAGCCCCATGCGCACATGAGTACGAAAACACACGAGGCGTAGAGCGAATTGGAGATTAGATCGGATAACTCCCCGCTAGCGTCTTGTGGCGAAGACGCCACACCCGCAGAGGACCCGCTGGACAACTGGTAGGTCACCCACGACCCTGCCAGCAGCAGGAACGCAAGGCCCTGCATGACGAGAAACCCCGGGTAGGGACTGGGCCTGCGTCGGGAAGCGTAGAGGGCGATGATTCCGGTGACGGCGGGCACGGTAGCTTGACCCCAGTAATACCGACCGGGACCATACGGCTCATTACCGAGTACGAGCCAGGTGGCCAGCCAGAGCAAGTATAGGGCGGCTAGCCCACCGACCTTAAGGTAAGCGGATCGCGCCATCGGGGAAAATCACGTTGTTCCTGGTTGCTGCACCTCGGGAGAAATTGATGTTCGATTTCACTTTAGGGATCCATCCGATCTCAAGGATGGGGACCACTGAACTGGGCGGAGCGAAGCGATGAAGCGCTTTTGGTATATGTTTACATTAAGGCTCCCTAAGTTTTCAAACCGGCCTGTTTTTCTGTGAGTTTTTCCCTATAGGATTCCTCTCTATTCAGAGTGATTTTCCGAGCGGGGTGAATCGAGTGGCCGACGATTGCTCGCCGATCACGGATGTTCCATTCCAAAGATGGGACGCTGTTGACTAACTGGACAAACGCCGGGTCATGATCTTCGAAACCCCCGAGGTCGAGATGCCCACTTGGCGTGCCACTTCGGCCAGCGCTAAACCGTAATCCTCCACCAGCCCCTGAACGATATTGGCTCTGACCTCAGGCAGCCTGCCCCGGCGGCTCCCGCTTCGAAGTTCCGTCAGCGACACCCCGCTCTTCTTGCAACCTTCGGCCACCATACGCTCCGCATGGCGCTTTGTCCTCTTTAACGCATCCTGCCGGACCGTACGCGCATCCGCCTCTCTAAGAACACGCTCCACAAATTGTCGGCTCCCCAAGATCCTTTCATCGCCGGACTCCCGCTCACCCCGCCGGCGCGGCCCCTCGACCGCAAACCATTCCCCACCCCACCGACTCCGCCCACCTCCGACCAGCTCGGGCCGCCGCCCGCGCGCTACACCCTCAGCCACATAGCCCCGGTACGCCTCCCTCGCCTCCGCTTCTCGTTTTCCAAATTGCGCCAGCACGCTGTCACGATCTTGCCACGGGTTCGATTGCGTCCCCAAAATCGTCCCATGGCCACAATACGGATACCGCTCCAGTTGTCTCACGTCCTTCACCAACTCGACTCGTAACGGATTGAGGTGGATGTAGCGCACCAGCTCGGTAAAATAGCTGTCGCCATCGCAGACGATCGATTTGTAACGGTTCTCAAACAGGTGACCCTGGCGGCGATGACGCAGGTTGTAGCTCACGGCGTATCCCGTCAACAGCCGCCGCATGAATTGGGCTAAGCCCTGAGCTCCACTGCAAACAAGCAGATGGGCGTGATTACTCATCAGCGCCCAGGCATAGATCGGAGTGCGGGTTTCCTCGGCCAGTGCGCCCAGTCGTCGCACGAATTTTTTTCGATCCTGCTCGTCGTCGAAAATCCGCCGCTTATTGATTCCACGAATCATCACGTGGTGCAGCGTCCCCGGGCTATCCAGTCGCGCTTGTCTCGACATAAAATGGCCTTCCAATACCAAACCTTGTCTACTTAGTCAACAGCGTCCCCTTGACGCCATTCAAAAAACATTGGCAATCGTTTTGTCCCAGAAATATCTTCTGGCCGTCATTGCCACGGGCCATC
>DAIRFP010000325.1:0-4898 GCA_036794995.1 Thermodesulfobacteriota bacterium | reverse complement strand
AAGGCCTGGAGTCTAAACACCGAGGAGCCTTTGCTGCCGTTCGCTCGGATGGACAAGTTATTGTTGACAGGGACGATGTCAAAGTCGTGGACCTGGCGCTTAAGCGATTTGGCCCTGGCAATTTCGTGTTGTTAAAGGTCGGCAGTAGAGGAGTGGGGAAATGGCGCAGCCAACGTGAACCCCCCTCTCATTGCGTCTCTAGCCCTGAAAGAGGCTCCGCAATAGATCTAAGTTTTCTTTGTCTTCCTTCAAATCTGGTCCCTTCGGTGTTTCCAAGCACATCGGCAGGCCCCAAAAGCGATTGTCGTTGAGCAACAGCCGAAAGGCTTCGACGCCGATGTGGCCTTTGCCGATATGTTCGTGACGATCCACGCGGGAGTTGAATTCCTTTTTTGAATCGTTCAGATGAAAAGCCGCCAGTACTTCGATGCCGATCATTTCGTCGAATTCGCTGAACGTCCTCTCATAGCCCTCTTTCGTGCGGATATCGTAACCCGCAGCAAAGGCATGTTCGGTATCGAAGCAAACACGCAGGCGGTCGCTTTCCTTGGTGGCCTCGATGATGTTGCCGATCTGTTCGAAGCGATAGCCGAGGTTTGAGCCTTGACCGGCGGTGATCTCTAAGGTGACCTTGGTGCGGTAACCGGGGCAAGCTTTATGAACTTCGTCTAAAGATCCGGCGATGGTCCTTATCCCTGCGTCTTCGCCGGCGCCCACGTGAGCGCCGGGATGGGCGACGAGATTTGAGATACCCAAGATCTCGCACCGTTCCAACTCGTCGATGAAAGCCGCTACCGAACGTTTTCGCAAAGTGCCGTCAGGCGAACCCAAATTAAGCAGATAGGAATCATGGGCGATCACCGTCGTGATGCCGGTTGCCTTACGATTTAAGTCAAACAGCTCTACTTCTTCCTTGGTGTAGGGTTTAGCTGCCCATTGGCGCGCCGACTTCGTGAAGATCTGAATCGCGTCGCAATCAACCGTCTTGCCCAGGAGCAGCGATTTATCGACTCCTCCGGCGATGGACATGTGAGCGCCTAACAACGGGCCGCGGGGGGCAACTTTTCCTGTGGATGTTTTCATAGGTCGTTCGTTACGAAGTAGGGGCGACCGGCCGGTCGCCCCTACAGGTGTTTGATGCCTATCGCCTAGGTGAAATGCCTCTTTTCTACCAGCGGCAGGGAAATGCTGCCCGCGCTCAACAGTTTGTCGTGAAACTCTCTGAGATTGAAGCGCGATCCGAGGCGGGTTCGTTCTTGATCCCGCAGCCGATTGATGATCGACCAGCCGAGCGCGTAGCCCATGGGCCCGGAAGGCGATTGGCTGTACCAGTTGAGATCGGCGCAGGCTTGTGCGCGGGGGAAGTGAAGCTCCCGTACCATGAGATCTGCGGCCTCGTCATAGGTCATCCGGCCGGTCTGTGTTTTGACGTCGATGATGATTCGCAGCGCTCGCCACAGCCGGTCCTTGAGCATGACGAAACGGTGTTCCCTGGTTTCCAAAAAACCTTCTTCCAGCATGAGTTGCTCGCAATAGAGCGCCCACCCTTCATAGAATACCGACGACTCATTCATCAGTCGCGGCAGAGTCGAGGCCGCCGGGATCGAATTGGCGATGGAAAACTGCAGGTGATGTCCCGGGTAGCTTTCATGGACCGAAGTATTCTCCAACCCGACCCAGTTGTGCTCTCGGAGCAAATCGTCGTCGCTTGCCGGCGTCACATAGTAGTAGCCGATTTGGTCAATATCTTTCGGCGAAGGGGATAAATAGGCCGCGAACGGGATTTCGTGGCGGCGAAACTCCGGCGTCGGCACGACGTGCAATTCTTCCTTCGGCGGAAACGAGACAAGCTCCTGCTTCTTCACAAACTCGCGCGCGGCCTCCACAGCCCGTTCATACACCGCGAGCAGTTCGCCTGCAGAGGGGTGGTGTTCTTGAATGCGTCGGGCGACCGCTGCGATGCCTATTCCCGGCACAATCTCCGACGCAAGCGCCGTGAGCTCTTGTTTCGTCTTGGTGAACAGGTCTTCCCCTAAGGCTAACAGACTCGCTGAGTCTTCTTTCAAGAAGTGCTTTTTCTTAAGTAGCAGGTTGTAGTGCTCTTCGCCGACGGCATAAGTGCCGCGGCTTCTCGGAAAAAGATCCCGTTCGAGGAACACCGCGAAATCTCCGATGGCACTCTTCGCGTTGTCAATATTCGTCTGCAGGGAGTCAGTCTTGCGAACGGTTGCTTGCACCCTCGGATGGGCCGTCAAGTTGTCAAGGAAACGGAGGCCTCCCTTTGCGGACTCGATGGCGATCTCCGTCCACAGGCGGGGTGGATTGGCCTCGCTGCGACTGAGATTGGCAATGCCTTGGTGTATCAACGCCGGCGATCCCTCGAGGCGACTCATGAGATTGCCGGCCAGATCGTTTGTCGGACGAACCGTAAGGATGTAGATGGCGTCGATGGGCAGGTAAAGGTCGGGCCACTTCAGCCGGTAGTCTTCCTTTTCATGCTCGTATTGTTGAATGGTTAGCCGGCCCTCGAGAAGGGCGTAATCGATGGCTTCATCCCGGTCGAGGTCATCCAACGGAATCTGCCGCAGTTTGCCCAGCGATTTTTCGACAAAAATCTTCTCCGCTCCATAGTTCGCGTCGGAGTAGTCATTGAGCAGGTGGTTGTAGCCTTCAATCCCATAGTAGATCGCCTCCGTTGGGTGGAGATCGAAATAGGTTTTGAAGAAATCGACGCAAAATTCGCTGAAGACAGACATGTTCTTCCCTGAGGATTTTTTTCCTAACCTTTTGGCTTCCTACTAGGTCAAAGGCTTCGAGTCAAGAACCGCCACCAGTATGATGAAGCCCGGGCGCGCCAACTCGATGTTGAGCTTTCCCTCCTATGCCGTTGTCCTTCAAGGCTCAGCGTTTGTTCGCCGCGGGCACGAGTTTTCCTGGTGTGGAACAGCCTGGGCTAACCGGGATTTGAGAGATCTCCTTTAAGTGATCGGCCAGCCGAATGGCCAAAGCTGTGATCGTCCACGTACTTGAAGGCCGCTCCGAACCGTAAAGGGTTTTTTGCCCATACTGAGATGTTGGGCTTCAGCTGATCGTTATCGAAAAGCGCCTTCTCCGCTTGGCTCATCCCCCGTTTTAGAGTGATTTTTTCAAAGGTGTCGAAGGACAGCAACTTAAAGTATCTTCTCGGCTTTGGCGTAATAGCTTTGTAATTCGGAGTAAGCTATGGGCCAGCCACTATTTGGAACCCAGTCTCTGGTTATGAAGCTTATTTGCATCTATGATGCTCACGCCGTTTCCCTTTCAAGGATCTGGTTCACGGCTCTCTTTTTAAGCCAATCCGCGGTCGAATCCATGCTATCGGGATTGCTTGAGGAGCACAGGGTCAGGATGGAGGAAGAATAATTACTGTTTGAGCCCTTCCGCGAATCGCTCCTGCTTGAGCCGGTCAATGATAGAGCCGTCGACAAACTCTTTGGGATCGCGCCGCGGGGCATCGGGGTATTCCTTGCCAAAGTTCTCCAAAATCAGGCGAATGCCGTCCAGGGTCGGCGCCGGATAGTCGGGCATCAAGGACGTGACAAAGTCAAATTCCGTGGCGGCGAGTTTTGCATCGTTGATTTTCATGTACTCGCCAATGATGCGTTCGCTGTCGGCGCGGTTGCGTTTCATATACACAATCGATTCGACCGCGCATTTGAGATAACGGTAGGCGATGTCGCGATGGCCCGCGAGCCAACTCTCATCGACGACCACGGAGGTCCAGGGAAACGGAATCGCCATTTGTTGAGCGGTCCCCAAGACGCGAAAACCCAGGGCGCGCGCCTGATCAGTAGCGGCGGCGCCGAGAAATGTATATTGAATCGTGCCGGCCTTGAGGGCAGCGACGCGACTCGAATCACCGCCCATTTGCAGCATCTTCAGATCTTTTTCGACATTCAAACCGTTTTTGCGAAACAGATAACGAAAGCCCTGATCGGTGGACGAGCCGAAGCGCGAGATACCCGCGGCTTTGCCCGGGAGATCGGCAATGCCCTTGATCTCGGGCTGGACGACGAGGTTTGAGGCTAATACGGGCAAAGGATTGCCAAGGATCAACAACTTAACGCCGCGGAGACGCGCTTCGATGGAGACCGGACCGCCGCCGGCGACCTGGACGCTGCCGCCCACCAGAGCCGCGATGTTCATGGAACCGCTGTTGATGTAAAGCAGTTCCCCCTCCAGGCCATGCTTGGCAAAGAAGCCCTTCTCCTGGGCCACCCAGAGAAAGGCTTGGGTCGCATTGACGGCTGAATAGGAAATCCGCAGACGGTCCGCGGCGGGGAGATCCGAGACGGTGTTAAACAGCGCCCAGAATCCGGCAAGCACGAAAACAAAGCAGCGTTTCGTCTTCATAGTGCTTGCTTGGATACTGCGGAAACCGGCTCCTAGTCAAGAGAGGTTGTACTGCATGCGCAACGTGTTTTATAAAGCAACTGTAGGAGGAGCAGTGCAATGGCCAATCGCTGGTTATTCAAGACGGAGCCATCCGTCTATTCGTTTCAACAGCTCCAGAAGGACCAGAAGACGATGTGGGACGGGGTGAAAAACAATCTCGCCCTGAAGAATCTCAAGGACATCGCGAAGGGCGATCCGATTCTCATTTATCACACGGGGGATGAGAAAGCGGCGGTGGGGGTTGCGCGCGCGTTAGGCGGCGCCTATCCGGACCCGAGCCAGAAGAATCCCAGGATGCTTGTCGTTGATATCGAAGCGGTGAAGCCGCTGCCACGGCCGGTGACCTTGGCGGAAGTCAAAGCCAACAAGAAATTGGCAAACTTTGATCTGGTCCGGCTGTCGCGTCTCTCAATCATGAAGGTTAGCGACGATCAATGGGAAATCCTGGAAGGGATGGCGAAGCA
>DAIRFP010000074.1:0-21582 GCA_036794995.1 Thermodesulfobacteriota bacterium | reverse complement strand
ACGGGCGGATTCAAACTCCCTGGGCTGATGCCATGACCAGCTATCCCGGGCCCCTTGCTCGATTGATTCAAGAGCTTTCCAAGCTTCCCGGCATCGGCGAGAAAACAGCGGCTCGTCTTGCCTTTCATATGTTGAAAGGGCGGAAGGAAGACGTTGCGAACCTTGCGGATAGTATCGGCAAGCTGCGCCAGGAGATAGGGCTTTGCGGCCATTGTTTTGGATTTAGCGAGGTCAAGCCGCAAAGCGATAACGGCGCACTCTGCGCCGTATGCCGCAATTCGGAGCGAGACCAGAGCATAATCTGCGTTATCGAAGAGCCGGCGGATTTGATCGCCGTGGAAAAATCGCAAGAGTTCAAGGGACTCTATCACGTGCTGCACGGAACGATCTCGCCCCTCGACGGTATCGGACCGGACGCTTTGCGGATTCGAGAATTGCTGGATCGAATTCAGAATGGCGGCGTCCGCGAAGTTATCGTGGCGACCAATCCGACGATGGACGGGGAGGCGACGGCTTTGTATCTGTCCAAGGTAATCAAACCTTTCGGTGTCGCTGTTACCCGTATCGCCCGGGGATTGCCAATGGGCGGTGATCTCGAATATATCGATGTGGTTACGCTGGGAAAAGCACTGGAGGGCCGGAGAGAGATCTAAGAGGCTGCTGAAAAAGCCTCATAGGCTTCGTTGCGCTCAAACGCCTCGCTCCAACGTACAGACTCAGTACGCCTCCGCTCGTCGATTTTTTGCGCGCCTCGCCTCTAAGTCTTTTTGAGCAGCCTGCAATCAGAGTTGTTGAGCAACCTGCTAAAGGAAGCCGCGATGTACGGGAGATTGGCCTGCCTGTTTGCTTGTTTTCTGGTTTCCGGCTGCCTTTATATGGGTCGGGATTTTGTCACGACCCCGGTCAGGAATATCGAGAATAATGTGACGACGGAAAAGGAGGTCTTCGGTTACTTTGGAGAACCCGTCCGGCGCGGTCTTGAGAACGGCTATGAGACCTGGACTTACTCTTATCAATATTATGAGCTTGGCCAGTTGCGCGACTTCAAAGAGCTTTAGGTCGTTTTCAACAAAGATCAGACCGTCCGCACGTATTCGTTCACTGGCAGATAGCCGGCAATTCAATCGACAATCAATTCAAAATCCGCGGCTGCTCCAGCGAGGGTGATCTGGTGGCGTCTCTACGGGCTGAAGAAAATAGTTTTTCCACGCGCTCGCGGATCTGATCTCGCACCTCTCTGACACGCTGCAAAATTTCCTCTTGATTACCTTGGGCTAGGGCGAGATTGCGCACGGGCCAATGGATACGTTCGACGTTTTTAGGTAGGGTCGGGTTGTTCGGCACTGCCCGGCCGCCGAGCGTGACTATTCGCTGGATCTCGTCGAGCGGCACGGCGTCCAGCCCCTTTGAACGCTGCCCGGAGATGTCGATGCCAACTTCCTTCATGACCTGAATCGCGAGGGGATGAATTTCTGTGGGCGCCGTGCCCGCGCTATGGACGCGATGATTGTCGGGGGCCAGGTGTCGCGCGAACCCTTCGGCCATCTGGCTGCGGCAGGAGTTGGCGCTGCAAAGGAAAAGGGTTGAATCCGGACTCTCTTGCGCGGCCACGCCCGGCAGAATCACTCGTACGGTGGTGCCTTTTTGAAGGGTGCTTTCGATCCTAAGTTCTGCGCCGTGCGCTTGAACGATGTGTTTCACGATGGCGAGGCCTAGGCCGGTGCCGCCTAATTCGCGGGAGCGTGCTTTGTCGACGCGGTAGAAGCGCTCGGTCAATCGTGGCAAGTCTTTTTCGGAAATTCCCGCGCCGGTATCGGCCACCGCGATTTCTATTCCGGCGTCCGTTTCCGGGCCGCAATGGGCGTGGGTAGCGGTGATCGTGACCGATCCCCCTGCCGGTGTGTATTTGACTGCATTGTCAACCAAATTGATGAACAACTGTTGCAGCCGGTCGTAGTCCCCGAGGATCAAAGGCAACCCTGGAGGTAACGAATACGTCAGGTTAACGGTCTTCTTTGCCGCCCGATCCCAGAACACCTCCAGTACCCGTTGAACTAGTTGTCCCGCCTCAACTGGCTTGATCGTCATTTTCCGTGTGCCTGATTCGAGATCCGATAAGATCAAGAGATCTTCGGTCAGCCGGCTTAACCGTTCCGAGTGCCGATCGATGATAGCCAAAAACTGATTGGCATCCGCCCGATTGGCCGGCGGATGATGCAGCAGAGTTTCCACGTAACCGCGAATCGCGGTGAGGGGTGTACGTAGCTCGTGGGAAACGTTAGCAACGAAATCGGAGCGAACCGTCTCCAGTCTCTGGATTTCCGTGATGTCATGAAATACCAATATAGATCCGCTGGACTGCTCCTTTCCGTTTCTCAAGCTCACCGCATTGACTCTGAACCATCTCCCGTCTTCGATAGATACCCTTTTGGAGTAGGTATCCTTTGAAAAGTCGAACGCCAAAACCTCTCGAAGAACCGTGCGTATTTCGGGGTTACGCGAGATTTCGACAAACGAACCGTCGCGGATCTGTTCGTCGGTGACGCCGAACATGGTTCTTGCCTGCTCGTTGATCAGCAGAACTTTGCCCTTTGGATCGATCACTGCCAGTCCTTCCACCATGCACCTGAGGATCGAGTCGATTTTTTCTTTCTCAGATCGTAGCTCGTTAATATTGTTCCGGATCTTAAGACTCATGTCGTGAAGATTCTGCTCCAGTACATTCAATTCGTCGTCCCCGCTGCGCGGAAAAATGGGTTGCGTGAACTTTCCCTCGGCAACCGTTTTGGAAAACTCGGTTAATCGGTTGACGCGTTGGCTCAATCGGCGGGAGAAAAAGTACGCCACCGCTAGCCCGGAAAGCGAGCAGAACAAAAGCCCAAAGAACAACGTGCGACCGAGAAATTGCGTCACGTTTTGAACCTCGCTGAATGAAACGGCCACACGCACGATCCGTTGTTTATTCCCCTCGGTTTGGCGGTACGCGCGGTACAGCAGATCATCCTTGGCAAAGGTGCTATAACGCAGAGCCGAGCCGCTTCCCCGCGACAAAGCCTCTGTGATCTCCGGGCGCGAGCCGTGATTTTCTAGCTCGCGGGCGGATTCGTCCGAATCTCCGATCACCGTGCCATCCTGGGCGATTATTGTTATGCGTACTCCGAGTTCGTTGGCGAGGTTCTTACAGATGAGGTCGAGAGAACCTGGTTCACTCTGCCAAGGCAACAGCCGGGCGATAACCGAGGTCTTTTGTTCCATTACTTTGCCAAGTGAAGCAACGTAGAACTCGCGCACCAGATTCCTGGAATATAGAAAGAAACCTACCGACAGGAGGATTATGATAGCGAGATAGGAAAGGAAGAATGTGAAGATGAGTCTGTTATTCCACGGCCTTTTCATCGAATTTGTATCCAACCCCGCGAACCGTAAGTAGCCACCTCGGGTTGCGGTCATCTTTCTCCACTGCTTTTCTGAGACGACGGATATGAACGTCCACGGTTCTTGGCGTGACGAAGGTCTCTCCTCCCCATACCCGATCGAGAAGTTGATCCCGGTTCAACACGCGATTAGGGTTCTGGACCATGAAGCGAAGCAACTCAAACTCCTTCAAAGTCAGCTTGACCGGTTTGCCCCGCACGAACACCTCGTATGTAGAAAAGTCAATCTTCAAAGGTCCCCGCTCGTAGGAAGGCGATAATTCCGTAGCGGGTTTTGCTTCCGACCGACGGAGGATGGCTCTAACTCGTGCGACCATTTCCCGCGGGCTGAAGGGCTTGGCGAGATAATCATCCGCTCCCATTTCGAGTCCTACAATGCGGTCCGCTTCACCGGCCTTGGCCGTGAGCATCAAGATCGGCAGCTTGGCGGTCTCGCTACGCTGCTTGAGGAGCTTGCAAAGCTCCATGCCGGAAAGTCCCGGGAGCATGAGGTCGAGTATGACGAGATTCGGCTTTTCACGCTGTAGTAGCTTGAGCGCCTGCTCCCCATCCTCGGCTTCCACAACGTTGAAGTGCTCCTGGGTCAGGTTGTATTGAACGAGCTTCCGAATGTCCGGTTCGTCTTCGACGACCAAAATCTTCTGCGCGGGTCCCATGGAGGTTTAGACTGAAGCGGGAAGTTCCTTCAGATGGCGAATGCTCTTGCCCTTGACCATAAAAATGACCATCTCGGCGATGTTGGTTGCGTGATCCGCGATACGCTCGAGATACTTTGAAAGTGAGGATATCTTCATGGCCCGGTTAATGGTTTGCGGGTCCGCGATCATGAAGCTTATGGTTTCGCGAAATATTTGGCTGTTGAGATCGTCCACTTCTTGATCGTCTTTGCAGACCTTTAGAGACAGATCGGTGTCTTCGCGCACGAAGGCATCCAGGCTCTCGCGGATCATGCGCTGGGAGATGGTAGCCATCCGAGGAATATCGATGTAGGGCTTGAGCTGGGGCTCCTGGTTCAGTTCCAAAGTGCGCTCGCAAAAGTTGACGGCCATATCTCCAATCCTTTCCAGGTCCGTGGTGATCTTCAGGCCGGTGGTGATGAATCTGAGGTCGCGGCCCGCCGGTTGATGCAGCGCCAACAGACGGATGCAGAGATCGTCGATATCAACGTCCAAACGATTGACCTCATGGTCACGCTCGATAATGATCTCGGCCAGCTCGGAGTCCCGGTCGACCAGTGACTTTACTGCTTTTTGAATCTGATCCTCGACCAAGCCTCCCATATAGAGGATTTCTTCGCGAAGTTTTTTTAACTCTTCTTCGTATCGCTTATCGGTGTGCTCGTTGGCCATGGCCTATCTCCCTTAACCGAACCGTCCGGTGATGTAGTCCTCAGTTTGGCGTTTCTCCGGCGCTGTGAACAGTTTTCCAGTCTCCCCAAATTCTATCAGTTCGCCAAGGTAGAAAAAAGCCGTGTAGTCGGATACCCGGGCGGCCTGTTGCATGTTGTGGGTGACGATAACGATTGTAAAGGTGTCCTTCAGCTCGTGAATCAGCTCCTCGATCTTCGCCGTGGAGATGGGGTCGAGGGCTGAGCAAGGTTCGTCCATGAGTATGACTTCAGGCTCCACGGCCAGGGCCCGGGCGATACACAGTCTTTGTTGCTGCCCGCCGGACATATCCGCGGCGCTCTTGTGCAAGTTGTCTTTGACTTCATCCCACAGAGCGGCGCGCCGCAAGCTCTTTTCGACGACTTCGTCAAGGTAGGCGCGGTTGTTCACGCCGACGATGCGCAAGCCATAGATGATATTCTCGTAAATGCTCTTGGGAAAAGGATTCCATTTCTGAAAAATCATGCCGACCCGCCGCCGCAGGTTGATAACGTCCATCGACGGATCGTAAATATTTTTGCCGTCGAGCTTTATCTGCCCGGTAACCCGGGTGTTGAGCACCAAATCGTTCATTCGATTCAGACAACGTAGCAGAGTGGTCTTGCCGCAACCGGAAGGGCCGATAAACGCCGTGGCCTTCTTTTCGCCGATCTCCAAATTTATGGATTTGAGCGCGAGTTTGTCACCATAGTAAAAGTTGACGTTTTCGACGCTGAAAATCTTGTTCACCGGCTCCACGGTTTTCGCTGTGATCACAGAGGTGTCCATAGCTTTCATCGAAGGCCGGCTCTGGGTGACGGCTTCCGTTGGTTCCTGTACGCTCATCTTACCTCCATCGGCTGTATTTGTCATTGGGTGCTCGCCGCCTACCATTTGATACGTTTACGGAAGCGGTAGCGAAAATAAATCGCAATGCCGTTCATCGCCAAGGTCATCACCATCAGCACTAAGCCCGTGGCGGCGGCGTTGAGGTGGAATTCGGCTTGAGGCCGCGAAACCCAGTTAAACATTTGAATCGGCAGCACCGAATAGGGCGACCAAAGCCAGTCGAAGGAAATAAAGGGAAATTCTGCCTTGAAGGGCGAGTCCGGCAGAAAAGCGATGAAGGTTAAAGCGCCGATCGTAATCAACGGCGCGGTTTCGCCGATGGCCCGGGAGAGTCCGATAATGACGCCGGTTAAGATGCCTCCCATGGAATAGGGCAACACGTGGTCGCTGGTGGTTTGCCATTTAGTCGCGCCGAGAGCATAAGCCGCTTCTCTCATGCTTCCGGGAACGGCGCGTATGGATTCGCGGGTGGCGACGATGACGATCGGCAAGATCAGCAAAGCTAGCGTAAGCCCCGCTGACAGCACGCTCTGGCCGAATCCGAACTGATAAACAAACAGGCCCAGCGCCATCAAGCCATAAACGATGGACGGCACCCCGGCGAGGTTGGCGATGTTGATCTCAATCAGCGCGGTGAACCAGTTTTTCGGAGCGTATTCTTCCAGATAAACACCGGCGGCGATGCCGACGGGAATCGCGGTCACTGCCGTGACGATCATGACGAGAATGGTGCCCACCCAAGCGGACAGGATCCCTGCTTGGCCGGCAAAACGCGACGGATACGACGTAAAGAAGTGTGGCTGCAGACGCGCCAATCCGTTGACGGCGAGGTCAGCAAGCAAGGCAGCCAAGGTGAGCATGCCGACGAAAGTCGAGAGCAAGCCGAGGACAGCAAATAGCTTGTCGCGGTGCTTATTGCCGGCGACGCTTTTCTCGACGTCGGATTGAGAAGGCTTCTCCATATCAGTAAATCTCCCTGAAGCGCTTTCGCAGCATGTAGCCGGCGATATTAAAAATTAGAGTCATGCACATCAGAGTCAATCCTGCGGCAAAGATGCTTTGATAAGCGATGCTGCCGTGGGGCAGATCGCCCAAGCTTACCTGCACGATGAAGGCGGTGATCGTCGCGGCGCCTTCCATGGGATTCAACGTCAGATTGGGCTGGGTGCCGGCGGCGAGGGCTACGACCATGGTCTCGCCGACGGCGCGGGAGAACCCCAGCACGTAGGCGGAGGCGATGCCGGAGAATGCGGCGGGCACTAGCACGCGAAGCGCCGTCTGTAAGCGAGTAGCCCCCATTGCGTAGGAACCCTCACGAATATGCACCGGGACGGCCTTCATCGCGTCTTCGCTGAGCGAGCTGATATAGGGGATAATCATGATGCCGATCACTAAACCGGCGCTCAGCATGTTGAACCCAGGCAGCTCGGGAAGCACGCTCTGCAGCAGGGGCGTGACAAACAGCAGCGCAAAGTAGCCGAAAACTACAGTCGGCACGGCGCTCAACAGCTCCAGAACCGGCTTCAAGATTTCACGAACCGTGCTGTTGGCGTATTCACTCAAATAAATCGCAATGGTAGTTCCCAGCGGTAGCGCCACCAGCAGAGCGATGCCTGACGTCACGAGGGTTCCGGTCACCAACGGCATGATGCCATGGCGCGGGTTCTCGAACAAAACCGTCCACTGCGTGTCGGTGAGAAATTCAACGATCGATACATTCTCAAAAAAGTGCCAGGACTCGTAAAGCAAGACCCAGACGATGCCCCCGGTGACCGCGACCGAGAAAAATGCGCAGAGGAACATGCTAAACTCGATGGCGCGCTCGCGAATTTTTTGGAGGGTTAACCCAGAAGCCCGACCTTTGACTTGGCTTTGTAGGTCGAGATACGCAGCGTCGGCTTGATTCGTCTTCAAATGCTTCTTCCTTCCTGGCGTGTACGGATTTGAGCACTTAGCGAAAATCATACGGAGCGCGCTCCACGCCCCGTATGATCAACTCTTACCCCTCTTGAGACCGGTTACTTCGGCTCTCTTTTCACTAAATCGTCTATGGTGACTCCGACGTCCGCGTGTCCGCCGAACGCCGTCCCCAATTTGCCGTTTTTCAGACGGGCGGCGCCGACCGCATAAACTTTATCGGGGAGCGGGACATATTTGACTTCCTTGACGAGTTTGGGAGCGTTCTTGAGATAGAATTCCGCGAACTCCCGGACTTCCGGCTTTTCCAAAGCTTTCTTGCTCACGTAAATGTAGATTGGCCGAGATAGCGGTTGATAGCTGCCGTCGAGCACGGTCTTCTCCGACGGGCCCACAGGCCCCTTGCCGTTATCTATGGCCACCGCCTTGAGTTTCTTGTTGTTCTCCGAGTAATAGGCGTAGCCGAAGAACCCCAGGGCATTGGCGTCATTGGCTACGCCCTGAACGAGGACGTTATCATCCTCGCTCGCGGTAAAATCTCCCCGGCTGGATTTCGCTTTGCCGGTGATAGCTTCGGTGAAATAATCGAAGGTTCCGGAGTCCGCGCCGGCGCCGAAAAGCTTCAATGGCGCGTTGGGCCAATTGTCCCGAACTTGGTTCCAATTGGTAATTTTTCCCTGCGCAGCGGGTTCCCAGATCTTTTTAAGCTCGGCCACGGTCATCGACGGGGCCCAGGTGTTTTTGGGGTTGACGATTACCGTAAGGGCGTCAAACGCTATGGGTAGCTCGATGTACTCGACGCCGGCGCCTTTGCACGCGTCCATCTCCTGTTTGAGGATCGGCCTGGATGCATTGCTGATATCGGTCTCGCCACGGCAGAACTTCTTAAACCCTCCGCCGGTGCCGGCAATACCTACGGTAACCTTCATTTTGCCCTTTTTGGCTTTCTGAAACTCTTCGGCTACCGCCTCGGTAACCGGAAAGACGGTGCTGGACCCGTCAACTTGTACGATCTGTGCCTTGACGCCTTTTGGAAAGGTTCCTAAGACGCCGATTGCCAGTAGTGCTATGAGCAAAACACCCTTATATTTCTGCTGCAGCATGTTTTTCTCCTATTTCTTAATTATTTATCTATGCAATGTTACAAGCCTGTTACGAATCTTTTAAGGTTTCGTGAAGTGCAGCATGGACTCCTACAACGCGATTTCATCTTGTCTTTCTCGCTCTTGATTTGGACGTGAATATAAAGGTCGAAATTGAAGGTTTTGTGAAGTCGAGATGAAGAACAGGTTAAAAAGCAGGATCAAAAACAGGTGCTTAACCTGGCTGTAACAAGAATTTAATCTAAGGGAGAAAAGTTTCTGTTAGCTCTCGTAGCGTGTCTTTGATAAGTTGCTAACAAATTTCGGTGACTGCATCTTAAGTCTCAGTAAGCTGAATAACCGAGGAAATTATGGCTGGGGGAATGAAAATGTACGGGAAGCACCGTTTGCCGGGACGGCTGTTTGTCGTTGAAGGGATTGACGGTTCGGGTAAGAGCACCCAGCTAATGCTGCTCCAGAAGTGGCTCGAGTCCGAGGGCTATGTTGTCTACTTCAGCGAATGGAACTCGTCGCCGCTGGTGCAGGACGTCACAAAGCGTGGCAAGAAAAAAAAGATGCTCACCTCCATGACGTTCAGCCTGATTCACGCCACCGACTTCGCCAACCGCACCGAGCATCATATCATCCCGCCCCTTAAGGCTGGGGCCGTGGTTCTGGCCGATCGCTATATCTATACTGCTTTTGCCCGGGATGTTGTCCGGGGGGTGAGCCCCAAATGGGTGCGAGAACTCTATGCCTTTGCGGTAAAGCCGACGATTACCTTCTATTTCCGCACGCCGCTGGATGTGGCGATGAAAAGGATCCTCGGAGGCCGAGACGCGATCAAGTATTACGAGGCGGGCATGGATATGGGATTGAGCGATGACCGGGAAGAGAGTTTTCGCATTTTTCAGGGGCGGATTATCGAGGAATACGAGAAGATGGTGGATGAGTTCGGTCTCGTTGCCATAGATGCGACGCGTTCCATCGAGCAACAACAGCTGGAGGTGCGAAAAATCGTCACCGAGGCTTTGACCGGCACAAAAAAGACCAGGATAAGAAGATGGATAGATTTGGATTCTTTGGCGAAGCCCTCCCAGATATAGATCTGGAAGAGCTGAAGGGGAGACTGATCGTGCTGGAAGGGACCGATGGCGTGGGGCGCTCCACTCATATCGGTCTCTTGAAACAGTGGTTGGAAAACAATGGTCATGCGGTGTTGGACACCGGAATGACCCGGTCCGCCTTGGCGGGAAAGCGGCTAAAGCAAGCCAAGGAAGGCCATACCCTGGGTGGCATCACTATGAGTCTCTTCTATGCGACGGATTTCGCCGACCGGCTGGAGAACGAAATCATTCCGGCACTGCGCGCCGGTTTCATTGTTTTAACCGATCGTTATATCTATTCGCTTATGGCGCGGGCTATCGTTCGCGGCGCAGACCCGGAGTGGTTGCGCGAGGTCTACGGATTTGCGTTGAAGCCGGATGCGATCTTTTATCTGCGCATCAAGGTCGACGACTTGGTCACGCGGGTGCTGCAGAGCACAGGCTTCGACTACTGGGAGTCGGGAATGGATCTTCACATGGGGGAGGACATGTACGAAAGCTTCGTGCGCTATCAGAAGTGGTTGTTGGCGGAGTTCGACAAGATGGTTGAAAACTACGGCTTTCAGATCGTGGATGGTTCCGGCGCTGTGGAGGAGGTATTTGAGGAACTGCGTTTCCGTGTAGAGCGTGTGGTGGCTCAGAACGGGCACCGTTCTTGAACTCTTTGGAGGTTATTCCTGGGTGATGCCCGTCTTTGGCTCGCCCCATACCTGCCGAGCCTTTTCGGCGTCCCTCAGAATAACGCTTACCGCCGCAGCGTTCTTGTCTCGCTCTCGTTCCATTGCAGCGAGCAGATCGCGGCCGGTCTGCGGGTGATCGACAAGAAAATCCGGCCGGCCGATGAACTCCGCTATAAATTGCAACAACACATAGCGGTCGTGCCAATTGCCCAGCTCGTCTTGAAGTCGCTTTAAGGATTTGATTCTCGGCTTGACCGACGTATGGCCTAAATCGGCGAGCAACTCCGTCCGATAACGCAAACGCTTGCCAGCAATGCGCAGCCCGTGGATTTGCTCAGGCTGGGGAGTTTCCTGGACATCTCGAAGAACCTCATTCCAATCCGTAAGCGCCTCTTCGAGGCTTTGCTTCAGCAGCGCCTCCGGTTCCTTCTCTAGCCCGTCTACCTGGAGCAGATGCTGTGTCCGGGTCACAAACTGTATAATATCGTGCCGGGTTAGCTCTTCGTGGGCCCTGGCGATCTGCCGGGCCCTCTTTTCAAGCAAATAATCTCTTATCAGATTCCATGGCTCATGGGCGAAAGAGTCGGTTGACGTATTAAGTCTGTCCTGGATCAAATCGATAGTCACATCGATATTTCTGCAGTTGCCCAGAGCCCGTCGTACCTGGCGCAGGGTGCGTATGAGCTTCCGGCTTTTGCCGACTCTGGGTTTGGGGAACAAAACGCGGAAGACTTCCTGAAGCCGCCGACTCCAAACCCGCGTGTCATGGATGGTATCGGGCTGGTCGCTGACCAGCACCTTGGCGAACAAGGAGACAAACTTCTCAAGCCGCCGTTGCGTTACGCTCAGTAGTTTCTTGTCGCTTCCCTGGGTCGCGGCGGTATCTTGGTCTATCCCGCTCATGATCAGCCAAATCGGTTATTCAGTCTCCCAAAAGCCGCAGCTGTTTCGGCGTCAAAACCCAGTGGAGGGTGGCGGGGCTCGGGGGCGGCAGGCTGTCGATCTCGATGCGACAGAGTCCGCCTTTCTTCAGCTCGATGGTTAGAGCAATCTCGTTGCCCGCGATTAAGAACGAAAATGCCTGGCTGAGAAGCGGGTTGTGGCCGACGAGAAGTAAATGTTTCTTATCGGAAAAACGAGTGACGGCGGAGATTAGGCGGTCGACCGAGTGTTGGGGAGCGAGTTCGGGTATTTCCTCGAGGCGCCCTTCCAAACCAAAAGCTTCGGCGACTATTTCCGCCGTCTGGCGCGCTCGCAGAAGCGGGCTGGTGACTACGGCGTCGACGGGCAGCTTCAAACGGCGCAGCCCCTCGGCTGCTCGACGCATGCGCTTAATCCCTTTCGGGGTAAGCGGTCGCTCGTTGTCCGAGTCGATCCCGGACTGCTCGACGGTGGCCGCAATTCCGTGGCGCATAAGGTAGAGATTCATAGAGAAAACCGTTGGGGAGAGCGCGACGCACGGCTACGTGGAATGGCGCCAGTGATCTAGAAACAGGGCCGCGACTCTTTTGTTGATCTCGTCTCTGCCGTGGCGATAGGCGGAAAGAACCGCGGAACTTTCACCTGCCGCCCGCATCGGGTTTGCGATGGGCCACTTCTCGACTCGCGCTTTGTTAGGCAAAGAACTGCATTGCTCGAATGCGTCGCCGAAGGAAACCACCAGGTCAATGTCCTTCGACGGAACGTGATCCAAACTTTTGGACGTGTTGCCCGACAGCTCGACGCCGATTTCCTGCAATACCCGGCGCACCTCGGCAGGGATCTGCCCGGGCCTGACCCCGGCGCTGAAGATACGCGTTCTCGGTGGGCTGATATGCTTGGCCATGGACTCCGCCATCAGGCTCAGACAAGCGTTGTCTTCGCATAAAAACAGGATGTTTTTTTCCAGTTTGGTCCTGCGCATATCGATTTCCTTTCGATCAGTGAGACAGAGATCCTTTGGCCTGACGAATCAGCAACCTAACATTAAAAACTTCTTCCATCAATGCGCCCTTTGCCAGGGCACGCTCGATTTCTCCTTTGAGTTTCGTGGATGCGATGCCTTCGATGCACAGGCTCTTCGGCGCGGACAACGCGCATTTCACTTCTCTAATATTTTGTTCCCGCTTGTAGTCGAGGGCATCCGCAACGCGGAGAATAGCGCTGAGCTTGCGCACCACGTCCTGGTTATTAGGTGAGAGTTGGCTAAAGCCGAGATGCTTCGGGCTTGGATGGGCTTTACGATGGTAACGCGCGACGTTGGCGATTAGATCGATGTCCTCCTTATTGAAGGAGCTGGGTCTAGAACTTTTGATCAGATAGTAGGAGTGCTTGTGGTGCTTGGGAAAAGCGATAAAAGTGCCTATTTCGTGTAACATCGCCGCAGCGCGCAAAATGGCGGCGTGTTTTTCATCAAGCTGGTGAAGCTTTTGTAGCTGGTAAAAAATGCTCAGCGCGAGTTGCGCAACCTGGCGCGCGTGGGCCGCGTCGAAGTTGTATTTCTGGCCGATGTGCTCCAGCGACTCGGTGTGTTCCGCGTCCTGCTGGCCGGGCGCGGTGTTGGCATAATGCTTGTGAAGAAGATCGATCATCAGGCCATCGCGCAGGCCGCGTTGAGAAACGAAAATGTAGTCAAGCTCCAACTGGGTCATCACTTGCAGGAGCACCAGGCCTCCGGCGATGATAATGTCCGCTCTCTTGGGATCGCCGCTGATGAGAGAAGCCCTGCGCTCGACCGGCTCGCTCTTTAGTATGTCCAACAGTGTCTTCAGCCGGGGCCGGCGGAGTACGGTAAGGGAGCCGACCTTGGTCTCGCCGGTCAGGCGTGTATCGGTGTCGGCGAGCGTTGTTATCGTTCCCGCGCTGCCAAACACCATGGTGAATTTTTCTTTTCGGATCCGCCGAACCACTCTGCGCAGCTCCTGTTCGACAAAGCAGCCGAGATTCTTTAGCTCTTTGTGCCGCAGCGGGTCAGAGGTGAGAAATTTCTCCGTTAACCGCACGGCTCCTAAGGGAAGGCTAAACAGGCAGTAGTTGTTGGTCGTGTTGGCGACAGCCATTTCCAGGCTGCCCCCGCCGATATCCAGGAAAAGCCCCAAGGGTAGGTGAAACTGAAGACCGCTGATTATGCCGGAGCTGATCAGGCGAGCTTCCTCTTCCTCGGAAAGGATTTCCAAAGGCATGCCGATTTTTTTGCAGCGCAACAGGAAGCCGCGAGCATCTTTTGCCTCCCGCAGGGCGGCCGTGGCGACAGAATGTGTCGCCCTTACTTTGTGACGGTCCGCGATCGTTTTGAATTCCGACAGGGCTTTGATCGCCGCCTGGGTAACGTTTGGATCGAGCTTGCCGGTCTGAAAGACTCGATGGCCGAGTCGCACGGGTTTCCGGTCCTGATGGACGATGCGGTAGTGTCGCCCGCGGTCCATGACCGAAGCCACTTGGAACCGCATGGCATTGCTGCCGACGTCCACGACTGCGAAATGATCTGCCATTATGGTTTGCTCCATATCATAGAAAACACGGATTCGTTTATTACAATTTGATTAATTTTTGTTGAAGTCTTCGTTATGGGTGGTTTCCGTAACTCGATTGGCACGGCGACCCCACACAAAACCCACTCCTGTCTTGCCAACTGCCCGGAACCAAAAGAAAATGGACTGAACTTACTGTTTGTGTTCTATCGCAAGAAGGTAATACGAGACCGGATGGGATATCAGTTTCAAAGCCGGGGTGAATGGTCGCCGGCTAATGCGATGCTCATGCTCTGGCAAAGCTGGCTCGGAAGTTGGTGGATCATGTCGGCGGCCTCCAAAACAGCGACTTCGAGCCGGTTGAATTCTTTCAGTTGATCCGGTTCGAGCTTCTCGGCGATCGATTGTCGCAACTCGCAGGAGCACAGATGAATGACGGTCAGCCGGTTTATGATATCGTGGGTCATGCGGTCTAATGCTGAAGGAATCGTTTGCTTTGCGTTGCTCATTCTTGCTCCAAGGCGAAAGATTATGATGGACGGTCAATGGGTCTCACCCTAAGACCGCAGAAGACAACCGAGCACGTCGATAGAAGCTAAGCCAACGTAATTGGTTCCGGTGGGTGTCTCCCTGCCCCTATGTTGATTTTCTCCAGTGGTGATCCGCTTAGATTCTCGCTGCACTTTGTCGTGGCCAACCAAACAACGTGGGAACCAACTTGCCTCTCCAGTTGCGCGAGGGTAGCGGGGGTGTTACCGATAGCACGGGACAGGGGCTCATCCGAGTCACACGGTCCGTAATGTTGCCGCTAAAAACCCGACCGAGGCCTCGATGCCGTCGCGGCGACATTACCACCAGGTCCGCCTTTTCTTCCGCCGCCACCGCGACGATCTGATTCGGTATCGCTCCCCAAACAAGCCGTTTGGTTACGGTGGATATTTTTTTCAACGCAGGCAGATGAGGCTCTAGAAATCGATGGAGATCCAGACTCGCCTCGGCGAGCACTCGATCCATCGGCCAGAGCCGTCTGCCGGATTCCAGAAACGTGAATTCATCGGAATAAAGCTCCCAGGCTGCAAATTCGTTGGCTACGTGCAATACGGTCAAGACGCCGTTGTTTTCCGCTGCCAGAGAACACGCATACAGTAATCCATGTCGTGAATTCTCAGAAAGATCCGTGGGCACCAGAACTGTTTCAATTCTTTTCATTAAAGTCTCCTTCGATCATTGTTCTGAGATGGACTTTAGTATCCGAGTGTTAGATTGAAATGACATCCCAATGAGCGGTGGGTTAAGTTCGCGGCGTTGCATGTCTACTCTCATCTCCCGGGCAGGGAAACGGGAGCGTTTCGAAAACCGGCAGCAGCAGGTCGCATTTAAGAATATTCCGACTTGATTCGAGGCAGAAGACGATTTTTAGCCCCGGTTTGTCGCTGGGGGCGAAAATTCCTAAACGCGCGCCGGAATCTTCAACCCCTACCCATTCTTCGCAGCGGTAATCGACGTCGTTGAACAATTCCTGGATGGAATGCTCCATCACCTTAAGACCCTTGCCTGCAACTCTCAGCTGCACCCAGCACGACGGTTGTATCCCGACAAACGCATTGAGATCTTTGAGCTCCCGCTTTTTTCGCAGCGTAACTTCGATGGTCGCGTCAGGATCGTTGGTCTGCAACGCCTCGTAAAGAAACATCCTGACAAATTCCTTTGCGCTGCGGTCGTGCCACGGAATAGGAATCAAGGCGGGGGAGGCCGTGACAAAGATCGGAGGCTTGTCGCCGATGCGGTTCTGGCTAAACTTCGTGATCGCTTGTTCAATCACCGATCCTAGATTTACCTGCTCCATGGTACCCTCCTTTTTGTTTATATGTGTTTTCTGTTTGGACGGGACTCTAGCCAGGATGCGGTTAAGCCGTGATGACAAGTAAGTTAACTCTGAGCAAAACCAGCGCCCCTGGAGCTGCCCTTGTCGTCAGCGATCCTATCGAGAGAAGCTGACAACAGCATGTTACGAAGCTGCGACTACTTCATTAAGAAAACGTTAAGATCATGTGAGTCGAATGTGAAGATACGGTTACATCCGGCGCGAACACATACGAGAAGTTAATAGCGCTAATTTGTACCTCGCCAATTCGTCTGATCCACTCAAGCCGATTAGCGAAGGCGACGGCCCCCTCGGATCGAGGATGTCCGGGGGCCACCGCGCCTCAGACGTCAGCTGCCGATTTCCCCGCCGTCGTCCTTCGTGATCACGATGCAGGACGAGCGTGGCCGTCCGCCCTCGTCGCCGTCGGGCCAACTGCTGAACTGCTTCGGATTGGCCGGGTTGTTGGGCGAGTCGTCGGGGGTCTCGCCGGGGTGCTGGATACCGACGAACATCGTCCGCTCGTCCGGCGTGACCTGCACGCCCGTGACTTCGCATTGCTTGGGGCCCTGAAGGAACCGGCGAATCTCTCCGCTCTCAGGATCAGCGCAGAGCATTTGATTGTTGCCGAAGCCGGCATAGTCGCCCGCGTTGATCGTCGAGGTCGACACGTCGGTCTGGATCCAGAGTCTGCCGCTCGGCGCCACATAGATGCCGTCGGGGGAGCCAAACTTGTCGCCGTCGACGTCCGAGCCGTGGGCTGGGACCGACGGGTCGCCGGCGAGGGTGAAGATGTCCCACTTGAACGTCGGCTCGGTCCAATCGTTGCGGTATTGCCACGTGATGATGTGCCCGTACACGTTGTTGACGCGCGGATTGATTGCGTCCACGGGTGGCCGGGCTGAACCGGCAGGAATCGTTCCGTCGGGGCTGTTGACTGAAGCCGGGGTAGTGCCGCGCCGGTTGTTGTTGGTGAGCGTGGCGATGGCGGTGAGCGCTTTCGGGAACGTATCGATCCACTCAGGCCGATCCATCATCGTGGCGCCGACCGCGTCGGCTGCAGCGCGGGTATTGATCAGAATGTCATTCAAAGACCGGCCTGCCAAAGCCGGGTTGTCAGGCGTAAGCGGCAGCCAATCACCCGTGCCATCGGCGTTGAACCTAGCGACGTAGAGAATGCCGTCATCAAGGGGATTGATCCACCGACGGCGCGCCACCCACCACGGCAGGTTTGAGACATAGCGGTAGATGTATTCGTTGCGTTCGTCATCGCCCATGTAGACGACGATATTGCCGCCTTTCGTTTCCTGAACCCACGCGCCCTCGTGTTTCATACGACCGAGCGCGGTGCGCTTCACGGGCATGGATTTCGGATCGAAAGGATCGATCTCCACTACCCAGCCGAACCGGTTGGGTTCGTTGGGCTCGGTGTCGGCGTTGAACCTCGGGTGGGTGGTGAAGTATCTGACGCCCGAACCGAAGGGAGAGATGCCGTAGCGGAGTTCCAATGGCGTCCTGCTGGCGAGGGTCTTCTGGAAGTATCCGTTGAAGTTCTCCTCGCACGCGAGATAAGTGCCCCAGGGTGTAAATCCCATGGCGCAGTTGTTCAAGGTGCCGAGCACCAGCTTGCCGGTGGGGTCAGCGCTGGTCATTAGTCTGGGGTCGCCCGCAGCCGGGCCGCCGATCTCGATCGGGGTCTGGGCGGTGATGCGCCGCGCGTACCTCGACCCCTGCACCACCTGCCATTCGCTGCGGCGACGACCGCGATCGCGTCCCCTACTGATCTCGACAATCGACACGCCTTGGGCGTTGAGAGACTTGTTGGTTTTTTCCGCGCTCCAGTTGGCGACACCGTCGGTGAAGAGCAAGCCGTCGTCGGTGTACTCGTGGTTCTGGACCAGCAGGCCGCGCCGCGATCCGTCGATGGGGAAGTACACCAGGCCATCATTATGCATACCCCATTGTCGTGCCTGGTCGGCGGCGCTGTTACTGGCATCTTGGGCGAATTTCGGTCCGTCGGACACGGGATCGCCCCAAGCGATGAGCACTTCAGCACTGTACCCCGGCGGTACCACGACCGTATCGGCGGCCAACACCGGGATGCCTTGAAAACCGAGCAGCGGCCGGCGCGATCCCTGGCCAAGGTTCTGGGCCGAGGCGGGAACCGCTTTTAGCAGCGCGCTAACGCCGCCTAACGAAAGGCTCGCTGCCGTGGCAAGACCGCCGCCGAGAAAGCCGCGTCGAGACACGCGCGCCTCGATGACCTCCTGGAAGGTCTGGTTGTTGGAATTGTTGCTGACACTATCGTCATTTCTCATGATTACCTCCTCATGGGCCCAAGATTTGTCTCCAGGTTATCGGCACTACGTTGTGGTTGTGCGACGAGCTAATTAATTGTCGATTAACGGCGTGTTGCGTGCAGATTCAATTGCCGTCCGATGGATCGCCTTTAGCGTTCGGCCGGAAGGCCGTCTTGACATGAGCATTATTTTGATAATACTAGAAGTATGGAAATAAAGACCGCGGTATCGACTCTGGCGGCGCTCGCACAGGAAACCCGCCTCGCAATTTTTCGTCTACTGATTGAGGCGGGACGAGACGGCGAATCGGCTGGCCGCATCGGCGAGACGTTGAAGGTTCCTGGAGCGACGTTGTCTTTCCATTTAAAGGAACTTGCCCGCGCGGGCCTGGTGGCTACACGGCAGGAGCGACAGTTCATTTACTATACGGTCGACTTCGAACGCATGGCGGAGCTGATGACTTTTTTAACGCAGAATTGCTGTCAGGGTATGCCGGAGAAGTGTTTAACGGTGGTGGAAACGGCGCTGGGGAAATGTTGTGCGCCGGCCAAAAAATCGCAATCCAAACTCAAGAGGAGGTAAGTATGAAACGTTTTCACGTGCACGTCGCGGTGGATGATCTCGACGCCAATGTTCAATTTTACTCAACCGTGTTCGGAGCCCCGCCGACAGTCCTGAAGCCCGACTATGCGAAATGGATGGTGGACGACCCGCGGATCAATTTCGCGATTTCGAAGCGGGGACTCAAGCCCGGTGTGGACCATCTCGGCGTCCAGGTTGAGTCAGAGACGGAATTGTCGGCATTGCGTGAGCAAGTGGCAGCGGCGGAGATTGCCGCCTTCGACCAAACCAATACCGCGTGCTGCTATGCGCGCTCCGATAAGTACTGGATAACCGATCCGCAGGGCATCGCGTGGGAGACGTTCCACACGCTCGAATCAATTCCAATCTACGGTGAAATACAACGCGGGGAATCGACAGCTTGCTGCGGCGGTGCGGCTACTGCCAGTTCCGAGTCTGTCAAATCCGGCGCCTGCTGCGCGTAAGGAGATTGCCATGGATCACGAATCGTTCAATGTTCTGTTCCTGTGTACCGGCAATTCGGCGCGCAGCATCATGGCGGAGGCGGTCCTTAACTCGCTCGGGAAGGGTAAGTTCCAAGCCTTCAGCGCGGGGAGCCATCCAGCCGGGAGCGTGAACCCGCTGGCGTTGGAGCTGCTTGAAAAGAACCGGTTTCCTACCCAAGATCTTCGAAGCAAGGACTGGGGGGAGTTTTCCGCGTCGAGTTCGCCCCATATGCATTTCGTGTTCACGATATGCGACCAGGCGGCTGCGGAACCGTGCCCGTTCTGGCCCGGACAACCAATGACCGGGCATTGGGGCGTTCTTGACCCGGCGGCGGTTCAGGGCAGCGATGAAGACAAGCGGAAAGCATTTTTCAAGGCGTACACGGAATTGCATCGCCGCATCTCTCTCTTCATCAATCTCCCGTTCGATAAACTTAGTGGTCTCGCCCTCAAGGAGAAACTCGACGAGATCGGTCGCACGTAATGACATCCGGGGCGTCAGGAGACAAATTCTCTTGAAGAGTACGCTTGACTTGCATTCCAGAAGCGCGAAAGACAGCACGGCGCAGCGGCTCTTGTGCCTTGACCGGTACCTCACGTTGTGGATTTTTCTGGCAATGGCGGTGGGTGTGGGCATCGGGTTTTTGTTTCCAGCTACGATGCAAGGTCTCAACGCGGCGGTCTCGGTGGGCACGACCAACATCCCGATAGCGTTTGGACTGATCCTGATGATGTACCCGCCGCTGGCGAAGGTGCGTTACGAAGAGCTGGGCGACGTGTTTCGCAACTGGAAATTGCTTGGTCTCTCGCTGCTGCAAAATTGGGTGATTGGCCCGGTCCTAATGTTCGTTCTAGCCATTCTCTTCTTGCGTGATTATCCCGAGTATATGACCGGTCTTATTCTGATTGGTCTGGCGCGTTGTATTGCGATGGTCATCGTGTGGAATGAACTGGCAAAAGGGGATAGCGAGTATGCCGCGGGGCTGGTGGCATTCAACAGCGTGTTTCAGGTGCTGCTGTATAGCGTGTATGCCTGGGTATTCATCACCGTGCTGCCAACCTGGTTCGGCATGAGCGGCTCGATTCTGGAAATAACCATCGGTGAGATTGCTCAGACTGTGTTCATTTATCTGGGGATTCCGTTCATCGCCGGGTTTCTGACCCGCTTCTTTCTGATCGGCGCTAAAGGGCAGGACTGGTATCAAAAAACCTTTGTGCCCAAGATCAGCCCGCTCACGCTAGTTGCCTTAATCCTTACGATCGTGGTCATGTTCAGCCTGAAAGGTGACTTGATCGTGCACCTGCCGCTGGATGTGGTCCGGATCGCCATTCCGCTTCTACTGTATTTTGTGGTGATGTTCCTGATCTCGTTCGTGATGGGGTACGGCATCGGAGCGGATTATCGCAAGACTGTCACACTGTCGTTTACCGCGGCAAGCAACAACTTTGAACTCGCGATTGCCGTCGCGGTGGCGGTATTTGGCATCAATAGCGGCGCGGCCTTCGCGGCGGTGATTGGTCCGCTTATCGAGGTGCCGGTGATGATCGGGTTGGTAACTGTGGCGTTGTATCTCCAGAGGCGCTTGTTCGGCAAATAAATCTCAATACCCGGCGAGGGGCTCTGCGTCAGCAGACGTTTCGATCGAGCGAAATCTTCAAAAAAACACTTCAGGCTCAAGTGCCGTTATTATATGATGCGGAAGATCTGCTACGGCTGATGATGTCCCAGTCTAGGAGAACTTGATGAATATCAGCATCTGGAGGTTCTTGGGTGCGCAGCAGCATTCCGGGGAAACCAAAAAGAAACTCGGCATCGTCGCTTTGCTCTATTTGGTCCAAGGGGCACCGGCGGCGATTCTCTGGGAAGTGCTGCCGGTTTACTTCCGCCTGCACGGTGTATCGCTGCGCGCCATCGGCGGGCTGCGTCTTTTGGAACTGCCCTATTCGTTGAAGGTGTTTTGGTCGCCGTTGGTGCACCGCTACGGCGACCGGCGGGTCTGGGTCGCGAACTGCATGCTGGGCATCGCGGTAGTTTTGTTTGCCTTGCCGTTCGTCGACGTTGCTGGTGTCGGTTGGATCGTTCTCTTGCTGATTCTCTGCCTCACCACGCTGTCGGCAACCCAGGATGTGGCCATCGACTCCTACTCAGTGGGCTTAGTCGCTCGCGACGAGGAGGGCAGCGCCAACGGTGTCCGCGCGTCGGCCTACCGGGTGGCTCTCGTGCTGGTCGGGGGTGGAATGGTTTTTCTCGCCGCGGTGCTGGCGTGGAATCAACTGTTCATCCTCGCCGCTATTGTCTTTGCGATGCTAGGCTGGTCTGTGCTTGCGATCCCGCGACTAAGCTTACCCGAGGAGGCGCGGCAGCGCTGGCTGGAAGGCTTTCTGGGTTGGGCTGGGACCTGGAAAGTGATTCCCCTCGTTCTGTTCGTCCTGACCTACAAATTGGGCGAGTTCGCCATCGGGCCCA
>DAIRFP010000324.1:0-4910 GCA_036794995.1 Thermodesulfobacteriota bacterium | reverse complement strand
GGCGGCGCGCGAAGGGAATTTGTCCGCGGCAATTGTTTTTGCAACCAAAGTCAGGCTACCTATTCAATTGTGGGCTGCATTCTTATGGGCCGCGGAAAGAGCACTGCAGAGAACTAAAATGGGAGAAGTAAGGAGAAGGATAAATGCTAAGAATCGTTAGACGGGCGTCGCTGCAACATTTGATGCTCTGCCTGCCGTGTGTCGTGGTCCTGCTAATTACAGGATGCCAGCGGAAGGACGAAGTCATTGGCGGCGTGGACATCCCGATACCGGCAAACATGACTAAGAACTCGGACAAAGTCTTCGATCCAGTCCCTGGAATGGAAGATGGTCAGGTGTCTTATCAAGGAAAAGCAACGCCGAAAGAAATATTTACGTTTTACCAGGAAGTCATGGCAGCCAAGGGCTGGCAGCCCACCGCGCGTTTCGCCGAGCACAAAAATTCTATCGGCTATACCAAGGGTAACAAACTAGTTCTAGTTCGATACAATGAAAATCCGGACGGCACGACCATCTTGACGGTTATGGTCGGGTCGCAGGATCCACCGAAATAGAAACGTCCGACCGGCCTACGGGCTATAAATCCCAATCCTAGATTCGCAAGGTTCCAACAAACGGGGTTTCAGGTTTCGGGTTTCAGGATGGACGTCTTTGCTTGTTTGGCGTCCTAGGGCGGTGTCTCAGAAATTCGTTCAAAAACTCCAAACGATGGCAGCGGCTGAACTCGAACTTAAATCCCCCTCTGTCCCACTTTTTCAAAGGGGGAATTTAACCCCTTTTGGAAAAGAGGGGCAAGGGGAGATTTTCAAGCGGAATGAGCGGCGAATTATGTGGCGGATTTCTGGGTCAGAACACTAGCGCGATGAATCGTACTTCTGGCTTTTCCGCGTTTCATCTTTTCATTCGACAACTCTAGAGATCCCTGAAACCCGACACCTGGCAGCTGAACCCTCCCGTATTGGACCAAAGTCCAATATACACGCGACACGCCTCAGGATATATCTGGTGCAGCCAAAGCTCTGACGTGCGTCAATGCCGGCGGCGGCGCTTAGTTTGAACGGGCTGGCGCTGCAGGTTGCGCGTTTGAAACGCATTCGTACGGAGATAGCCACAAATTTTTATCAGGATAAGGAGATCATCTATGTCAAAGTCGCTTGCAACCTTGGCACTTATCGCTCCGTTGGCTGTCGCGGGATGCATGACCGAGGGTCAGTTTCTCTCCAGCAGACAACCGACGGCAATACAGTCGGCCGTGAGCCGTGGACAATTTGAAATGAATTGTCCGAACGCAACCGGCGAGGTGCTTTCACAAGAGCTCACCCAGCCCCCTATTGAGGGACCGCTGATTCAGGGCGAATCGCGCGGGCTATTTACCATCGGCGTTGCGGGTTGCGGCCAGCGGCGGGTCTATCAGGTTTTTTGTCCCATGGGGGGAGACAGTTGCACGGCGCTCGAAGGCCGCACGAATTAAGCATGGCCAGGTAAGAAGGTTTCAGATTTCGGGTGTCAGGTTTCAGGTCAGCGTTGATATCCTGAAACCTGACACCTGAAAGCCGGTTTCGTGATGAGGGGAAAGAGAAAAAAGCGAAATTTATATGAAGACACAAATTGGTATTCTTGCTGGTTTTTTAGCCGTAGCCCTCGGTCTGGGGGCGTGCGGTGAGAAAAAACCTGCCGTAGACGCGACGAAGGAAAAAGCGTCGGCCGAGGCCGACGCGAAGGTGAAGGAGGCTGTCGAAATCGCCACCGACGCGTATGTCTATGGCTATTCGTTGATCACCACCGACGTGACGCGTGCGCAGATGTCCAACGTCGACAAGCTCGGAGAGCTGCGCGGGCCGATGAATCAGTTCGTCAACGTCCCGCGCTATCCGCCGGCGGATTACCGCGGCGTTTCGGCGCCCAACGCCGACACACTCTACTCCCTGGCATGGCTCGACCTTGCCGAGCCGCAAGTGTTCAGTCATCCCGACATGGGTAAGCGTTTTCACCTGTTCCCGATGATCGACCTATGGATGACGATCTACGCGAGCCCAGGCAGCCGCACCGGCGACGGGAGGGCCGCATCCTACCTGCTGACCGGTCCCGACTGGAAGGGCGAGGTGCCGAAGGGCATGAAGCACATCCCGTCACCCACCCGTTACATCGTGATCCTCGGCCGCACCTATGCCGACGGTACTGAAAAGGACTACAAGGCGGTCAACGCCCTGCAAGCGCAGTACAAGATCACGCCGCTCTCTGCTTGGGGCAAGCCGTTCACCTACACGGCGCCGCCGGTGAACCCGAACCCGGGGTTCAGCATGACCGACAAGCCGCAGGAGGTGATCCTCGCTCTTGGCACGGCCGGCTACTTCGACATGATGGCTAAACTCATGTGCAAGGACTCGCCCGCGGCGGGAGAAGATGTGCCAATGGTGGCGAAAATGGCAAAGATCGGCATCGAGCCGTGCAAGCCGTTCGAAATGGGCAAGCTCGATCCGGCGGTGCAGACGGCGTTGAAGGACCTGCCTCAGGCGGCGCTTAAGAAGATCGGGGAGAACAAGGATAAGAGCATGGGCGGGATGGTCGACGGCTGGGTGGTCACGAAGGGCCTCGGCGTCTACGGTACCGACTACATGAAGCGCGCGGTGGTGGCGGCCTTCGGTTGGCCGGCGAATCTCCAGGACGACGCAGTTTATCCCTACACCGAAGTGGACAGCGCGGGTCAGAAGCTCAACGGCGCCAACAAGTACACCTTGACCTTCGCTAAGGGGCAGACGCCACCGGTGAACGGTTTCTGGTCGATCACGATGTACGAGATCGACCAGGGCTGGTGGTTTGTGCCCAACCCGCTCAACAAGTTTACCGTAAGCCCCCGCAACAACCTCAAGGTTAATCCCGATGGTTCGATAACGCTGTACTTCCAGAACGAGTCGCCGGGCAAGGACAAGGAAGCCAACTGGCTGCCGGCGCCGAAGGGGGAATTCCTTCCCATGCTCCGCATGTACTGGCCGAAAGAGAAGGACCCTTCCATCCTGGACGGAACCTGGAAGCCACCGGTGGTGGAGAAGGTGTCGTGATGGCAGTGAGCAGTGACTCGGTCATAAGTGATCGGTGAACAGTGTAGTAAAAGGACGGAAGAACGGTTCAGTTTTCGGGTGTCAGGTTTCAGGATCGGCCGATCTTGAGTGCTGCCTGAAACCCGAAAAGCTGAGGTGGCGAGTTAAGGCGCAAGGACACGGGTCAAGTTTCGAAAACAAGACGGAAGCACAGAAAAGGAAAGGGAGATTCATATGAAAAGTAAAAGTATTGGTGTTCTTGGTGTTGGCGTCGTCATGGCGGCAATGCTCGTTGGATGCGCGCCGCCGCCGCGCCAACAGTTCGTCGTGCAGCAGGCCGATGAGCAGAAGCCGCAGACGGTAACGTTCCCCAACGGAACGGTCTTCGGTGGCGCATCCGGCGCCCAGGCCAGTTCGCTCGCGCAACTCATCGTCGACTCCAACAATAACAACATGAAGGACTACGAGCAGCTCCAGGGAACGGCCAGCAAGAACCTGCAAACCTCACAGCAAGCCCTACAGATGCTCGAACATTTGTCGCAGCAACAGGGCACCGGCGAAATCACCTTGTTCTTTCCGACCGGCTCGGCCTCGTTGCCGTCAAGTGGGCTGCAATATCAACGGCTCATCAACTTCGTCGACTACCTCTCCCGTAACAGCCGGGGCCGTAAGATTTTGCTTGTCCTGATCGGCAGCGCATCGGCGACCGGCAGCATGAGCGTCAACCAGAAGCTCTCCCGGGAGCGCTCCGAGTCGCCGGAACCGATCATCGACCAATATTTGGTCAATGTTCCGCACCAGTTCTTCAAGGTGTACGGCATCGGCGACATGTACGCTCCGAAGAACGTGAGCTTGCAGGAAGACCAGCGCTATCAGAATGTGCGCATCATTGCGGTGTACGACACGAACCAGATTCCCGCCCTGCGGAGTTGAGGCAGTCATGACATAGATTGTTGGAGTACAGAAAGATTGGGTTTTAGATCTATTGTGCCAGCGTGCATTATGCCAATCTTACTACGCTCCCCCATTACCAATTGGTAATGTTCCGGTCAGCGTCCGGTTAACCTGGATTCTCTATATTGAGTCTCAAATTAACGGGCGATGGCCCACTAAAGAGTAAGGAGGTTCGAATGGTAACAAGACGAACGTTTATCGCCGCGGCCCTGGCCGCTCCGGTGGTGCCCCTAGGTTCTGCGTTGGCCCAGGCCGTCAAGGAGCCGGCCAAGCAGCCTGATTTTTTGTTCGTGCAGACCGCGAAGAGCATGAGCTTCGACAAGTCGACGAATAAGCTGACCCTGGAGGGTGTTAGCTCCACCACCCTATTTTTCTCCGACCGCCCCGAGCGCATCGCCGGCAACATGAAGACCACCGCGTTTGTGCCGTTCTGGAGCACCGGCAAGGACAGTTTTCTTTCCGACCCGCCCAACGCTGACATCTCTATTCTTGAAGGTGATACGCTTCGCCAAGTCGTTGCGGTGCTGCAAGCGCCGGCGCTGAAGGGCGATTCCTTGACCTATACGGTCAAAGTGTTGCAAGGAGATATGCCCACGAAGGGCACCGACGTTTCAGTATTTATCGATATTATCGGCATGCCGATGACGCCATTCTCTTACGCGGGTGTTGCCCGGCGCGGCTACCGGCGCATGTACTGGAGGCGCTAACGATTAGTGAGGGCGGAAATCTCCCCTGGCCCCTCTTTTTCAAAGAGGGGTAATGTTGTAGGTTCGTGAGGAATTACGAACTGGAGGTAAGAAAGTCCCCTCTCTTGAAAGGGAAGCTGTGAAAAAAATAGCCGTTGCCCTTCGACAAAGCTCAGCACGAACGGCTAAGTGCTTGAAACTTCGTACGCAAAAATCCGTTCGTGGTGAGGCT
>DAIRFP010000073.1:17791-21585 GCA_036794995.1 Thermodesulfobacteriota bacterium | reverse complement strand
GGTTCCTTTCCGTCTAAAGACGGCTCAAGGGCGATACAAGCTCCATGAACACTCACACAGTTCGTCGCCATGTACGAGCGCTGGCCCTGCGTCAGCAATTCACACAAGATGACTGCCCTCTCTCACTTCGCACCGGCCAAGAATTCTTGCTACCGTTCCTTGTTCGCATGTTTTCCCTAAACCCCCAACTTGAGCTGGGGGATAAGCGGATGATCAACCTCAAGGCTTCGCCTAAAGGCGAGGGATTTTCTCCCATTCCCCGAAGAAGACATTAAGCACCCATAACCTGCGGTCACAAAAGCCGGTTTTATTACACTAGTTTTCGTCTCGACCACCATCCGCGCAACTAATGGTGCATATTCTGACAATTTTCATAGCACTCAACTGTGATAGGCACCAGCGTTATTTGGCAGCGGTGAATCCATAGGACTGCCAATTTTTCAGCACCCGCTCCTGCACTTCTTTAGGCCAGAGGTTTTCAAAGCTTGCCTTGAGCGGAATTGATTCTTGGGGCCAGTCCTTCGGCCATGTGCAGTCGAAAATCACTCCCGCCGCATCGCCAATGAGTCGTTCTTTTTGCGGTAAAAACGGGAGCAACACCGGGAAACCCGGATTGTGTGGAACACGGTGAATACCGTTTACGGGATGACACTTCGTTGTGATCGCGTGGAGCACTTCGTCCATGTTCGTGGGGTCGACATCAGCATCCACGATTACAACGTAATACGTGAAAAGGCCCGGTTTCGTTGCCCAGACCGCGTGCGCTACGCGTCGCGCGAAATTGACGAAGGGGACTTCAGTAGAAACAACCGCCATGTGACCGACGCCGTAAGGGGGACAGAAAACGCCTGTAACGGGAAGCCCGAGCTTTTTCAACTCCGCGTAGATCTCAGCACCCTTAATTAAAGCCGTCGCTGTCTGGCCCTCGTGTACTGGCATCCCCATGTTCGAGAAGGGCAAAATCGGATCTGTCCGATGAGTAATCGCATGCACCTTCAATATCGGTTTCGGCGAAGACTTCCCCGCCTCGTAGCCCATGTACTCGCCGAACGGTCCTTCGATCATTCGCTGATGCGGCAGAACTTCACCCTCAAGAACAATTTCAGAGGTAGCTGGCACTTCCAAGTCGACAGTCTCGCATCTCACCAGTGGGATCGGTGCTCCCTGCAACGCTCCGGCCACCTCAACTTCGTTGACGTAAGCAGGAAGCTGAACGCAACTTACGATTGGGATTACGGGCTGGCCGCCAATTGCAACCGCCACGGGCATGGGGCGGTTCATCGCCTCATACTTTTGATAGATCTGACCGATGTGCTGTTGCAAAGGGAAAAGACAACCCAGAGTATTTCGATCATGGACCATTAGGCGATACATGCCCCAGTTAACCCACGAGCTATCTGGATCCTTCGTAATCACGGTGTGCCAAGTGCCGATGTAACGCCCCCCGTCACCCCCATGAATCAACGGAATCGGAAACTTAAGAACGTCAACGTCATCTCCTAATATAATGTTCTCTTTGCAAGGTCCGGTGTTCACCGACACGGGCAAAATCAGTCTCTGCTTTCGTGCCAGGTAAGTTTCCATGATCTCCTTAGCGGACGCGGTGGGGGCCAATCTAAGCGCCAATGCCGTCCGCGCGAACAAAGAATGCCGTGGATGCCTGCTGGCTCCGAGGGGAGCACCCAGAGCGCGGTAACCTTTTGGATAGCCCCTCACATTCTCGAAAAATGCAGCTGGTGCGCCCAAATCGTAGCATCGACGCGTGATCGCCCCCATTTCGAGGTTCCAATCCACTTCGGTCTGAATCCGCTGGACCTCTTCATACTCTTCAAGAATATCTAAATAATCTCTGAGGTCGCTTAGTTCCATACACGACTCCTTCGGCTTAGCGCTCCATCTGTCCGGCAAGATAATCGTTTACGTTTTAACTATTCGTATATCAGAGGTTCTCTCAAGGGTGCAAAGCGATTTCGCATTATGCTGGAAGTTAGAAACAGAATATAATGGTGGACACAATTAGTATTCTGTTTTACATTTGGTTTCTTGTAACATGAAGGAGGCGCTTATGGCAGACTTCAGCAAACCTGGGAATTCTGGAGCCTATTTCGGATCTGGAACAAAGATCAATGGGAAATTGCACTTTGACGGGCCAGCGACAATCGAAGGGGAAGTTGAAGGCGAGATAGTCAGCCAGGCTAGCGTAACTCTCGGTCAACAAGCCATTATCAAGGGGAAAGTCAGTGCCATTTCCGTCCTCGTTCAAGGCAAAGTCATCGCCGACATAGAGGCCGAGAAGAGATTGGAGATTCAGCCCCCAGGCTCAGTTATTGGCGACGTCACTACCCAAAGCCTGGTTATTGGCGATGGTGCCGTCCTAGAGGGTAATGTGTCAATGAGGAAGGAAGGTCGAGTCCTTCCGTTGCGCCAAGACGCCAAACCTGCGGTCGTCGCCAAAGACGGTGTCACTCCACTAATCCGCGAATAGCGGAACGATCCTCCGCGTCTTCGCATCAATCAGTCCGCGCGCCGTGATCCTAAGCGAAGGCAAGGTCACGAACGTCAAAAAAGCTAGCGCATACATCGGCTTCTCAAAATTTGACATCTAACTGCGCACCCCTTATGTTTAGTTTCGGAGGCAATTTCTCATGATCATCGATTGCCACGCGCATTTGATGCCCCACAGCTGGTTTCACCCCAAATCCCCGAAATCGATTTTCGATCTCGAGGGTTTGTTCAAAGAGCAGGATGAAGCCGGTGTCGATATCACTGTCTTTGGCAACAATTGGATTCGCTCTCCGGACGGCGCCAACGCCCTTCGTGTGGTCAAAGAATTCAACGAGCACGCGGCCGAGTTAACGGCGAAGTATCCAAAGCGGCTGCTCGGTCTTGCCTGCTCGGTACCCTTCGACAACGATCAGATTCTGATGGAAACCGAAAGGGCGGTTAAGGAATACAAACTTAAGGCCATCATGATAAACTCCAGCGTCAACGGAGAGTATCTCGACTCGCCTCGTGCCACTGCGTTCTTCCAACTGGTCAGCGACATGGATGTACCCGTATTCGTCCATCCGCCAAAATTCACCATCGGCAATGAAAAAATGGAGATTTTTCGCTTGCCAGAGATGCTGGGCAGACCCTTCGATACGACACTTTCGCTAACCCGATTTATTTTTACCGGAGGCTTTGAACGATTCCCAAAACTTAAGTTGGTTTGTGCTCATGTGGGCGGAGCTCTTCCCATGCTTGCGGGGCGTTACGGTTTTGGCTACGAGCTTAGAAAGGACATGAGCTTTGGTCCCTGGGAGCCGGACGTCATGACCCGATCGCCGGCAAGTTACTTCACACAGCTTTATCTGGATACGGTATCGCTGCATCCGCCAGCCGTGCAATGCGCCATCGAAACCGTCGGCATCGACCACGTGGTTTATGGCAGCGATTTTCCGCCGGTGCCGATTCCCCTCAAGCGCTCTGTGGATGTGGTTCATCAACTGAAGATTTCGAACGAAGACAAACAAAAGATCCTCGGCGACACCGCCGCCAAGCTGCTCGGTCTTGGCTAACCCGCGTTACGTATCGCCGGCGCAACGCAAATCGAATTCAGCGCATCTAAACCGTTACAGAGGGTGAAGTTAGAATGGCTAGGCAGTTAAACCCCGGCGATTTATTTCCGGAGTATAGCGTTCAACTCACGGACGGAAGAACGTTGAATGTCCCCGGGATTTAAGAGGTGAATACGGGGTTATCATTTTCTACCGTGGTATCTGGTGACCCTACTGCGTTCGGCAGTTAGCCGA
>DAIRFP010000073.1:0-17691 GCA_036794995.1 Thermodesulfobacteriota bacterium | reverse complement strand
GTCACCCAGGCCTGTTTTGCCACGGGGCCCATCGGCCGCATCGTCGCGGAAGATGCGCTGCGGTCCATACAGGGAACCAAGAAAAGAAAGGCTCAAGGCAACTAGCCTAGCAAAAGGCGAAGAATTCCTCCCTCTAGCTATACCGAAAGACCGACGGGCCCATAACACCTCTAGATCGTTCCGCCGCCGATTTCTTCCCTGTTTTCGAGAAAAGCGATCCTGGATTTCGCATCATCCTTGAACAATCCCAATGACGCCGTCGGTATAATTATTCGAACCCCGACCATTTCCGAAAATTCAAAACTTTCGAAGCGCCAGATACTTGCATGGCCATCGTGATCAGTGCAAACTGCCGTGGGAGGAAATGATTATGACAACGGACAAGACGGCCGGACTCGCGGGAATCATTGCTGGCGATACAGCAATCGCCACGGTCGGCAAAGAAGGCAAGGGGCTAACCTATCGAGGCTACTCCATCTACGACCTCGCAGAACGCGCGACATTCGAGGAAGTCGCTTATCTCCTCATCTATGGCCGCTTGCCGAGTGAGACCGAACTGGCAAAATACAAAAACACGTTGCGTGAATTGCGCGGACTACCAGCGCCCCTTCGAACCGTGCTCGAACAGATACCGGCTGGCACCCATCCCATGGACGTCATGCGTACAGGCTGTTCGATGCTCGGAACTCTAGAACCTGAAGGCCTCGCGCGCGACCAGCTCACTGTAGCCAACAGGTTGACCGCCTGCTTTACCTCCATGCTGCTCTACTGGCACCACTTTCAAGGAAGCGGCAAAAGGATCGAAACAATAACGGACGACGACAGCACGGCAGGACAATTCCTCCATTTGCTCCACGGCAAGAAGCCCGACGAGTTGCACCGCCGCGCCATCGATGTCTCGCTCATCCTCTATGCGGAGCATGAATTCAACGCATCAACTTTCACTGCGCGCACCATCACTTCTACCCTGCCCGACTTTTACTCAGCCGTCACGGGTGCAATTGGAGCGCTGCGGGGCCCATTGCATGGTGGCGCCAATGAAGCAGCCATGGAAGTGATCGAGCGCTTTAACACACCCGACCAGGCAGAAAGCGGCATTCTCAAACTCATCGCTGCGAAGAAGCTGATCATGGGCTTCGGCCATCGCATCTATAAGATTTCCGATCCGCGGTCCGATGTCATCAAAGCCTGGGCCAAGAAGCTCGCCGTCGCTCACGGGGATGAGAAACTTTATCCTGTGTCGGAGCGCATTGAGCAGGTCATGCGCCGCGAGAAGAATCTTTTTCCCAACCTCGATTTTTACAGCGCCAGCGCTTACCACTTGTGTGGGATACCGACGCCAATGTTCACCCCTCTTTTCGTTGTCGCACGCATCACCGGCTGGGCTGCCCACATCATCGAGCAACGCGCGGATAATCGTCTGATTCGCCCTAACGCAGATTATACCGGTCCCGATCCTCGAGCTTTCGTGCCCATAGGAAAGCGATAGGCTCATGAGCATCTCAGTTTCAAACATTCGCCCGGCACCGGACTCGATCATGGTCGACATCGCGAAGTACGCGGCGACTTATGTTCCGCAAAGCAAAGAAGCTATCGATACGGCCCGCTACTGTTTCATGGACACCTTGGCCTGCGCCCTGCTGGCTTTGCGTTTCCCGGAATGCACGAAGCATCTTGGACCGATTGTTCCGGGTGCGGTCTTGACCAATGGCGCACGCATCCCAGGCACCCATTGGCAGCTCGAACCCGTCCACGCCGCATTTAACATCGGTGCGATGATTCGTTGGCTCGACTTTAACGATACCTGGCTCGCAGCGGAATGGGGCCATCCATCCGATAATTTAGGCGGAATCCTGGCTTTGGCCGATTATCTATGTAGAACCAAGCAGAAATCGCTCACTGTGGGCGATATTCTTTGCGGCATGATTCAGGCACACGAGATACAGGGTATTCTCGCCCTGGAGAACAGTTTCAATCGCGTCGGCCTCGACCATGTCCTGTTGGTCCGGGTGGCAACGGCCGCCGTGGCTACCGCAATGCTGGGTGGAAACCAAGACCAAATCACCAGCGCCATTGCCAACGCGTTTGCAGACGGTGGCAGCCTGCGCGTTTATCGCCACGCGCCGAACACGGGCCCGCGGAAATCTTGGGCGGCTGGCGACGCAACCAGTCGAGGTATCCGACTAGCCCTAATGGCGATCCGAGGGGAAACCGGTTACCCGTCGGCGCTATCCGCCAAAACGTGGGGATTCTACGATGTCCTCTTTCGCGGGAAAGCCTTTAGCTTAGCTCAACCCCTGGGCTCTTACGTAATGGAAAATATCCTGTTCAAGATTGCATTTCCCGCGGAATTCCACGCCCAGACGGCCGTGGAATGCGCTTTCCGCTTACATCAACAAGTGAATAATCACCTTGACCAAATTGAAAGGGTCATCATTACAACCCACGAATCCGCCATCCGCATTATCGATAAAACGGGCCCGCTTTATAATCCTGCGGACCGTGACCATTGTATTCAGTATATGACTGCCATCGGATTGATTTTCGGCGAGCTCACCGCCGATCATTATGAGGATAAGTTCGCCGAGGATCCACGCATCGATGCCTTGCGCGACAAGATCGTTATCGTCGAGGATGCCGGTTATTCGGAGGATTACCTTGATCCGGAAAAACGTTCCATTGCAAACGCCGTACAGGTATTTTTTAAAGACGGCGCCGCCACGGAAAAAGTGGCCGTTGAATATCCTATCGGCCACCGGCGACGCCGCGCGGAAGCCATTCCCCTCTTGCTGAACAAATTTGACGCGAGTTTAAACTCGCGCTTGGCGCCTTCATGGAGTAAAGGGATCCTTGAACGTTGTCTGGACCTCTCCCTGCTGCAAGCAACTCCTGTGGATGAGTTCATGGACATGTTTGCCGTGCAATCCGCTTGACGGAATCCAAACAATCGGCAACCTTTTGGAGACACAAGATGAATCCGAGACAAGTTCTCAAACAACTCCTTAAGAGTCACAAGCTCCTGGTAGCGCCAGGTTGTTTCGACGGTCTATCCGCCCGCCTGGTAGAAGAGGCCGGTTTCGAAGCCGCTTACTTGAGCGGTGGCGCCGTGGCGCGGAGCATGGGAATACCGGATATCGGGTTGGTCACCATGTCCGAGGTCATCGAGCGCGCCGCTCAAGTCGTTTCAACACTGACGATACCCCTCATTGCCGATGCCGATACCGGTTATGGCAACGCCGTCAATCTCATTCGCACGGTTCGAGAGTTTGAACGTACCGGTGTCGCGGCCATTCATATCGAAGATCAAATCACACCGAAGCGTTGCGGTCACCTCGACGGCAAAGAAGTGATACCCCTGGCCGAAATGGAAAGGAAGCTCGAGGCCGCCCTTGCTAGCCGGACCGATCCTGACTTTTGTATTATCGCGCGGACTGATGCCCGGGGCGTCCATGGCTTTGACGATGCCATCCAAAGAGGCCGGGCGTTTGCAAGGCTGGGCGTCGATGCGGTGTTCGTGGAAGCACCGCAATCAGAGGCAGAATTGGAAGAAGTTCCTCGAGCTCTTCCCAACGTTCCCCTCTTGGTCAACGTCTTCAAAGGCGGCAAGACGCCCATGCTGCCGGTGCAACGCCTAGAAAAAATGGGGTACCGGATCGCGATCTATCCCTCCGAAACCCAGCGAGCCGGCATCTACGCCATGAGAATGGCCCTCGGGTTGCTCAAAAGAGACGGCACCACCGAGTCGATGGATGCAGCGCTTACGACGTTCAAGGAGCGCGACCAAATTGTCGGTCTGGATGATTGGCAAAAACTTGAACGGCAGTATATGGCTGCCAGCGGCACCAAGTTATAGCACTTTGCGAAGCCGATCCTGATGATCGAATTTTACGGCGACGCAGGGAGGTCTTTTACTTGGGTTAAAGAATTTTACCGAAATAGCGACGCCAAGAACCTTGGGGCTTTTTCGGTAAAACAAACAGACCCTATTCTAATTTCTCCTGGAAAATGGACTAAATGGCATAAATGTGGACCGAATCTTCCCCAATTGCATGTCCACGCGTAATCAGCTTCACGATGCTACGGACGTTTCGGCTCACATCTTCGATCTCGACCACGGGGAAACCGTCCTTCACATATCTTCCAATTAACATTTCTTCGCCGACGCTGACGACCTGGAGAAATTCCGTATCGTCAGTTTTGAAGTATCGTTCAGTTCCGGGAGCCGGGCTGTTCAGTTCATTCCGCAGTGTCGGTGAAATTTTCATAGCGATGAACAATCGCTTTCCCGTCTCACCCATTATCGCTCCTCTTTTTATCTTATACCTTTCACGCCCCTTGCTGCCTAGCAACAAGATACGCGCAGAATCTGGCAACATAAGCAGCGTTTCCATCGGCTTTGTTAATTACAATTTAGCACGGTTGATATTTCTGTAAAGCAGCAGCTGAAAACTGATCGGGTCGCTGTGTGAGCTCGCAGACAGATGACGGCATCCCAATCAGCATCAAGCTACAGCAACGACGGCCTAAAATCGGACCTGGACATTTTACGGAGCGTAAAGTATGGAGGGTCTAATGGAAATCAGCCGAACGTTCCCGAAATCACCAAATTAACGGTAGCGGAGTATTTGGAGTATTTATTGACATGAGTGCCTCAGTCACCACCGCCTTTAATGTTCTTGAAACCACCATCGGCGCAGTTCACGACGCATACAAATCCGGCCACCTCACGGCACGCGAACTTGTGCAAATATACCTCAATCGGATCGAAGCTTATGACAAACAGGGTCCTGCCATAAACGCCATCATCGCTATCAATCCCAACGCTTTCGATGAGGCTAAACAGTTGGACGTCGCTGCTAAAAACTCAGGGATTGTCGGTCCTCTGCACGGAATTCCGATTATCATTAAGGATCAGGCCGATGCCCAGGGCATGCCGACAACCCTGGGCTCTGTCTTGTTCAAAAACTACTATCCGGATCGAGACGCGTTCGTTGTGAAAAAACTTAAACAGGCTGGTGCAATCATTTTAGCAAAAGCTACCTTGGGTGAGCTGGGCGGCGGCGACACACATGGCTCGCTGTTCGGCTCAACCCGAAATCCTTATGATTTGGATCGAACCTCTGGGGGTTCCTCCGGCGGTTCAGGGGCAAGTGTTGCAGCGAACTTCTGCACCGTAGCAGTCGGACAGGAAGGCTTTGCATCGATCCGCCGACCATCGACGTGGAATTCCATCGTCGGAATGAGACCCACGGCGGGACTGGTGAGTCGGGGCGGAGTGTATGCGGGTTGGCCATCAATCGCCGGATCCCTAGGTCCGATGTCCCGTACCGTTACCGACCTGGCAAAGCTGTTGGACGTGATGGCGGGCTATGATCCAGAGGATCCTCTCACCGCAAGAGGCGTCGCCCACAGACCGGACAGCTACACCAAGTATCTCGATAAGAACGGTCTAGAAGGAGCGCGGCTTGGAATCCTTCGGGAATCCATGGGATTTGACGCTGAGCCCGGCTCGGAGGACTTTAACAAAATCAGTGAGATTTTTGACAGAGCGATCGCCGAGCTCAAAGGCGCAGGCGCCGACGTGGTCGACCCAATCCTCATCCCGAACCTGGCTCAGCAGCTGGCGAAACGTGCGGCAAGTTTCACCGACGAAGAGGAGTCCTTCAAGAATTACGCAAGCCGGAGCGCAAAGCCCCCCTATAGATCTCGGGAAGAAGCGAAGAATTCCCCCGATTTTTCGAAAGTCATTAAACGTTCACGGGAGCGATGGACGAGAACCGCCGCACCGACCGCGCATTATGAGTACCTTAAGGCACGTGATGAGTTAATGACCAGCGTGCTCAAGGTTATGGCCGACTACAGGTTGGACGCCATCGTGCACAAAGCGGTGGAACATCAGCCAACCCTCATCAAAGACGGCGTAAACCCTCCTTATGTCGACCAAAAGGGCGCGCCGCACATCAACACGTTTCTGGTCTTCGTTCCGTCGGTGGTCGTTCCCGCGGGATTCACTCGCGATAATTTGCCCGCCGGCATAACCTTTCTCGGCCGCCCCTACGACGATGGCAAGATGATCAAGCTGGCCTATGCCTACGAGCAAGCGACCCATCATCGAAAGCCGCCGGCGAGAACGACTCCGCTCTAAAGTACCGTGATTTTGGCGTTACCAGACGCCCAATCTGAGGACCAATGAAATTCTATCGACTATATGCCGGCGATGACGGCAAATCCCATCTAGAAAAACTAGACTCGAGCCAAGCATCGAAGTTGTTCAACACGATTCGCCCAGCAACGGGGATGCTATTTAGGAACGATTTTGCTCCGCATATTGTTGGCTGGCACCGAGCACCGCAGCGCCGCTGGGTCATCACCTTGGCGGGCAGTGTCGATATCGGGCTCGGTGACGGTACAACCATGCGTTTTAGCGCGGGCGATGTATTTTTGGCGGAAGACACTACCGGTCAAGGGCACACGGCAACGCCCCGGGATTGGGTTCGAGCCTACGTCGATGTGGAATAGGCAACCTCATAGGCGTCCCTTTTTTGGTGTTTTGACTTTTCAAAACGCGCAGTGTTAGTTTCGCGTTGCCTCATGAGGAACAGACCATGGTCAAAAAATGCTGGATGACTATTTTTGTTGTCGCGATGCTGGCTGGATCCGGTAATTCAGGCTTCCCTCAAGAAAAGATTCTTTTCTCCTACGGCGGATTCAACGAGACCGCAGGACCTCTGTGGGTCGGTGCGGAAAAGGGTTTGTTCAAAAAATACGGCCTCGACGTCAGTGCCCTTCAAGTTCGCAACGGCCAGGTGAGTCTGTCCGCGTTGATGTCCGGGGACGTCCAAGCCTTTTGGCCGGCCATTTCTTCGGTCCTAAGCGGCGTCTCCGGAGGCGCGAAAATCGGCTGCGTCGCATCGCCGTTCAATCGGATAGCACGCGAACTCATCGTACGGAAGGACATCGAATCCCTCGGAGCCCTGCGAGAAAAGGTCTTCGGTGTCCAGAGCATCGGTGGCGGATTCTGGCTCCAGACCATGATTGTTCTGGATCGGTTGGGTGTGGATCCGGAAAAGAATAAACTGCAGATGCGGGTGATCGGCGATGAACCGACCATTCTTCAGGCTCTCCTCGCTTCAAACATTGACGCAGCCGTCATGACGTTCGCCTCCGCAGGGGTTGCAAAGCGGGCGGGTCTTCGTTCGCTGGCCAGCACCGCGGAGTTAAAAGTCCCTTATCAGGGAGTTGGCATCTGCACACGGAGCGATCGGATAGTCAACTCGCCGGACACCATCCTGCGCCTAACCAAGGGCATGATTGAAGCGGTGGCCTTTACGCAAGACCCGCGCAACAAGCAGGAGGTTTTGGCGGTGTTGAGAAAGAACCTGCGTTTGAGCTCCGACGAGGACGCCGAGCGGTCATACAATTCGTTGCGAATGGTATCGAGCCTCGATGTCGCACCCGATCCGGAGGCATGGAAAAACATCCAACGGCTGGTGTCCCGAGTAACGCCAAAAGTCGCCCAATTGGACGTCAATCAGATTATTAATGCTGGTTTCGTTAAGACCCTGGAAGACAACGGCTTCTTGCCCGAGGCAAGAAGGAAGTTGGGACAGTAACCACAAAACGAAGTGTCGGAGTAATAGCGTAGTGGACTCTTCGGTTTCATCATTCCCTCACTCCACTGTGCCATCTCTCCGGTGCTGAAATTCGTAATGACCTTTTGATGGGAGGACTGCAATGCATGGTGGCAAAGCGATGGTCAAGATTTTCGAGCGAGCGGGATTTGATTACATCTTCTCCTCGCCGGGAACGGAATGGCCCCCGGTCTGGGAGGCTCTTGCCGAGGCGCAAGAGCGCGGGGATACCGGAATCCGCTACATCAACTGTCGCCACGAAGCCGCGGCAGTCGCCATGGCGTCGGGGTACACAAAGATAACCGGCAAACCGCAGGCCGTCTTACTGCATGCGACGGCAGGTCCGCTAAATGCCGCCATGTTCCTGCGCGCCGCCTACCAAGAGCGGGTACCCATGGTGATCTGTTGCGGCGAAACTTCGGCCTTCGGGGAGGAGTCGCGCCTCCCCGACCCGGGTAATCAGTGGATTCATGACCTCACCGACATCGGCGGTCCGGCGGAACTTCTCCGCCGTTGCGTCAAATGGTGCGATCGGGTCACGTCATCGACGATCCTCGTCCAAAGCGTGGAGCGGGCTATACAAATTGCCTTGGAACCTCCCGCGGGACCAGTGCTTCTCGGCATACCGTTTGAATCGATGCTGGATGAAGTCGCCTTGCCTGAAGAGTACAGAGCCAATCGGGTCGCACGGCCTTCCGCCGTTGACGAACAGACGATCCAAGAGGTCGTCGGAATGCTCCTGAGCGCTCAGCACCCCGTTCTCATCACCGAGCATGTCGGTCGAGACGCATCGGCGGTCCATCGCCTCGTCAAGCTTTGCGAGTCGCTGGCGATTCCGGTGATGGAATCCTTCCGGCCTGCGTTTCTAAATTTTCCACGCAATCACGCCTTGTATCTTCCCTACGATCTGGGGCGGATCCAGGCCGCCGACCTCGTGTTGATCGCTGATGCCGTCACGCCCTGGTACCCGGTGAATAAAGGACCTAAGGCCGATACCAAAGTGGTTTTCCTGGGCGACGAATTTCCCTACTCGAGGCTGCCCTTCTGGGGATATCAAGTCGACCTGGCGCTCATTGCTCCACCCGCCGTAACGCTAGAAAGAATCGTCAGCCGACTCACGGCATCGGAAGGATACGTTGCGAACCGAGCGGTTTACGCGACGCGGTTGCAGGAAGTGCAAGAAGAACACGACAATCAAGTGGCAAGCCTCCAGAGCGAAGCAATCGAACACAGCAACGACATCCCGGTAGATCCCCGTTGGCTCTGCCAGGCGCTCAACGAATCTATTCCAGCAAACGCGGTCATTGTGGAAGAGACCACCGTGCATCGAACGTTGATTCAAAACATGATCCCGCGCAGCCAGCCGATGTCTTACATCGCCCGCGTGACGGGAGGATTAGGAGTAAGCTTGGGTTACGCGCTGGGCGTGAAACTGGCACAGAAGGACCGCCCGGTCTTGGTCCTTATCGGCGATGGTGGCTTTCACTACAACCCGGTACCGTCGTGTTTAGGAGTGGCCCAGGAATACGATCTGCCCATCACCGTCGTTGTCTTTAACAATCAGCGTTATCTCTCCATGGAAAGAGGCCTGCTCAGATACTATCCGGACGGCGCCGCCAAAAAAACGGGAGTTCATTTCGGCGGCCCGATCATGCCCAATCCCGATTACCGTTTGTATGCGGACATCTATGGCGGCTATGGCGTCCGCGTAAAGGATCCTAAAGAGATTCAACCCTGCATAGATCGAGCGTTGAGACATAACGCAGCCGGACGACTGGCCGTAATTGATGTGGTTCTCAGCGACTACGTACCCAGACAGTAAGCCTTACTGAACGGGAGTCTAAACACGGTTCCATAAAAACGCCGTCAGGATCGCCACAGATCACGGAAGCGAACCGCTACCACCTGCTCGTAGGGCACCGGCGCGGTCAAATGACCGATGGACTGGGCGAACCGGTTAAGTCCGGCGACGGCCTCTTCATCGATGACAGGATCATAAAACGGTAGATCGCTTTTCACGATCGACGTGATGAGCTCGGCAGCTTCCCTGGGAAACTTGCGCCGCCCGACTTCGGCGGCGAGGGTTGGATCTGCCCGCAGCGCTTTTTGTGTCTTTACGATAGCGCGGACAGCCGCCGCGACGGACTGCTCGTCACGCTCGATTTGTGTTTCAGTCGTTGCCAGACCAGCGAATGTGAAGTGGCGAACCTCGGCGGGATCATCACCCCGCCGGACATCGACGAGTATCTTGCCCACACCACGGCTGACCGCAGTGGCGCTCCCCATGGCGTTCGCCCAAAACCCGTCGATTTGCCCGGCCTCCAGGGCACGGGCTGCGAACACTCCGAAAGAGACATCCCTGGCCTTGGCGCCCGGCAATTCCACGATCTGCAGATCTTTGTCCGGATCGATTTTCGCGTCGACCAGCATCCGGCGCAGGGCCAGATCCGGTCCTTCCGCTGCCGTTAACCGTAGCCCCTTTAACGCGCCGAATTCACCCCGCTTCGCCGCGAGATCGGCCTTTACTACGAGCAACCAAGGAGTACCGCGGGAAAGTGCTACGACCAGCTTTACCCCTCGCCACCCAGGAAATTCTGTGAGGAGATCGTGCACGGAGCCCGCGATCATCGCATCCGCGGTTCCTTGTCGCAGGGCTTTGGTAGCTCCCAGCATCGGTACCAACTCGATGTGGGCGTCCAGCCCCTCCGCTTTATAAAAACCCAATTCCTCGGCGGCAAGCGCCGGGAAACAAGTATTGCTAACGAGATCCACCGCTGCGATACGCATTGGCCGCAAATCCTCCTAAACTACTGAGTACCAGTTTCGAATCGCCATGCCCTAGGAGGGCCCTGAGCGGTTCTTGGGATCTTAAGTTCAATCTATCCCAGCGCTCGCCCGGGATTCGAGCGTTTCCCAACGCTCGTAGCAAGCTTGCAGCTCTTGCTCCAGCGCTTCCAGACGCTCCAGCGTAACTGTAATTTTTTCGCCTTGCTGCCGATAAAAGTCCGCATCCCCCATGAGCGTATGCAATTGGGATTGTTCCGTCTCCAGGGCTTCGATTTTGTCCGGTAACGCTTCCCGCTCACGTTGTTCTTTGTAAGATAGTCTGCGCTTCTTATCATTCCCGTGATTCACTCTGGCGTCGATAGCCTGCTGGACAACGGCGCGCTTCGGCAGTTCTTTGTGGAGCGCGGCCCTTCGCTGTCGCTCCGAATCTTCGTAACCACCAGCGTATTCGCCGATTTTGCCTTCCCCTTCAAAAATCAAAGTGCTCGTCACAACATTATCGAGAAACGTCCGGTCATGACTCACCAGCAAGAGCGTCCCTTCGTAGTCCGCCAGTAGGTCCTCCAACAATTCGAGTGTCTCAACGTCCAAATCGTTGGTCGGCTCATCGAGCACCAGCATGTTTGCCGACTGCGTAAAGATCTTTGCCAGTAACAAACGGTTGCGCTCGCCGCCGGACAAGGCTTGCACCTGCGAGTCGATGCGTTGGGGCGGAAAGAGGAAGTCCTTCAAGTAACCGGTGACGTGCCGGGTACGGCCTCCGACCGTCACATAATCGGAGCCGTCGGTCATATTCTCCCGGACCGTCTTCGCGGGATTCAATTCTCTGCGGTGCTGATCGAAATAAGCGAGTTTGAGCCGGGTGCCCATGACTACTTCACCACCGGTGGGTCTTATCTCACCCAAGATCAGTTTGAGAAGGGTGCTCTTACCACAGCCATTGGGACCAATAATCCCTATCCGATCGCCGCGCAAGATAGTCGTCGACAGTTCCCCAATAATAAGATTGCTGCCATAGCCGAAGGTCACGTGGCGCAGGTCCACCACCAATTTGCCCGACAACACACCCGGATCGAGTCCGAAGCGAACTTTACCCTGTAATTCGAGCCGTTGGTTACGCTCTCGCCTCATACTTTGAAGGGCTCTCACGCGCCCTTCGTTGCGCGTCCGCCGCGCCTTAATACCCTGGCGAATCCAGGCTTCTTCTTCCGCCAGTTTCTTATCGAAGCGAGCCGCCGCTTGGGCCTCGATTTCCAATAGTTCTTCTTTTTTGTCCAGGTATGCGCCGTAGTCACCCGGAAAGGAAGTCAACTTTCCCCGGTCCAGTTCTATGATACGGGTTGCCACACGTCTAAGAAACATGCGATCGTGAGTAATAAAGATTAGCCCCCCAGGGTAGTCGAGTAAGAAATTCTCCAGCCAAGTAATCGCTGTAATATCGAGATGGTTCGTCGGCTCATCCAACAACAAAAGCTCGGGTTCGCTCACTAATGCCCGGGCCAACATGACCTGTCTTCGGATGCCACCGGAACTGCTAGCCAGCAGCTGATCCGCAGGTAACCCCAACCGTGTTAACACTGTCTCGACCTTTTGACCGAGGTTCCAGCCGCCTAAAGCATCGATCTGGGTTTGCAGGGCAGCCATCCGTTGTAGCGATTGGCGGTCCGCTGCATCTGCTTCCTGTGTCACCCGGTGATAATCCGCCAGCAACAAACCCAATTCGCCCAATCCAGACGCCGCCACCTCATACAAAGTCTGCGCGGTATCCGGGGTCACCTCTTGTTCCAAGTGACCGATGCGCAGTCTATCTTGCCGCCATATCTCGCCCTCGTCTGGCTGGGCGATTCCTGTAATGGCGCGCAAGAACGTCGTTTTGCCAGTGCCATTACGACCGAGCAAGCAAACCCGCTCACGGGACTCAATCTGAAAACTAACATGGGCCAGCAACGGCAGATGGCCGTAAGCAAGCGAGACATTGTCAAAGCGAAGTAACGGCATGGTTAACTAACCGAGAGTTCTCTGTTTGTCGTACTTAGGCAGGTTAAAGACTATCCGAGTTAGCGTCTGGGTCTGAGGCTAAGACAAAAAATCGAATTTCTGAAAACCGCTATGTCAGGGGACGGAATTTGCTGAGAGCGTCTCGCCGGCAGAAAACTCCCCGGAACCTTCCGACTCCAAAGCCAGGGAGAGTGCATCGTCGACTGTCTTCAAGAACTCAAAGCGAATACCCTCGCGTGCCGCCGCGGGAACCTCCTCCATGTCTCGTCCATTTAATTCCGGGATCAGAACGCAGGATATTCCCGCTCTCTTGGCTGCCAGCACCTTCTCCTTGATCCCTCCTACCGGCAGCACCAACCCACGCAGACTAATCTCGCCCGTCATAGCAACGTCTTTGCTAACTCGTCGTCCCGTGAGAAGCGATACCAACGCAACAAAGAGCGTAATCCCTGCGCTGGGGCCGTCCTTTGGGATCCCGCCGGCGGGGACATGCACGTGCAGGTCGTTTTTCCGGAAGATCTCAGGATTAATCCCAAGCGACTCGGCGCGCGACTTGACAAGACTCCATGCCGCTTGGGCGCTTTCCTTCATAACATCGCCGAGCTGGCCGGTTAACTGCAATCTACCCTCCCCCGGCATTCGGGTCGCTTCAACAAACAAGATGTCCCCTCCCACCGGTGTCCACGCCAAACCCGTGGCGACACCGGGCAAGCTGGTACGCAGCGCGATCTCGTTAAAAAACTTTTCCGGACCGAGATACTCCCGCACGGAATCCTGGTCAACGGTAGTCTTTTCCCGCGCTCCTTCGGCTACCCGCGTTGCTACGCCACGACACACGGTTCCCAACTCGCGTTCAAGTTGGCGAACTCCGGCCTCCCGCGTGTAGGATCGAATGATTTCACGAATCGCATCATCGGTGAAGGTTATCTCAACGGCGTCAAGGCCATTTTCTGCAATTTGCCGAGGAATAAGATAGTGTTTTGCAATTGCTAATTTTTCCTCCTCAATATATCCGGCGAGCTGCAAGATTTCCATGCGATCACGGAGCGGCCCAGGGATGGTATCGAGTACATTGGCCGTTGCGATAAACAGCACTTGACTCAAATCAAAAGGCACAGCGAGATAATGATCCTGAAAAGTCGAGTTTTGTGAAGGGTCCAGGACTTCCAGTAACGCCGCTGATGGATCCCCATGAAGACTGGTGTTGAGCTTATCGATTTCATCCAACATGAACACGGGATTCTTTGTGCCTGCCTTGCGCATTCCCTGGATAATATTTCCAGGCAACGCACCGACGTAGGTGCGCCGATGTCCACGAATCTCCGCTTCGTCGTGGACGCCGCCAAGGCTTTGACGGACGAACTTCCGGTTCATGGCACGAGCGATGCTTTGCCCGAGGGATGTTTTTCCGACGCCGGGAGGACCGACAAAACACAAAATCGGGCTTTTGCCCTGCGGCGCAAGTTTGCGGACCGCGAGAAATTCAACGATGCGTTTTTTTACTTTTTCCAGATCGTAATGATCGGCGTCGAGAATCTCGCGTGCTTTCGGAAGGTCGATCTGCTCATCGCTGGAGATGCTCCAGGGAAGCTCCACCATCCAATCGAGATAAGTCCTCAGCGACGAGTCTTCCGCGGCCACCTCAGGAATGCGTTCGAAGCGAGTGAGCTCTCGGAGCACTTCCCTTTCCACCTCGGGAGGCATTTTGGCATTGTCAATTTTCTTACGCAGCTCTTCAACCTCCAGGTTTTGACCGTCGTCTTCGCCCAATTCCTTCTGTATCGCCTTCATCTGTTCCCGAAGAAAATACTGCCGCTGAGTCCGGTCCATGGATTCTTTAGTTTGGTCGCCGATCTTCTTGCTGAGCTCCAGCAATTCGATCTGCCGAGCCAACTTTTCTGAAACTTTTTGCGCCCGCGCCTCGGGGTCGAGAGTTGCCAGAATTTCCTGTTTTTCGGCAAGCGGCAAGTCCAACGTCGAGGCAATCATGTCAATCAGTGACAAAGGATCTTCTATCCTTTCCACTGTTGATTTCAATTCGTTCATCGGCTCGGGCAGCAAGCTCAAGGCTTTCGTCGCTTCCTGACGTAGATTCAGTATTCTCGCGCCAAATTCCTTCGATTGGGGTATCTTCTCCTCCACCATAGTAACGCGCGCTATGAGAAATGGCTCCGTCTCCAGAAACTCTGCGACCTCAAAGCGTTGGCGGCCCTGAATGATCACCTGTCGCAGGCCATCGGGGAGCTCGAACATGCGCAAGACATCTGCGGCTGTCCCTACTCCGAACAGATCCTGGGGTTGTGGAACCTCTATGGCTGCATCGCGCTGGCAGACAAACCCCACCGGCAGCTGTTGCCGAACTGCCTCCTCTATCACTCGGAGGCTTGCCGGGCGGCTGACCACCAGCGGCATGATCGTGGACGGGAAGAGCACCGTGTTTCGTAGGGGCAAAATGACCAAAGCGCCTTCAGGCACGGTCAGGCGACCTTTGGACTTTGCGCTCTCTTGCTCTTCCACAGTCATGAATATTTCCTCAGCTCAATGATCAGCAGCCCGTTCTGAAGTGAGATTTGACCCAACGATAAGCCCCTCGCTCCTTCAATCACAGCAAGACGTCGCTCAAAACGCCCCAGCGGAACCTCCCAGAGTTTTAATTCTCCGTCCTTGCAGCATGGTGGCAGTGGTCGTTCGCCTTCGATCACAAGATCGCGTCCCTCTATACGAACGTTGACATTGTCAGCAGCAACTCCGGAGATGGCTGACATCACCCACAAGGTTTCCTCGGTTTCGATTAAGTTCACAGGCGGTTCCCACGCCGGTCTTCTGCCGTAGGAAACACGATATCGGGCGCCCACAGCAATTTGCAAGAAATTCCTATGGATTCGTTCCACTTGTTGGAGCAGATCACTCGCTCGCCGCCACATTAGAATATCCCAATCGCCGGACGCCATATAAGTTTTAACCTCGATCCATAAATTCGATAGGTTCACCCGGAGACAGTTACAAAACCCTAGGATTGGAACGCTCCGTTGTCAAGTAACTAAGACGAAAAGTTGTTTGAAACTAACGCGTCGGTCATTTCGGCTGATCTAAGATCGAACTGCTCAGGCGACAAGAGTATCGATAAGAAAAATATGAGTTGAGACTGGAGATTCCTGTTGCACCTATTTCCAGGTCGAAACTGACACCCACCATCTAAGTTGCTTGAAGGGCGACCTAATTCTTATGATTCAGTAGTTCGTTGTCGCGTGAAAGCCGCAGCGTTGCACCTCCTCGATCAAAACATAGCGACGCTTCTCGACTTTAGCACGCCAAACTTTGAGTCATGGAGTGCAGTTCCTGCTTCCCGACCCCGCAGTTTGGGGAGCAAGTGTCGGGTGGGACCTTAAGAAGGCTTCGCCAATACACCAGGGCTTTTCTCCCCTTGCCCCCAAGGAGACATGAAACCATCTTCTTCTGCTGGCCAAGGGTCCAATGATGCAGCCAACTCATAAAAAAGGTCCTCAAAGACTTGCCAAAAGTGTCACCGTGTCAAGATCATGACAAAGAACCTGCGAGACCGATTCATTTATTTCCCGGATTTTCAATCCCTTGGGTCTGGTAGCGCTAGCCGATTTTGGTGGCGTGTTTCTTGCCCTACCACTTCCAAATAAGGAACTGACAGGACGAAGTGATTTAAAGGCTCCATCAACCATCGACTCTTGCCCGGCTTCTCAAGAGATCCTGACCGGCAAGGCGTTGCAAGGCGTTTAGGAGAGCAGCGAATGATCTATTTGGCCACCTACAATCATAAGAGACGTCAAGTGCAGCACTCCGACCGTAAATCCAAAAGGCTCGTCTTTATCGAAGCTGAAGGTCGCTTAGCACTCGACAAGGTTATAGCACTGATTAAGAAACTCACTGACGATGACCTGGAAGAAGCGAGTGTGGAGATCATTGGCCAGAAGGCCTACGACGCCAAGAAAATCAACAATCCTCTAATCAAGTTTCACAAACTAGACTGAACCGGAAAAATACCTTGACAGCGATTTCGCGGCATTCTAAAATTGCGTTTTATAATTCCAATAGTAGCACAGCGCACCTATACAAGGTGCCACCCAGATTTTAGCGCTTGTGCATCGACCGCAGGTGACAAATATAATGTCACCGAAAATCAAGAAAAAATTCCCTTAAGGCACTATTTACATTGAATACGACCGCTTGTCAGCCGGAACCTGCAAAGGTACTCCAGCCCGGTTTTGGACTGAAAGCTTAAGCAGAACACCACACCATAGTCACGACCCGGACATACGCAAGCCTGTACTGACCGATGCAGACCTGATGCAGGCCTATAGTCGTTGAATATTACCCGTAAGGGAACCACGGGAGGATAATCAAAGAAGACCCATGAATCTGATAATGGTGGAAAACATTATAAGTTGGTTGCTGTTTGCGCTGGCTTCTACCTGCACCGTATCGTTCGCATCTACCCTTTACGATGACTTTCTCAGCCGGAGACGACACGCGCGCGACAAAAACACTATGGCAAAAGTTAGTCCGCCTTTAGACGTAATCCCGGTCCTTCCTCCTCCGGAAAGATTTGTAACGCGTGGATATGATAGCCCCGAACTGTTCAGGGAAGATTTATGGATCAGGCGGATCGAGCAAAGCCGGCGAGAACATGCCGCGCGAGCAACATCAACGCCACATCGAGAAGCGAGTTTTGGAGCTGACGAGCACTATCCCAAGCGACTGTGTGCAATGCTGGCTAATCATATGCGCAGGCACCAGCTACGATAACTTTTCTTCACGCTATTAGAAGTCCTATCCGTAGCGTCTCTTGTAATAGTGTGCTGGCCGCCCGACAGTTCACAACCTGAGAAATCAAGGTGGATACAAATTCACTTGTAACCGATTGGACTTTTCCCTGCAAGCGTTCTTATGATCGTTTTCACGTAAGTCCTGATCGCTGCATTTACGTTCTCCGGCTCGGACGTTCTCACCGTGCCAGGCCAAACCGACTCGGTCTTCGTCATGTCCTAGAGCGTGGCTTTCGACGTTTACACATGATAGCGAAATAGCGACGGAACCAGGCGCACCGTAGAAGCCGGACCAAGTGGCTCCAAGATGGGGTCCAGAAACGCCAACGTCGGATTAGGGATAGTTAGGAGCCATTCCGTTTTGTGTTCTACTTTACCGATTTCGCCATTATGACGGCATCGGCCCCAGGCTCTTGTGCCGCTAGCTAGTTTGAGGTCAGCTGCCTGGATTACTTCATCCTCCGGAACATACGGGT
>DAIRFP010000323.1:0-4924 GCA_036794995.1 Thermodesulfobacteriota bacterium | reverse complement strand
GGGGGAAGTGTGGCCAGGGACAGAATCGAACTGCCGACACGAGGATTTTCAGTCCTCTGCTCTACCGACTGAGCTACCTGGCCAGAAGTTTGGAATATTGCTTAAAAGCGCGAGGGAGTCAAGATTGGTGGCTACGATTTCCGCTGCAGCTCCACCCGGGTTTCGATAAAATCGATTACCTGAGTTTCGAGATGGACGCCATTCAGTGAGTTGATTTCCTGAATCCCCGTCGGGCTGGTGACATTTACTTCGGTCAAATAGCTGCCGATGACGTCGAGACCGACAAAATACAATCCATCCGCTCCAAGGAGAGGTGCCAGAGCGGCGCAGATTTCTCGGTCTCTTTCCGTCACCTCCGTCTTGACGCACTGGCCTCCGACGTGAATATTGCCGCGGGTTTCTTCCTCCAAGGGGACGCGGAGCACGGCCCCCAGAGGCTCGCCGTTGAGCACGATGATGCGTTTGTCGCCTTGGCGGATCTCGGGCAAGTAGCGCTGTCCCATGACGAGCTTACGGCCGTTTTCCGTCGCCGCTTCCAGAATCGAATTGGTGTTGCGGTCTTGTTGATTGAGATAGAAAACCCCGCTGCCGCCGCAACCGTCCAGCGGCTTCACAATCATTTCGCCGCCCAATTCAACCATGAACTCTTTGAGCCGTTGCCGATCGCTGGTCACAAGGGTCTGGGGAATTTGTTCAGGAAACCGAAGCGCGTAGAGTTTTTCGTTCGCCTCCCTGAGCCCTTTCGGATGATTCATCACGAAACACTTTTGTTCGTCCACCAAGCTCAGCAGATGGGTGGCAAAAAAGAACCTCATATCGAAGGGCGGATCCTTGCGCATAAGAATAACGTCAAAGTCTTCAAGCGCGCCGGTTTTGCGTTCACCCAGTTGATAGTGCGGTGCCCCACGAGTAACCTGAACCGCACGCGAGTGACCGCAAGGCGTCCCGCCGCGGATGAACAGGTCATCCAGTTCCATATAATAGATTTCGTGGTGACGCTGCTGCGCCTCGAGCAACAGCACAAACGTCGTGTCCTTATCGATGTTAATGTCCGCGATGGGATCCATCACGACTCCGATTTTTAGAGCTGTTTTGGCCATTACTCGCGTCTTCGCTACTAATCTCTAATCACCCAGGTGCGAGCGACAAAATCATGCCAGCCTCGCTTTTCACGGCTCCACAGAACCCACAGAAAGCCTAGCACCAGAGGCGCCAAACAAACCATCGCCAGCCAGCGCAAAAAGGCGCGCCGGTAGGTGACGGTTTGTCGTTCCTCCCCGACCACTCGAAGTCCCAACAGCCACTTGCCGATGGTTTTACCTTCCAGGCCGTGAAAAACCACGAAGTAGGCCGTGGCCAGCCCGATGAATCCCCAGGTAAGCAAAACAAACAAAGGCGTTGAGTGCTGCCCAGCAACCGAGCGGGCGTGCGCCGATAGTCCTACTTTGTAGCCTATATAAGACAGCAAGAACATCACGGTCGAAAGCATGAAGATCACGATGAGATCAATCGCGAACGCGCAAGTCCGGCGAAAAAAACCGCCCCTGCGAACTTGAGGAACGGCAGGGCTTTGTGGTTCCTTCGCTTCAGCGAGGGAATCGCTTTTCCTTTCACCTTGAAATTGCCAATCTTGGGGCTCCGCAGTGTCGCCAAGCTCGAAAGGCTCTTCTTCCGGTATCAGGGCGAATTCTTCGCGTGGGGCGCCGAAGGTGACCCGCAGGTGCAGAGGCTTGGCGCCGCAGCGCGGACATTTTTCTTCCGAAGGAAGAATCGGGGATTCACAGTTCTGGCAGTTCATGGATGCGCCAAAAAGCAACTCCTACGCTAAACGATGCCGACTGACAAGGGAAGCCTACCCTAAATCGCCCCATAAAAATTGCACCAAAGACGTTGCGGTTATTGCGGCGGTCTCGGCGCGAAGAATTCGGCGACCCAATCCCACCGATTTGAATCCGTGTTTCTGAGCCGCATCCACTTCCTCGAAGCTGAAGCCCCCTTCAGGCCCGATGACGAGAAGGATTTTTTCCTCCTTGGGTTCGGATTCGTGTAGTTCTTTCAGTGTCCGTTGCGCTTCCCGCTCCCAAAATAGCAGCTTCAGCGTTCCGGTCCAGGGCTGGCTCATCAATTCCGAGAATTCGCATAGCGGGAGAATTTTCGGAATGCGCGCACGCCCGCTCTGTTTCGCCGCGCTGACGGCAATTCTTTCCCAGCGTTCGGTGCGCTTTTCGATCTTTCGCTCATTTAGCTTTGGCACCGTGTAGGTCGATACAAAAGGCACGAGTGTCTGAGTTCCTAGCTCCGTCACCTTCTCGACGACGAAGTCCATCTTTTCCCCCTTGGTCAGCCCGAGGGCCAGGGTTATTTGCAATGGCGATTCCCGCTCGCTCTGGAAAGATCGAAGAATATCTATGTCACCTTGCTCAGCGCTGCAAGAGCGAATGACCGCCTCATGCTCCCAACCCGCATCGTCAAAGACGGTTAAGCGGTCGCCCGGGCTTAGCCGCAGCACCCTTCGCAAATGTGCAAGCTCCTCTCCGACAATCGTCCCGCGCTTGTCCTGAATCCTTTCCCTGGGTAGAAAGAACCGAGCCATCACACTCCTTATCTTCGCCTCAGCAACAAGGTTACCCACTCTTTTTCCCGTTTGCGTCTGATAACTTTGAACCCCTTTGCGGCAAGATGGGTGATCACCTCTTTGGTCTTTGGACTCAAAATGCCGGAAAGGATGAGCAAGCCTTGGGGAGCAACTCTCTTTGCTAAGGCCTCCGTCAAATCCACAATCACTTCCGCCGTCAGGTTGGCGACCACCAGCGGAAATGACGCTCTCATCCGGCTGAGTTTGGTTCCGGACAACTGAACTTTTGCCTGAGCGTCATTGCAACGGAGATTCTCACGGGCAACTTTCAAGGCCACCGGATCCAGATCCACCGCCCGTATTTTTCTCGCCCCCAGCTTGACCAGGGCGATGGCCAAAATTCCCGAGCCCGTACCCACATCCAAGGCGGCGAATTCGGTCCCATGAAACGATGCCACGGCCTGCTCAATGAATTCCATACAGCCGCGCGTGGTCGCATGCGTACCCGTACCGAAGGCCATGCCAGGTTCGATGATGATGACGTGCCGCCGACGCAGCAATGGCGGCGGGATCCACGGCGCAGTCACCCAAAAGCACTTGCCGATTTTTTGCGGTTTGAAAAATCTGTGCCAGGCGCTGTTCCAGTTACGGTCTTTTAGAACCCTCCAGCGAATGCGCGGCAGGTCACCTTCAGGGTAAATTCCGCCGATCCCGCCGAGGAAACGCCGAATGTCTTTTTTGATCGAGCCGCTGGCGACTGAGTTGGCGAAATAGGCCAGGATCTCACGTTTCCTGATAACGACCCCCGGTGACCCTCGCTCGATAAGGAAGTTGGATACGGCGTCGAAGGCCGACGGATCCATGCGGACCGAAAGTTGTAACCATGAGGAAGGCACTAGTTTTTATGCCATAGCAACTGCGGCGGATCAATCAGACGCAGCGCAGCAGGCTGCTGAAAAAGCCTCATATGCTTCGTTGCCCTCAATCGCCTCGCTCCAACGTACAGACTAAGTACGCCTTCGCTCTTCGATTTTCGCGCGCCTCGCCTCTGAGTCTTTTTGAGCAGCCCGCAATCAGAGTTTTTCAGCAACCTGCCTAGCTTCGATTGCCTCCATGCTTGTCAAAATTGCTGCTTCCATGTATGGACAGGGTTCAATAAAGAAAAGGAGTAGCTATGAAACTCGCGTCGATTAAACCTAACGAACTCGCTGTGATCAAAGACGATACTTTCATTACCATCGGCGAAACCCTGGCCCGCGAAGGCGCGCTACCCACTAACTTCTCGATGCTGGACCTAATCGAAAAGTACCCGTCACTGACTGATTCATTGACCAAAGCCATCGAGAAAGGAAGTGCTAAGAAGATCGATGCCAAGGTTCTGAAACCGCCGGTGGCAAGGCCCTCCAAGATCTGGGCCGCAGCCGGCAACTACAAGCGCGGCACCGAAGGACTGGGTGATGCCCGCGGCCGGGGAACCGCCGCCAAAACTTCGCCGGAAGAACTTCTCGAAAATATTTTTCTAAAACCGCCGTCAGCGATCGCCGGGCCTGAAGACAATATTCTGATTCCCAAGAACGCCGATTCGATCTTCCCGGAATTAGAGCTGTGTGTCGTCATCGGTAAGAAAGCGCGCCACTTGAGCAAGGCACAAGCCTTGGACGCCATTTTCGGCTACACGATCATGCTCGACGTGACGGCCCGTGGATACGGCTTGAGCAAGAATCTTTCCGGCACCCGCAACGTGCGCAAAGGTTTTGAAACCTTTGCGCCGATTGGGCCGTGGATCACCACCAAAGACGAAATCCCCGATCCTCACAGCCTCTGGATGAAGCTCTGGATCAACGGCGAACTCAAGCAATCGGCCAAGACCGACGCCATGATCAATGACATTGCCACCCAGGTGAGTTTTTTATCGCAAGTCACGACGTTATATCCGGGGGATCTGATCACCACCGGAAACCCGGACTCGCCGGAATTCCAGGAAAAGCTCAAGCCCGGCGATGTGCTAAAATCGGAAATCGAAGGGATTGGCGCGATGACTCTGGGCGTAGCGAGAGAAAGTCAGATGGCGTAATGTGGAGGGGATTTGTAGCTCATCCAAAAACTGTTCAAAGTGTTCAATCGTTTCACTCGGTTCGACCGCTACGCTCAGTTCAAGCCCCCACCGCTTTCCTCCCCCGCGTCCGCCAAAGGACGGATCAGCCTCCGGCTGACGCGGGGGGAGGATGAAGGAAGGGGTTGAACGGCTTGAACTGTTTGAACCGAAAAAGAACTGAATTGTTGCCTAGTCTAGACTAGTCTAGCAGGTTGCTGAAAAACTCTGTTTGCAGGCTGCTCAAAAAGACTCAG
>DAIRFP010000322.1:0-4926 GCA_036794995.1 Thermodesulfobacteriota bacterium | reverse complement strand
GAGCAAATGGACCTCGCTGCCATTGCCATGGGTGAGCACGGGGTAGGCCTGGTCTTGACTCTGATCGATGCGTGCGGGGTCATAGGGGATTTCGAAGCGAATCGGAACTTGGCCAGGCTTATCGATCCGGACCGAGCCTAACACTACTGCGGGGCCATCAGCCTTCGACACATCCTGCAGCGCCGCCTCGAATACCGCATTCGGAGTCAGGGCAATCCGCTCGCGATAGGTTGCGGTTCCTTTCACCTGCTTCGCTTCCGACGTTGCTTGCACAAAGAGAAAAGCGAGCAGGCCGCCAAAACCCACAAGCAACCTGGCACGGAAATGCCTGCCGAGGGCTGTCATGAAGCTGATTCCTTTCATTCGTGAGTGAGAATACTAAACGCCGCCAATTAAAGCTGCAAGACTGACCCGCTGTCCGCGCTTATTCGGGCAATCCTGAAACCAGTGGCGCCGGCCGTTCGTAGGGCGCAAATTTTCCGATGTCAGTACCTCTCGACCACGGAGATTTACTCGCGCCAAGACGCCAAGAACGCCAAGTCCGGAAATTGTCATTTCGACCCCTTCGGCCAAGCTCAGGGTAAACTCCGGGAGAAATCTTTCTTAGTTCCCTCGGATTTCTCGGGATGACGGGCCTTAGCCCGTCACTTTGCGCCCTTCGCGTCTTTGCGCGAGATATTCTGATTCTTGATTGCGGCTCTGCCGCGCTAGGGCGCTTCGTGGTTAAATCTCGTCTGGCTTTTTTGGTTGTAGCTTGGAAATTATCGCGGAAAAGAGTCCGGCGGGTCCTAGTGGCAGCGCTACTGGTTTTACGGTTTTAACAGACCCGCTTGCCGCAGCACGGCCGCGTGATCCCAATAAATACGTTCACACGCGAGTTTGTCGCCCCGAAACTGGACCACCACGACGAAATCAACCGCGATTTTCTTGTGGGTCGGCGGTACGTTCGGCAAAAACCAATTCATTGGCTTGCTGTGTGTAAACGTGACGTGCAACTCATCGACGAGTTGTGCGTCTCCGACGACGCGGTTCACCGGTTTCATTTCCAGGTCGTCCGGCCATGAGGGAATAAAATCGTCCCGATAGAAGATCCGCAACGCTTCTTTGCCCCGCCCTCCGGTATTCACCGGCATATGGGTGACGGAGGCATCCGCCACCATCGTGGCCAGGGTTTCCTCAACATCCTTGGTCTCAAATTCCCCTTTGAGATGCTCGGCCCATAATTGTTCGAGTTGTTGCGAAGACAGAGTTGCCTTCGCCGATCCTTGTTCCGCCACACCGTGCTCCTTTCGAAACTTGCTATTTGTTTGATGCTACCCTTTGCCATCATCTGGACGGAAAAAGCTGGATTCGACTGCGTGTGATAGCTTAACTTAGAAACCTGCTTTGTGCGATGGTTAACAGGAACTCAACGCAAAATCTCGGAAGGTCCAACGCGTCTGCTCGCAAGCCCTGAACTCTCCAGGCATTGGCAAACACGGAATGGAATAGTAATACCTAAGACAACGAGGAGGCGTTCATGTTTCACACTGACCTTACGCCGTTCGGCGTGGATAACGAGCGGCTAACGAACCAGCGGTTGGATCGTCTGCAACAGGCGATGAAAAGGCATGGCCTGGGCGCGCTGATGCTCACCGACCATCAAAACATCCGCTACGCCACCAATTCGGTCTTTATGCTGGGTCTTCGCGCCACGGCGATTCAGCGCTTCGTGTTGGTCCCCGCCAGCGGCGCTCCTTTGATTTGCCAGCGAGAGACGGCACGAAAGCGGGGGGAGATGCCGCGCTTCGGCGCCTATATGTTCGCCATGCGTCCGCCGGTTGCGACCAAAGATTTCGTTGCGCAGGCAGTGGCTGCGCTGCAGGAATTGGGAGTTGCCCGTGAGCCGGTGGGCGTGGACAGTCTCAATCTGGAGGCCGTCAAGGGATTGCAAGACGCGGGCATTAATCTGATCGATGGCTGGCGCGCATTGAATCAGGCGCGGGCGGTGAAAACTGCGGACGAGGTGGAACTCATTCGCTGGACCACGCGCGCCAAAGAACGCGGTTACGATCTCGTTCGACAGGCGCTCCATGATTCGAATATCCCTGAAGATCGGTTGAGCCGCATCATGTTGGATTATTTGCTGGACCAGGGATTCGAAGCCGGCAGCGAGTTCATTTCCATCTACGATTCTTCCAGAGATGAGCGTCCGCACACCGAGCCCATGGGCGCGGATCTGGTTGTCGTCGAAGGTGATCTGGTTATCTGCGACGCCACAGTGGCGGGTCCGGGCGGGTACTACAGCGATTTCGCGCGCACCTTCAGCCGTGGGGACCCGACACCGGCGACCCGGACACGTTATCGTGAAGCTTATGAAAGCTTGCAGGCAGCCTTGCCGTTGATCAAACCGGGGCCGTGCACTGAATTCTTCGCGCGCTTCGGCAAGCACAGTTCAGCCAGACTTCCGGGACTCGACGGATTTCACGGCGTCGGACTGTGCATTTATGAAGCGCCGTGGTTGCGCGGCAGCGACCCCGAAGAATATGGCGTCACCCTGGAACGAAACATGATCATCGCTCTGGAGATTAACCATAACCCGGTAAAGCTCGAGCATCTGCTGCGGGTAACCGAAAGCGGGGTGGAAATCCTGTCCAAATACCCGATGGATCCAGAACTGGTTCCGGCCTGATTTCCAGCATCTCTCAGCGCCGACGGCGGCCGGAAAACAACCTGAGAAAAAAGATCATATGGTAGCACCGAAGTTGCTAAAATTAATAGTTTTATTAAGCGGTTTGCTGATTTACTTCACGCTGTCGGTCTTGGCTACCAGGGGAGTCGCCTTGGGGCAAACCACTACGACCAAGATTGCTACGATCGAAGACATCAGGGGCTTCTTCAAGAACAAGCAGAAAACAGTGCTGACGTTTGTCGGATACTCGGGCGCGGGCTACGAGGATGAAGCCGCGATGCGCAAACAAACGGAGCGCGTTCTCGGCGAATATGACCCGGCCAAAACGATAGTCAATATCGGCGCCACGCCTGACGGCATCGGCGCAATCTACGAAATTGCAAAGCGTAAGGGATTTGTCACGACCGGAATCGTGTCGTCGCAAGCCCGAAAATACAGCACTAAGCTATCGCCCTACGTGGATCATGCTTTTTATGTGGAGGACACGACCTGGGGCGGATTCGTTTCGGGCACTAAGGAGTTGTCGCCGACTTCAAAAGCCATGGTCGAAAACAGTGATATCATCATCGGGATCGGGGGTGGGGAAGTGGCTCGGGATGAGCTTGTCGCCGCGCAACGCCTGGGCAAGAAAGTCCGCTTCTATCCGGCCGACATGAACCACCGAAAAGCCCGCGAGAGCGCGAAGAAAAAGAAACTGCCGGAGCCAACCGATTTCCGCGGTGCCGCCGGCGCAGCGTTTTGAATGCTGGTGTCGAAAGTTTGTAGCCCAAGGGACCTGATCGTGTTCTTGACACTCAGCGGTGCCCCTGCGTATTAATGCTTTACCATGCGGGTTCGTCACGGAGTCTTGGGCCACGTCGTTCTCAACGTCGCCAACCTGAAAAAATCAGAGAACTTCTATCGCTCGATCATCGGTATGAAAGTGTCTGCCAGGAACCGGCGGACCAAGATGACGTTTATGAGCTTCGGCCGAGAGCACCATGATGTGGCTTTGACGGAGTTGCCCAAAGGGACGAAGCACGCCGGCGGCAAGGGGATACCCAAGCTGCACCACTTCTGCATCTATGTCGGAACGAACGCGGAAGTGGATGAGCTTTATCCGGTGCTCAAGAGGCGAAAAATTCCCATCGTGAGCGGACCGGAAGTTCTGGAAGTTGCGGGCAATCGCTCCATCAGTTTCTTGGACCCGGACGGAAACCGAGTGGAGATCGCGTGCAACGCCAATAAGTTTAGGTTCGATAACCGCAAGACATGATGGCTCTTCAGGCTTTCATTTAGTCTTTACTTGAGGTGATGCATGTCCGCTGAAGCTGTTTTGCATGGAAGGACTTTATCGACGAAGGAATTCTCTGAGATTCTAATCGATGAGGTGAAGAAGGGTCATGCTCGACTCCATCACCCATTTTATCTGGCCCTGTATGACGGAAAGTTGTCGCTAGATGAGATTAGGGTTTGGGCGAAGGAAGCGTGGGGCATCTTTGCCTACAACGTGGCGATCAACACGGCGAAGCTGGTGCGTTGTCAGCTCTCCGGCATTCATGATCCGGAGATTCACAAGAAGTTCGTCGAAATCATTCAGTCGGAAGTAGGGTACCAGTACTTCGAGGGCGCGCCGCGCCGAGTGCCGGGACATCGCGCACTGTTTCTGCGTTTCGGCGAAAGCATTGGAATTCCGGCGGCGGAGTTGGAGCGTTGTGAACGGGAGGAGGATTTTCTGCCTACCACGGTGCTGGCACGGGTCGGTTGGCTCGACATCGCGCTGCGAAGCAATTCCATTCTTGAGCAGGTGGCTTCCACGAACTGCTGCAATGAATTTTCTAATCAACTGACTGGCGGGAAATTTTTCCGGACCTTCAGGGATCATTACGGGCTCAAGGAGCACGATATCGAATTTTTCGCCGAGCACGGCGAGGCCGACACCGAGCACAGCAATATCGGTTATGACTTGGTGGAGCAGTTCGCTGCCACGAACGAAGTTCAGGTCAAGGTCCTCAAGGCACTCAGAAAAGGCCTGAGCATCTGGTGGGCGATTACGGATGGAGTAGCGAGAGAGTGCGAAATGCGAGGGAAACAGAAATAAAGGTAATCACCTCAGAGAACCTAGCGCAGCGGAGCCACAACCAAAAAATCGAAAGATCCCCCTCTTACATCTCCCCCGTCGCGGGGGAGAGAAGAGAGGGGGCGTAGTGCAAAGGATAATGAGCGACCGTGAGAAATTTGCGCAAGCCGCGAAAATCTTCAAACATAGCAATGCA
>DAIRFP010000072.1:0-21602 GCA_036794995.1 Thermodesulfobacteriota bacterium | reverse complement strand
ACGAACAGTTGAATCAGCTTCTTTATGAAGCGTTGGAAACCGAAATGGGCGGCGTAAAGGTTTATGAGACTGCACTACGTTGCGCCGTGAACGAAGATCTCAAAGAAGAGTGGGAGGAGTATCACGAGCAGACCCAAAAGCACGAGCAAATAGTTCGCGAACTATTTGAAAAGTTTGGGCTCGACCCAAAAAAGGAAACGCCAGGGCGCCAGGTCGTGCGGCACATCGGCGAGTCCCTGGTGAAGGCGATGGAAATGGCGCTGAAGGCCGGCAAGCCTGAAGCGGCCCAAATCGTCGCCGCCGAATGTGTGGTCGAGGCTGAAACCAAAGATCACTTGAATTGGGAGCTGCTCGCTCTGGTCGCCGAAAAGGCCAAGGGAGAAGAAGGAAAGGCTCTAAAAGCCGCCCTTGAGCAGGTTGAAAAAGAGGAAGACGAGCATCTCTACCATACGACCGGATGGACACGGGAGTTATGGATAGAATCCTTGGGGTTGCCTGCTGTCATTCCGCCTCCCGAAGAGGAGAAAGACGTCAAGACGGCTATCGGCGCCGCTCGCGCCAAGCAGGCCAGGAAAGAGATGTTGTAAAAGGGCATTACTGGCGTTAACGGTTCTTGCGAACACGGAGTGAAATATGGCTGGATATAATATTTTTTACATCATCGGTGTCGTGGTCGTTGTACTTTTTATTCTCGGATATTTGGGCTTACGGTAGTCCTCAAGCGTTAGGGGTAAGCATACGGAAAGCATGAGCCGTTTCCTTCGGTGGAAGCGGGGCTCGACCATTTCGGGAAAGCTATAACGTAGTCGAATTGGAGTCTCTTTGTGACGACGGTCGCCGGATACCGAACGGACAGCTTGTTCCCTGTTGGCTGCACGCTGCCTGGATTATGGAGAAAACAAACATCAAAACCTATCCTTGAATACTAAAACGAAATCATGGAGACAATCCTATGAACGAAGATATTTTTGCAGGACAGTGGAAGCAAATGCGCGGCGAACTAAAAACCTGGTGGGGCAGACTTGCCGATGACGACTTCGACAAGATCGGCGGCCAGAAGGAGAAACTGATAGGTGTAATACAAGAGAGATACGGATATACCCGCCGTGATGCCGAGGACGAGATTGAGCGGCGCTTTAAAGAGTATAGCGGAAAAGTGAGCGGAGGTACGGCCCGGCTGGGGGCCAAGGCACAAGAGGTCGGGGCGACTGCCACGAGGAAGGCGAACGAGGCCGCAGCGGTTGTTGGAGAGAAGATGGGGTCGCTGGCCGGCGTGATTCGGGAAAAGGCGCCGCGCGAAGGCGCGATAGCCACAACTGCAACAACAGTAGCGGATGGACTGGAATCGGCGAGTTCTTATCTTCAAGAGAAAAAATTCGAACATCTGGCAAAAGACCTCACCGGCTTGGTTCGCAACTACCCTATCCCTTCTCTATTGGTTGGTTTTGGTCTTGGTTACTTGCTCGCGCGACGGTCGAGATAAACCTGACAAACGGGCTCCTAACTGGCATGTTGCTTGAGGTGGCGTGACCAACGATGCCACTATTTGCGGAGGTAGGAAGCAGCCACCGAAGCTGCGAACTAAAGACGGACAGTGGCGTAAGGGATTGGGTGTGATGCAGATGCCTCGGCGGGTCGACTATGGATTACGCGCGGTCATTTATCTTTCGGTCCAAGACCCACGGAAATGCTGCTCAATAACCGAGCTTGCCAAACAACACAGAGTGCCGAAAAAGTTTTTTGAGAAAATCATTCCAGATCTGATTCGCTGTGGACTCATTAAATCCAAGCGAGGTGCATGCGGTGGATACACCCTTGCCCGTTCTCCCGAACAGATCTCTTTCTACGATGTCATCGACGCGATTGAAGGGGCCCGGCCCATCCGATTGAGCCCGCAGATTGACAAAAAAGCTATGCGGAAGTTCACGCGAGACAACTGGATGACTGGGAGAACTTCCATCACACAACCTAGATAGTCTAGCAGTACCCACGGCGGCGAGAATCAATGCGCTGACAAACCGGGCTAAGCCGTAGCGCAACAGGTCCCCACGTTCTACGGTGCTGACTTGCAGAAGCGCTTTCCAAACAATTACCTCGCGTAATGAGGATGGACATACCTGCGTGTTTACTGCCGTTAACTATTCCGTTGTCCAGAACGTTTTTTCTTGACCTTTATTGATCGGATATGGCATAGCTGGCAACCGTGTCAATATTCCTTGTAATTCTCGCGCTGGCCGTATTGTCTCTTCCCGTAAGAAGCGGGATGAGAAGGCGCGTTAATGCAGTAACAACTGAGCAAATGACAAAAAGGAGGCCTTGAGTATGTTAAAGGAATTCAAAGAATTTGTAATGCGGGGAAACGTCCTCGACCTGGCCGTCGCTGTAGTTATCGGCGCAGCTTTCGGAAAGATTATCGCATCGTTGGTTGATGACATTATCATGCCCCCTATTGGGTTGGCCCTGGGAAACGTCGACTTCGCGAACTTGTTTATTAATCTGTCCGGCAAGGACTACCCGAGTGTTGCCGTAGCGAAGGCTGCGGGTGCTGCAACACTGAATTACGGTATCTTTTTCAATACAATTTTTAACTTCTTGATAGTCGCCTTCGTGATTTTCCTTTTGATCCGTAGCTACAGCAAAATGCAAAAGCCTGAGCCAGCCGCCGCGACGACTACCAAGGATTGCCCGTACTGTCTCTCTGCGATTCCGATCAAGGCGACACGCTGCGCGCATTGCACTTCCGAGTTAAAATGATTCGCGGGCAATTGGGTTGATTTTTGCTGTAAGTGCTTCAGACGAGCATCGAACAGCTCATCGTAGTGCGAGCAAACCGCCAAACATCGCGGCGACCTTGCGATAGCGCCGGACTGCCAATCAACCTTTGTATCAATGCTCGGGACACAATGGCGGATGGCGGAATCCTTCGTCTTCAGACCCGGACTATCTCCGGCGCCGAACTACGCGACCGGTTCCAAGAGGCCACGGCCGAGCGATACGCGCGTATCAGTGTCACGGATACGGGCTTGGGAATGGAGGAAGGGACCAAGAGCCGCGTGTTCGAGCCGTTTTCACAACTAAAGAGCCGGGAAAAGGAACCGGCCTGGAGCTTTCAGTGGTTTACGGCATTATCGGTAACCACGGCGGCTTTGTCGACTTGATCAGCGAACCTGGCCGCGGCTCGACTTTCCATATCTACCTGCCGATTCAAAAAGACCAAGCGGCATCAATCGAAGTAACACCGGCCTTCAAGGGAAAGAGAATAGCAACGGGAGCCGGACATCGGCAAACGGTTCTCTACGCGGAAGACGAGGTGAGGCAGGTGTATTTAATGCAAAGATTACTGGAAGGACAAGGATTTAGGGTTTTGACGGCGACATCCGTTCATAGGGAGGGCCGGATCTCCTGTACCGAGGTTATTGAAGGAAATATCATAACCGCCCAAACGAACCGTGTTCTCTAGTTGCCGCACATCACGTGAGCAGGTGCTGATAGGTAGCTTCACCTTAGTTATCGTTCTTGTGGGCACAAGACTCACACTGTCGGATTCTGAGGATCTGTTTTTTCTACCTGGATGGATTACTATCCTATAATCTTTGCCCCCTGCACTTTACTTGCGCACCTTTTACTTCTATTCCACCTCGGATGGCTCGATGAGATGGTCCGCATCCAACAAAACATTCGGCTCGGAGGCAGATTACAGGAATGGCAGGAGACATATTCGCGCCTGCGACAGCGGTTGCCATCAAAGTATCAGCTCCTGCACGCCAAGTCTGATGCTTTGAGCAATCGGGTGCTCTACTCGCGGGAGCCGCTCCAACGATTTTGGAAGAATACGTTGGAGCAATTGAAAGGCAAGCGGCTATGGAACGTAGACCCCTCACCTCTAGCCTGGTCAAAGAGCTATTCCTCACCATTGCTTTTCTCTCAACCTTCCGCGCCGCCTCCCGGGAGGGATAGTTTCGTATGTTCGCGGACGCACGGGTTTGTCGATGAAATGCGCTTCACAATTGATTCACGATCCCTGAAGGGGCTCTCTCGTGCATGATAATCTCCGTGCCACTTACCGCGTTCAGTTTCATGCCGGGTTTGGCTTCGCCGATGCCGCCGCCATCACGGATTACTTGGCGGACCTCGGCATCAGCCATCTTTATTGCTCACCCTATCTCCAGGCAGCTCCGGGCAGCACCCACGGTTACGATGTCGTCAACCATCAACAGGTTAACCGGGAGCTTGGCGGCGCGGAAGTTCACGCTCAGCTTTGCGCTGCGTTGAAACAACAGGGCCTCGGTCAAATCCTCGATATCGTGCCGAACCACATGGCGATTGTGGGGAGGGAAAACCCCTGGTGGTGGGATGTCCTGGAGAATGGTCCCTCCAGTCGCTATGCCGGCTATTTCGATCTCGAGTGGGATCCACCCGAGGCTAAACTTCGCAACACGGTTTTGCTACCCGTATTGGGAGACCACTATGGGCGGGTGCTTGAGGCGGGAGAGCTGCGACTCGATCGTGAAGAAGGGAGCTTCCTTATCCACTATCACGATCAGGTTTTTCCGGTGTCGCCCCGGTCGTTGAACGACCTTATTGCCGCTGCAGCGGATCGGTGCCATTCGGATGAGTTGTCGTTCATCGCCGATGCTTTGGGCCAGCTTCCCCTCTCCACTGCCACGGATTGGGTGGCTGTCCGCCGCCGCCATCGCAACAAAGAGGTGCTACGCAGCCAATTGGCGCGTTTGTGTCGCCAACAAACCACTATAGCGGCGGCTCTTGACCAAGCCGTGGCGGAGGTGAATGCCGATTTCGACCAGTTGCATGCCTTGATGGAGCGCCAGAACTATCGGTTGGCGTACTGGCGCACAGCGGCTCAGGACCTGGGTTATCGCCGTTTTTTCGACATCAACACGCTCGTTGGTCTGCGAATCGAAGATGACACGGTCTTGGCGGAAACCCACGCGCTTATCCTCGAGTGGCTTAAAACCGGAGTGCTGGATGGCGTCCGGGTGGATCATCCCGACGGTCTCCTCGATCCCCAAACCTATTTTCAGCGCCTCGCCGGAACCTCCCCGCAAGCCTGGATCCTGGCGGAAAAAATTCTCGAACCGGGCGAACGGTTGCCTAAGTCGTGGCCCATCGCCGGAACCACCGGTTACGATTTCATCTATCTGCTGACCAACCTTTTCGTGGACAGTGCCGGCGAACCTGCATTGACGCAGCTCTATCTCGAATTGACGGGGGAGCCCATCGACTTCGCCAGTGTGGCGCGTGAAAAAAAAGCCATGGTCACGCGGGAGCTCCTGGGGAGCGATGTGAATCGCCTGACGGCGCTCCTGGGACAAATCTGTGAGCGCCACCGGCGTCATCGCGACTATACCCGCCATGAGCTCCACGAAATTCTCCGGGAAGTGATCGCGCACTTCCCGGTGTATCGAACCTATGTGCGGGCCGAGCTTGGACAGGTTAGCGAAGATGACATCCGCAGGATCACCCAAGCGGTCGACGCCGCCAAGGCGATCCGGCCGGATTTAGACAACAATTTGTTTGATTTCTTTCGCGACATTCTGCTGCTGCGGATACGCGGCGAGCTGGAAGCTGCACTGGTCATGCGCTTTCAGCAGCTCACCGGTCCGGTCATGGCGAAAGGGGTGGAGGACACCGCCTTCTACTGTTTTAATCGGCTGGTATCGCTCAACGAGGTCGGGGGCGACCCCGGGCATTTCGGCTCGCCACCGAAGCAGTTTCATAAAGCATGCGCCGAGACCCAAGCGGAGTGGCCGCGCTCCATGCTGGCGTCGTCGACCCACGATACCAAGCGAAGCGAAGATGTACGGGCGCGGCTGCACCTCTTGTCGGAGATTCCGGAACGCTGGCGGGCGGCGGTGGAGCGATGGACGGAGCTGAACGAGCGTTACCGGAGCGGCGGCTTCCCTGATCGTAATACGGAATATCTTTTGTATCAGACCCTGGTCGGTGCCTGGCCCATCGAAACGGACAGGGTCGTCGCCTATATGGAAAAAGCTTCCCGGGAAGCCAAAGTGCATACCTCTTGGACGCAGCCTAACGCCGACTATGAGACAGCCTTGCGAGAATTTGTCAAAGCAATTTTGAACGACGGCAAGTTCAAGGCGGATCTGGCAACATTCGTCAAGCCGCTCATCGAGCCGGGACGAATAAATGCTTTGGCGCAAACCCTGATCAAGTTAACCGCCCCGGGGGTTCCCGACTTTTATCAGGGAACCGAATTGTGGGACCTGAGCCTGGTGGACCCCGACAACCGTCGACCGGTGGACTACACTCTGCGCCGGCGACTGCTGGCCGCGTTGGAAGGCATGCCGGTAGAAGAGATATGGAAGCGAATCGACGAGGGATTGCCTAAACTGTGGCTGATTCGCCAGGCGCTCAAACTAAGGCAACGCCCGCAGCTCTTGGAGCCCGAGAGCGGTTACCGCCCGCTTGTTGCTCGCGGAGAAAAATCCGCTCACGTCGTCGCATTTCTACGCGGCGAGCGGATTGTCACTGTCGTGCCGCGCCTTGTGATCAAACTCGGCGGCGACTGGGGTGAGACCAAACTCGAGCTGCCTGATGGGCGGTGGGAAAACGTGTTGGGCGGAGATGCTTTTGCCGGCGGCGAGGTCCGGCTTATAGAGCTCTTCAAGCGGTTCCCTGTGGCGCTGTTATGTCGGGATTAGGCTGGATTAGGCTAGGATTAGGCTGCATGAGTCAAAGGAGCCCCTTCAGGAAAAAGCGTTCGTTCTATCGAAGCTTAACGCGAATCAAGTATCTTCCCAGCGTGCTGAAGCATAGTCTTGAGGGATGTAATACCTCTGCTGAAGAAACTATTCGATTCATCAGAAATGGTCTCGTAAAGTGTCTGCTCGGACGGCGGCTCCTCCATATCAAAGGGAAACCCATCCGGGAATATCGAGGCCAGCGTTTCGTACTCCGCCGGATTCCCATCCAATGCCGGGTGACGGCGCAACCGGCGTGACCCGCCGGCGGCGAGATGGTCAAGATAGTCCACGAGCCCTTCAATCGAACTCAGTCGACGGACTTCCTCGGGATCTTTAGCGCCGATGTGCTCGGCCAGAAGGTTGGTGCGAATATCTCTGATGGATCGACTCAAACCGTCTTCGTCAATCGAAGTTTCCCAGGTTACGTTGATCTCGGTGTCGAGTCCCATGCTGCGATTGTTCATGTTGGCGGAGCCCACGCTCAAGAAACGATCGTCCACCGAAAACAACTTGGAATGGATATAGATGGGGACTTCTTGTCCGTCCTCGGCTAAACAGGCCGAATAATAAACACCCAATTGATGTCCGGTCTCGGCAGCCAGTTCCCTCAGGCGGCCGATGATTTTGGCTTGAACGATTCCGATAGAAACCTTCTCAACGAAGGCGTTTGCATCTTTGGCCAGCACCAGAATGATCTGCAGCGGAGTACGTTGCTTTTTCGTCATGCGCTGATACAGGGCTTTGAACACGGCGTTCGAACTGAAGTACTGGTTCTCGACATAGATGATGCTCTCCGCGCTGGTAATGGCGTCGACAAAGAGCTGTCGGATCTCTTGAATGGATTCCTGTTTCCCGTCGTCCGTTCTCGTCTGGGTCCGGCTGATGCCCACACGGTGAGAGGCCAGAGGAAGACAACCCGCGAAACTCAGCGGCGTTCTTGCCGATACCGCCGGAAGATTGAGATCGTCACCACAGACAATCCGCCAGCGTTCTTTAAACAGTGTGGCCAATCCCTCGGCTACGGCGCCACTGTGATAGGATTGAATATCGTGAAACGGGCCATAGGGATGCTGATCCGAGTTGATCCGTTTGGGATTGCTTGGGCAATGTTCACGGTCATCCCAACGACCTGAGCAGAGGTCCAACCCCCCCAAAAAGGCGGTTGCGCCGTCCACCACTGCGAATTTTTGATGATGGCTAGCGCCAACGCAGTGGGACGAATCGAAACAGAATTTGAGCCGCTCGTTGGTTGTCCAGTTGAAGTACCACTTTTGGAACCATTCCCGATCCAGGCCGTAGACCGGATTAAAGTTCCAGGCGAGGATATAGATGCGCAAATCGGTGTTTTTCTCAGACAGTTCGTTTAAGAAGTCGAGCAAGGGTACATCCCGGTCTTCCTGTACCGTTCCGTCTCGCAACAGGGAGACATCGCTGTCGAATTGCCAACCCGAAATCAGAATGTAACGCGCGGCCTTGCCGGCGGCTTGGTAAAAAGCGCGGTAATAGTCGCACCCATCGATCAATAGTCCAGTCTCATCGGCAGGCACGATATTCCAGCAGTTTCTTCCTACCTGCAGCACTTGATTCATGGTCCCGAGCCTCCTGACAGCATGACACTCTTGGGATAAATCGTCGCAGAAAAAAACTAGGATGCAACAGTTATCAGATAAATCGCTCCCGAGCCACTGGTAACTCAGCGGTTAAGCGACGAGCTTGGCTCCGGACAACACAGGAACCGAAAAGGTAGACCTCTGGCTTCCGCTATTTTCCTCTTGGCATCATGAGACGGCCGTTATAGAATCCGCGACCTCTATTCTGCGATGAAAGAAGGACTGCCAATGATCGTAGGGATTATCAGCGCTATCGTCCTGTGTTTTTCCGCCGTGTTCCTTTTGGCGCCGCTGGTTGCTGCTCAGACTTTGAAAGTTGGAATCACTTCGAAGACGCTCTTTTTCATGCCCTATTACGTCGGCCAGAAGAAAGGCTTTTACACGGCGGAAAACCTTAAGGTCGAGCCTGTGCTGATCGGACGCAGCGACGTTCAACTGGCGGCGCTGATGGCTGGAGAACTCCAGTTCGGTAGCCTGAATGCGGACGCGACCATCGTGATCAATGAGAAAGGCGGCAATCTCAAAGTAATCGCCGGCGTCGACAATTCGGCCCCGTACATCTTGGTCGGCGGGAAAGCCATAAAGAAGATCGACGACCTCAAAGGAGCGCGGATAGGCGTCTCCGCCTTGCGCGGCGGGGCCACCTCGATCCTTCTCGATTACCTTAAAAGCAAAGGGCTTCACTATCCGCGGGATTTTACTATGGTGGTCATCTCCGGCGGCACGTCGGCGCGCTTGACCGCGCTGGAAAATGGCGCGATTGCCGGCGGGGTTTTAGGCATTCCTTACTCTGATATCGCCATCGACCAAGGGTTTAACCGCCTGGGCGATACACTGGAGGCGATCCCAAGTTATCAATTCAACGCCGTCACCATCAACCCTGCCTGGGCCGAGAAAAACCGCGCCACCGTCGTGAGATTTCTGAAGGCCCATATCCGGAGCCTACGCTGGATCTACGAGCAACCCGATCAGGCCGCGGAATTTTTCACCCAAGAGATGGGCGTGAAACCGCCCTACGCCCGCAGAGGGGTGGATTATTTCACCAAGAACAAAATCTTTCCCATCGACGGCGGCTTCACCCTGGAAGGATTGAAAGTAAACATCGAAGTCCAAGCGCGGGACGGGGTACTCAAAGAGCCGCTGCCGCCTCCGGAAAAATACGTGGATCCCAGCTACCTGCAGCAAGCCCAAAAGGAGCTAGGGTTATAGGTTGCTTCGGAGGGGACGACGGCCTGTCGGGATGATTCGCGGTTCACAATCGCCTTGCGCCTTGCGGTTCTTGTGACTTTCACAACGCGCTGGTATCGGCTTGACCTCGCCTTCGAAAAGTCAACCTTCCAATGAGTGGCGTCTGCCAATGGATGCAGGTCCCATTCTGTTTTAATATCCCGTCGAAACGCCATCATGCTATTCTGAACCTCGTCGGCGGGTCTGGGTTTCTTCTTTTCGCAGTGGACGTTGGCTCTCGACAATCTGATTGCCAATTTCGGAGGCGCTCTGTATGACCCCTTTGTTACAGAAATGGAAGGAAGTCCGTCATTCCTTCAGCCACACGCCCGAGGCCATGCGGCTTGTCTGGCAAACCAACCGGTGGGCCACCCTGGGTTTAGGTTTTCTCACCCTGGCCGGCGCCCTTTTGCCGGCGTCCCAAGCCTGGGTGGGGAAGCTCATTGTGGACGGAGTCGTGGCCGCTCTCCAGGGAGGAGCCGACCCGGAGCAGGTCAGAAGTGTTTTTGTTTACTTGATCATCGAGCTGGGGCTTTTCCTGCTCAGTACCGTCCTCAATCACGCGCGGAGACTCATCCAACAATTGATTCAGCTCCAGCTCGCCAACCGCATTCGCGGCGAAATTATTCGGAAAGCGCTGGGTTTGGATCTCGCTTTCTTTGAACATCCCGATTTTTACGATCGTTTACAAAACGCCCGGCGAGAGTCGGGCTATAAGCCCGTAGATCTGATCAATGACACCTTTTTGATCGTGCAAAATACCATCACCCTGGTCTCCTTTGCGGTGCTCTTGCTGCGCTTCAGTCCCTGGTTAGTGGTCGTATTGTTAATCACCAGTATCCCCGCTTTCATTGCCGAGACGCGCTTCGCGGAAGAGGGCTTTAGACTGCTCACCTACCGGGCGCCCGAAACCCGGCAGATCAACTACCTTTCGCGGTTGCTTACCGAAGATACCTCCGCCAAGGAGATCAAGCTCTTCAACCTCGGCGAGACTTTGCTGGCGCGCTACATGACGCTTTTCGCAAAGTTCTTTCAGGAAGATAAATCGTTGGCGTTCAGGCGTGCCGTCGCGGGGTTCGGCCTGGGTCTCGTCGCTACCCTGGGGTTTTACGGCTCCTATGCGTGGATCGTCTGGGACACCGTACAAGGGAAAATTTCGCTCGGCGATATGACCCTTTACTTGAGTATTTTTCGCCAGGGCCAAACCACGTTTCAAGGGATTTTGTCTGGGGTGGGCAACATTTACGAGAACAATCTATTTATGGCCAATCTTTTCGATTTTCTGGGATTGAAACCGCAGATGGGCGTTGCCACCCGCAATCAAGCCCTGCCAGTTCTTCTGCGCCGGGGCATTGAATTTCGCGGCGTTGGGTTTCGCTATCCAGATAGCGAAGAGTGGGCTTTGCGTGATATCGACCTCAGCATCCGTCCCGGCGAGAAAATTGCCCTGGTGGGCCCCAACGGCGCCGGCAAAACGACCTTGATCAAACTTCTGAGCCGCCTCTACGATCCCACCGAGGGCATTGTACTCATCGACGGCATCGATATTCGCGAGCTCGATCCCCTTGATCTGCGCCAAAGAATCGGCGTCATCTTTCAGGACTTCGTGCGTTATCATGTGCCGGCAAAAGAGAACGTTGGTTTTGGCCAAGTGGATAGGTTGGACGAGATGGCGCAAATCATCGAAGCCGCGCGCAAAAGCGGTGCCCATCCCATCATTGAGAATCTGCCGGAGGGTTACGAAACCATGCTTGGACGCTGGTTTCACGGCGGTCACGAGCTGTCCGTCGGACAATGGCAGAAGATCGCTCTGGCCCGAGCTTTCATGAGAGACGCGGAGATACTGGTTTTGGACGAGCCTACCGCCTCACTGGACGCCGAAACCGAATACGAGATCTTCCGCCGCTTTCAAGAACTCACGGAAGGAAAAATGGCGATCCTGATCTCCCATCGGTTTTCCACCGTGCGCATGGCCGATCGCATCGTCGTCATCCAAGGAGGCCGTATAGAAGAGAGCGGCAGCCACGATGAACTCTTGCGGCGGGAGGGAATCTACGCGCACCTGTTCAGTCTGCAGGCCGAAGGATACCGATAATTCTTTCGAGCGCAAAATTGTCCTCAGAAAACCGATTGACGGGAGAATAGCGCGCGGGGTTAATCCTTGAGGGGAATGCCGAACTTCGCAAGCTTTCGTTTCCATGAACTGCGCCGTTCAATGGATTGCCAAACCTCGATCTCGTGCCGGGCCAGCTCTTTTCGCTTTTCTTTGAGCTCTGACTCCAATCGCTCGATCTTGCCATCGCGGGTGGTTAGCAGGTCTTCCTTCTCACGCAGCAAACCCTCCAGGGCCTGGACTTTTCTTAGGTTTTCCTCCAGCTCTTTGGTGGAGCCGCTTGTTTGGGTAAGCTCTTCCCGCAGTGAATCTTCCAACCGATCCGCCGCTGGTCCCATGCTGACCAGTTGGATCTTGAGGGCATCTACTTCAGACCTGAGCGTCTCCAGCTCACCGTCTCGTCTTTTCAGGAGCATCTCACGCTCACCTACCTGATGTTTCAGCGCGTCGACGGTCTTATTCAGGGTTGTCTCCAGCTCCTTAATGGTCAAGTTCTTTGCCTCTAGAACCTCCGTTGTTTTGCTCAACTCCTCCCGCAGCAAAGCCTCAATTTCCTGCTTCGCTGATCCTGTCTTGGTTAGTTGTCCCCGGAGCGTCTCGAATTCCTGATCGCGATCCTTCATGAGGCCGTCTTTAGCGCTCAATTGATTTTCCAGATCATGGACCTTGGCGCTGAGATTGGTCTCGAGCTCTTTGAGGGCCGCTTCTCTTGACTGTAGAAGTTGCGTTCTTTTCTTGACCTCTTGTTGCAGAACGTTCTCCGCCCGTTCCTTGGCGGATGCCATGTCTGCCAATCGCCCGGTCAAGGTACTTACTTCAGACTTGAGCCCTTCCATCTCTGCGCTGCGTCCCTGCAAGAGTTCCTGCCTCTGAGTCAGCTCGGCTTTCAAGGCATTGAACTTTGCGGCCAGGCTCTTTTCCAGCTCTTTCATAGCCGCATCTTTTGCCAGCAATGCCCGTTGTTGTTTTTTCAACTCCTCCGCGAGGAAACTCTCCGCTTGATTCTTAGCTGTTCCCGCCTTGCTCAGTTGGGTCCTGATCGTCTCCAGTTCCTTATCTCGATCCTGCACAAAGACGTCTTTAGCGCTCAACTGATTTTCCAGATCATGGATCCTGGCGCCGAGATTAGTCTCCAGCTCTTTGAAGGCAGCCTCTCTAGATTGCAGAGCCTGGGTTCTTTTCTTAAGCTCCTGCTGCAGCACGTTCTCCGCTCGTTCCTTCGCCGCTGTCACATCGGCCAAGCGCTCCGTCAGGATAACTACTTCAGACTTGAGCCCTTCCAGCTCTGCGCTGTGTCCCTGCAAGAGTTCCTGTTTTTGAGTCAGCTCGGCTTTTAAGGCGTTGAATTTCGCTGTCAAGCCCTTCTCCAATTCTTTCAGTGCGGAGTCTTTTGCCAGCAACGACTGCTGCTGTTTTTTCAACTCCTCTGCGAGAAAACTTTCCACTTGACTCTTGGCAATGCCGGCCTTGGTCAGTTGGGACCGGAGCGCCTCCAGCTCGTTATCGCGATCCTTCAGTAGCTTCTCTTTCACACTCAGCTGACTTTCCAGAGTATTGAGTTTGCCTGTTGAGATTCTTTCCAGCTCTTTGAGAGCTGAATCTTTGGCCGCTAAGATTTCGGCTTTTTCTCTCAGCTCCTCTTGCAACCGGTTCTCTGCGGCCTCGAACCCGGCCTCGTTGGGCCGCTCCGTCACATCATTGAGTTGAAAGCGAAGAGCCTTTAACTCGGCGTCCCGGCTCCTCAGGAGTCTCTCTTTCTCAGCTAGTTCAAACTCCGTATCCAAGAGCCGGCTTAAACCCGCGGCCAAATCTTTCGCCGCGGCCTCTTGCGCTCCACGGGCGTGTTTTTCTTTCCACAGGGAATCCTGCAACGCCGTCTCCAACTCCGTTTTTGCGACCTCGATGTTGACCAGGCGGTCGCTAAAGGCTTGGAGCTCGGTGTCCCTGGCGGACTTCACCAACAGGCCGACTATGGTGAAAGCAAATAGGGCGATGCCGGCGTACCACAGGCCGTGGAGGTTCGCCAAGCTCGCCGCCACCTCAGTAATCAGTTGCACGGGATATTTGACGAGCAGCAAACGAAAACGATGCAAGACATCCTCACTCACGTACAGGATGACAATCGCTCCCAGCGCCAGAGTCAGGGTGAAGACAATGATTACGATTTTTTCTCGGTTTCTCATATCGATGACGGTTCAGAAAATGCGCGACGTTTAGCGCTTCACAACGCGTATATTTTACGCCGAAATTCAGAGATTGCCAGAAAAGTTTGCCGCCGCATCACTGAATAGTTTTGAGGAAACCAGCCCTTGATCCATAGAGCTTACAAAGAATGGTCTTCTTTCCCCAGAATATCCCGACCCTCCGGTCGAGCGGAGGCGCCCCGATTGCCTGCGGGACGGCAACCCTTTGGGGGATGCGTTACCATGAGCGATAGCCCGCTGACGCTGCTCAAATGAAGGACAAACCAAAACTTCATGTCTTAGATCGGCGCGCGAATGCTAAAGTTAAACAGCGAGACCTGTGCAGCCGGGTCACCCTGATCAGGTTTAGCGTTGACTTGTTTTAAGAACCGGTGTTTATGACGCGGGGAGAAGCGAAGCTTCGGACCCTGCAAGCCCTCCGTGCCGCTTCCGGCGTTCGAGTTGGAGCCCAGGCGGTAGGTCACTCCAATTATTTCGTCGGCCGGCTTTTCGCGTATCTGCTCGGATTCAAGGATCCTAAATTCGTAGTTGGCTATTCGGGAACAGAACTGGATCTAGCGCTTCTCAGGGGTGAATTAGATGGTCGTATCAATAACCCCGACACACTGCTGAAACGAAATGCCGACTGGTTAGCCAAAGGTGTTATCGATGTTCATGCCATCATGGCGACGCCCAAAGGCCTGAAACAACCCGGATTCGAGGGATTGCCGGAGATTGACGAGTTTGCCAAATCCAATAACGAGCGCAGGCTGTTGGCGATGATTCGCGCGTTTCGACAGTTCGGGTCGCCATTTGTCTTGCCGCCTGAAACCGGGCGCGAACAGATAAAGATCCTCCGCGAAGCCATGGTCAAGACATTCGCCGATCCGGAGTTTCACGCGGAATACAGAAAGCTTGTCGGTGAGGAACCGAGCCCGCTCCTGCCGGAAGAAATGGACGGAATCGTCAGAGAACTCCCCCGGGAGCCCGAAATCGTCGAACTTTTCAAGAAGCTCAACGCCGCCGACCCTTTGCCCCCGCGTAATTGATGGTTGTTTCCGAGTCGGTGGTTTCAGTCAGAGGAGATCGCGCTTAACCCGACGGGTCCAGATGCGGGTGAAGAACGGCGCGTTACCTTCGTAGGCCGTTACCTCGGCATCCAGGACGAAATCCTCTGGGGTCGAGGAAAATCCGGTGCGCGTCTCGACACGGGTCCTCCAAGCACCACGGCGAAACCAGGTCTTTTGAACAATCTCGACCTGAGCCATTCCCGGATCTTCTTCGCCGATGCGAAAATGTTTGCGCATCGTATGGCCGACCTCCAGGTCGATGGCCTTGATGCGCGACAGCTTCGGGGCGTCCAAGTCGCCGCGACCGCTGGACACGGTATAGCTTGTTTCATTAGTGGTCCGGTCCCGTTCAATAATTCGCTTCAGGGGGGAAGGCCGGAGCTCGGTTGCCTCTGCTGCCGCACGCTCCGGTGATGCAAAGGGCCTAAGAGCGGCGTCCCTTGGGTCTGGTAATCGAATCGGAAGATCTAAAAAACTTTCACCAGTAAACAGGGTCAACGTCACAGGCTCGGGCGCCGGCCAAGCGATGGGCCAATAACCGGTCGATATGGCCAAGCGCAGTCTGTGGCCAGCCGGAAAGGCGTGGGCGATATCGTTCATACGCACCCTTATCAGATAGCTTTTACCCGGCTCCAGTGGCCCTGGATGCTCATGGCTGTCCCGGTGGGTGAGGTTCGCTAGTCCGTAGGTTACCCGAGTGGAGACGCCTCCCCGGGCGACATCGTTCAAGCGGACGGCTATGAGTGCGATAGGCCGATCGGCTGCTACTTCGAGCGTCGCCACCGGAGCACCCAAGATCTCGATCCTTTCCGGCAGAGGCTCAGAGTCGAACGTTAACGAACAACCGTCGTCACCACGCTGGTCCGGCGGCGCTTCTCCGGGCGCGCCAAACCCGCACCATTCACCGGCACCGAGGCCGGTAGTTTGCGGCGAGTGAAAATCGAGTTGCATTTTGATCGTCGGTGTATTGTTGAGGCGGCCCGTATCAAGCCAATGACGTTTCCAGTTGATACGCGGCGAGGGCCATTGAGATTCGGCTATCCAACGCCCGGGCCGATTCTTGTAGAAGGGCTTGGGGGCGACACTCTCCTGCATCCAGACACGAAGCATGGGCTCCGCCATGATGCCGGTGTCGGCGCCCTTGAGCCAGTGATCCCACCAGCGCAGCGCTTCCTGGAGAAAGCCGATCGCTGGACCGGGCACACCATCGTGGGGATAGAGATGGGCCCAGGGTCCGATGAGGCCTTTGCGCGGTACGGTGAGCCCGGCCAAGAGCCGGGTAATCGCGTTGCTGTAAGCATCGGCCCAGCCGCCGATAGCGTATACGGGACAGGTGATGGCGCCGTAATTCTCGCACACCGAGCCGTGCTTCCAGTAATCGTCGCGCCGGGAATGTTGGAGCCAAACCTCGGGGAAGCAAACCGAGCGTTCGAGACGTTCGCGCCACATTGCACGCCAGCGCTCGCCGACGAGCTCAGGATCCGGCGGATAGGCGTTGTAGCTCATCAGCACCGAACCCCAGGTTAGATTTTCGTTCAGCAGGCAACCGCCCATGTAGTGCACGTCGTCGCCGTAACGGTCATCGGTGGAACAGACGGTGATAATCGCCTTGAGCTCTGGCGGCCGACGGGCGGCCACTTGCAAGGAGTTGAATCCCCCCCAAGATTTGCCCATCATGCCGACGGCGCCGTTGCACCATGGTTGTCGAGCGATCCAGCGGATCACTTCCAGAGCGTCGTCGTGCTCCTGCTTCAAGTATTCGTCCAACAAGACGCCGTCCGAATCGCCGGACCCTCTCAGGTCGACGCGCACCGCGGCATATCCATAGCCGGCGAAATAGTGGTGCATGGGTTCGTCCCGGGCGCGGGTGAAATCCCGTTTCCGATAAGGAATATATTCCAGGACTCCGGGAACCGGATTGGTTTCGGCGTCCGCCGGCAGCCAAATGCGAGCGGCCAGACGACAGCCGTCCGACATCGGGATCCAGCAGTTCTCGATGATGCGGACGGTACGGGGAAACTGATCGATGACCTTCATCGACGCTCCATCTGCTTATTATACGTGATTCTGCGTGATTCGATCTGGGAATTTAGGGCTGGGTCGGTAGCCAGGAAGCATCAAGTACAGAAAAGCAATAAACGGAAATATCTCAGGACAAGAAAGAAGGACGAACGGCAGGATACCGATCTAAAGTTCAACTAGATTTTGAATCCGATTTTCTGCGTCACGGAACGGTCTTGGCGGGGTTAAACTTGACTCGAACATTAAGGCGAGTCGTTCGCGGACTTTGAATCCCGTCGCGAGATCCCAGCAGTTAATAATGGCGAGCCTAAACCCCCCCGGCGGCATCGAGTGCAACTCCGGGGGCTTGTCGTCGTGGAAGGTGATTTGAATGCTGGAAACCCCCGGCCAATTGAGAAAATCGTTCACGGCTCGCTGGTCAGGCTTCTGGTAGCGCGGACCGTGGGCTCCGAAAAGCACAACACTGTAGCCGGTCCGGCGGGCGTCATCGGAAAAGCGCCAATGACCACTCCCATAGAGAGCGACGACCGCCTCGATCCAACCGCGACCATAGAGGTCGGGCCACTGGTCGGCGAACCGCAAATGAGCCTCGATGATCTTGGTCCCAATAGTCTCAAAGTTCACGCAGCCCGTATAGCTCCTGAGGTGGCGGCGCAGCCAATCGCCGCAATAGCGCTCGATCTCAAGACGCTCTTCCCGCAGAATCACCCAGTGATCGAACATACCCTGCTCGAGTGCTTGGCCGGTGGTGTGGCGCCACCAGACAGGTTCTCCGTCGGCTACGGCGGCATCGGTGCTCACGTGCTCCCCTTTGAGTAGCGGCATCCACATATGCCCAGCCTGGACGTCGGCTTTGTACTGCTCGCGTGTGTCAATGATCTTACCACCGCTCCCCATGCCGCGAAGATTGTAAATCGGTTTGCTGAATACGGGGAATTGGGATGGCATGATATCATGCGGGGCGTTATCAAGCCCCTGGGTTTCGCAGATGAGGAGTTTGTTGTAAATCCAACGGTGCTGCGGAAAGAGCTGATAAGCCAGCTGGTCGTCCGTAGGGACGACTACGTGATCGGGGCAAGTAAGAGCAGTGAAATACTGCTGACGCCAGGGATCCGCTTCAACGATCGGCATCGGCGCTCCACTCGGCGATAAAACTCGCTTGGTTGCGGTTGATTTGTTCCCTCGCCCGCAGCACATAACCAGAAGGAGGAGTGGCTTGCTGTCCCATTCGATGCGTCTCCAAGATTACAATTTTGTCCGCTGAGGATAGCCGTTTTCGTTTTTTCTTCTTCGGCCATGAAACACGCAACCCAAGCCGACTATGAGATAAGTTCTCGAAAGATTCAGTGTTTTGGTTTCCAGAGGCATACTTTTTCGCTGCGGTTGCACTGCTTGAAGCGGGTCCTTTAGCAAACCGAGGACCAGGAAAGGCCAAGATTTAACCACCCAGGGTTCGGCGTCAGAGAAAAAACGAACGACTGGAGTCGGTCAACGAAAATAGGTTACGATGAGCGCTGGGAGCACAGGTGGAAGACGAGTAGTTGTCCGTAACTTTGGGTGAGGAGGCACTCGTCTGCGAAAGGATGGCGAAGTTCGAAGTTGTTGTTTGTGTTTGTCGAAATCGGTTGGGCCGGTTCGTGGGTTCCCGACTAGACCGGTTCTAGTGACCGGTAGCCGTTCAAGTCGATCATCGGAAGTCGCGCAAAAGCCGCTGCGGTCGCCAGTGATGCGCCTGGCGGGCCGCTATGTAGTCCGAACGGACGAACAACTTTACGAGGACCAGACCGGCAACGAAGCCGCCGATGTGTGCCCAGAAGGCGACGCCGCCCACGTCGCCGCCAAAGGCAGCCAGGCCGCTCACGAACTGGATAAGGAACCAGTAGCCCAGCATTACCCATGCGGGTACCGCCACCGAGGTGATAAAAAAAACGATCGGCACCAGCGCATAGACTCGGACTTTTGGATATAGCAACAGATAGCCGCCCATGACCCCGCTGATGGCGCCCGACGCGCCAACCATGGGAATCGCCGAATCGGGATTCGTCAGAACTTGTCCGACCGCTGCCGCCAGTCCGCTCAGCAAATAGAAAGCAACAAAGCGCAGCCGCCCCATGGAATCCTCAACGTTGTTGCCGAAAAGCCACAGGAACCACATATTTCCCAAGAGATGCATCCAAGATCCGTGCATGAACATGGAGGTAAACAGATGCGACACTTGACGGCCAGGATCGGTTGCGCAGACCAGCCCGTCGCCCATGGGGAAGCTTGTTCCGGGGGGAAGTGAAGCCGTCAACTCTCCCGGAATGAGGCCCAACTCGCATACGGACTTGGCCAGTGGTAGTGTGGCGCCGGCCCCCTGCACGACAATCCACATCAATACGTTCAGGACGATCAGCAGACCCGTGACAATGGCCGGACGTTGGGTTTCATTCTCGTCGCGATAAGGAAACATGTGTGTCCCTCGTTGTCCGCTTGCTATTAAAACACGTAAAACGCTTCTGCCAAGCTTTCTTTCGTAGGCACGGGCGATGCTGGTACCGGTCAGCCAAGTAAAGGATCCATAGCAAAACAACGAGCGGTTCGCTACTTACAAGCAACCTCCTCAAGGTAAGAGGTCTGGTCCATTGAACGCTTCAGCGATAGTGATAACAGAGATCTTGATTCCGTAATAGGTATCTGCGATCAATCACCATACTTTTGTTCGTGGGTTCGCCTTTTGAGATTTGAGTAGGAGGGGGAGAATCGGACCATGGTTCACCTTGTCACAAGAGCGAATGCGTGTCTTGCCTTGCTTTCCGTTTTTTTCATGTTTGCTTCGGGGCCTGTTCACGGAGCGACGATTGCCGAGGTCGCAGCGAATATAAAATCACTCAAACAACCAGAAAAATTGGACTACCTTGCCAAAGGCGCACGGACCGAGGGGGAACTGGTTTATTACGGAACTTTACCCATCGACGAATTTCTCCCGCTCGCAAGGCTTTTTAATGCCCGCTATCGTTCATTGGCTCTCCAGCACTATTTTTCGCCAAGGCAGGGAATTCTTAACCGCACGTTGACCGAAGCACGCGCGGGCAGACACGCCGTGGATGTGATTCAGGTGGATCTGAGTTACGGCTATCAATTGCTAAACGAAAACCTGGTGCATCCCTACCCGGTCTCCGGGCGGAGCCTCTTTTATGATGAGACTTATGACCCCAGCGGCTACTGGCATAGCATGTATCACTTAACGACGGCGCTGATCTACAACACCGGCTTGGTCAAGCTTGAGCAAGCGCCAAAAAGCTATGACGATTTGCTCACCCCGGGATGGAAGGGAAAAATGCTTTTCGATCCGGAAGCCGGCTATATTTTGGCGGCGATGGAGCAGGCCTGGGGTAGAGAAAGAGCCGTTGAATATCTAACCAAACTTTCAAAGCAAGACCTGAGCTATCGACGCGGCGGAACCCTGACGACCCAAGTGGTGACGTCGGGTGAGTATCCCATCGGCATAGCGATCAATGGTGAAACATCGGCGGCGGTCCGCGACAAGGGGGCACCGTTGGGATTTAGGGTATTCTCACCAAAGATCGTAAAACCTGAGGGCCTCTTCTTGGCGAGGAATGCGCCGCATCCCCACGCTACTTTGCTATTCGCGGAATGGGTCCTTTCGGAGGAGGCGCAGTCTTTTTTGGCGACGACACTGGGCAAGGGAAGCGCAATGAAAGGAATCAAGACCAAGTCCAAGGAATTTCAACTGCAGCCGGACTTTGTTGTGACGCCCAAATTGGGCCCCAAACTGCAGCATTACATTCAAGACTTCGTAAAAATCATGGGTGTCCCATAGTTCTCGGAGATCGTCTGCGAGGTTTCGTCGGAAGCGCCGTGCTCCTGGTTGTGACGGTCCTTTGGCCATCGCCTCCGATGGCGTTGCCTTCGGAGCCTCCCCGTGAGTTGTTCTGGGCGGGGGACCCTGAGGGCGGTGCGCCGTTTGTCGAAGCGGACCCTGTCAATCCGGACAAACTGGTCGGCTTCGATGTCGAAATCGCCGATCTCATCGCCCGCAGTCTCGGGCGCAAAGCCGCCTTCGTCAATATTACGTTTACTTCCATTGATCAGTCCGTCGAGCGTGGAGACGCCGAGATCGGTCTGAGCGGGATCGAGGATACACCTGCGCGACGCGCTACCATGGCGCCCACGGTTCCCTATTATCAGTTCCGCGAAGTGCTGAGCGTGCGCGATGCCGACGCGTCGCGTTTCCGCAGCCTCGCCGAGCTTCGCGGCCGGCGCGTCGGCACCCTTGGCGGCACCATCGCCTACGACATTCTCCTTCGGTCTGAACAGGACTTCGGCATTGAGGCGGTCTCCTACGACGATGACGTGCACCCTTACAGCGACCTGCTTATCGGCCGTCTGGACGCTGTGTTGCTGGATAACGTCCTCGCCCAACGCCGGCAGCGGGCGATGCCGGGATTTACGATCCAGCCGCAGAGCATTGCCGTCGGGCATTATGTCGGCGTGCTTGCGGCCCGCAACGCCTCTCTCCGCGATGGTGTCAACGAGATCTTTCGCCAGGCGATGCGGGACGGCACCCTCGAGAATATTTTTCGCAAGTGGGATGTGTGGAACGACGATCAGCCGGTCCTCTTCGCCCGGGTTCTCGCCGGCGAACCCGT
>DAIRFP010000321.1:0-4937 GCA_036794995.1 Thermodesulfobacteriota bacterium | reverse complement strand
CTGCCGGTGGAGCAGCCGACGAAGTTCGAGCTGGTGATTAATCTCAAGACGGCGAAGCAGATCGGTGTGACGATTCCGCAGTCGGTGCTGTATCGGGCGGATAAGGTGATAAAGTGAGAAGGGGCGAGTGTCGAGTGATGAGTGCAGAGAGAGCGATAGGGGGAGAGATGCAGATGGCAGATAGCGAATGGCGTATGGCCAAACCGGACTCACTTCGGAAGTCAGAGATCAATCGGGTTACTGCGAAATCGAGAATCGAGCGGCTGCGTTGACACTTGTTTAATGACAATGTTACATGCGGCTTGAAGCCCGAGTCGGGCGCGGCATGAATTTTCTATGGAGGAAACTATGGCGAGCAGAAAAATGGCTGGTAAGAAACTAAGTTGGGCTTTAGCCTTGGCGCTCCTCGTTCTGTTGCCATCGATGGCGCGCGCCCAATCGGAAATAGTAAAGCTCGGAGATCTAGCGGCAATCTCTAACGCGGCGATTTACATTGCCATCGAGAAGGGATTTTTCAAGGAGCAGGGCGTCAACAGCGAAATATCGAATTTTGACTCGGCGGCAAAGATGGTTCCAGCCCTGGTTGCGGGCGAGCTTGAAGTATCGGTCGGATCGGCGAGCGCCGGGCTTTTTAATGCGGTAGCTCAGCAAGCGCCGTTTCGTATCGTGGCGGACAAGGGCCAGACCCGGGAAGGATACGGCTTTTCACTGTTGGCAGTGCGCAAAGACCTGGTTGACTCGGGACAGGTCAAAACGTTCAAGGACCTCAAAGGAAAGAAGATCGCTATCCTGGCCAAGGGAAACATCCAGCATTATCTGGTGGGAAAGATGGCCGAAGAAGTCGGGCTCACCATCAACGATGTTGAGCTAACCTTTCTGGGCGCGCCCAACCAGGTGACCGCTTTTGAGACCAAAGCCATCGATGCGGCCTACGCGGTGGAGCCGTGGGTGGCTCGCTTCACCGAGCGCGGCGTGGCTGTACGGTTTCGCACGCCGGACCAGGTGAAAGGACTGGGACCGGTGCAAGTCGGCGTCATCATTTATTCCGGGAAGTTCATCAAAGAGCGGAGGCCGGTGGCGCAGCGCTGGATGAATGCCTATCTCAAGGCGGCCGAGTTGTTTAACAAGAACGGCACCAAGGATCCTGAGATCGCGGCGATTTTGGAAAAATACACGAAGGTACCGGCCAAAATTATTCAGACCGCCATTCCGCCCTATCAAGAACCGCGCGGCAAACTGCTTGTGGAAAACTTGGCGGATCAAGCCCAGTGGTTTACCAGCAATGGCATGCAGCAGCAGAAAATCAGTATTGATAGCGCCCTGGATCTAAGCTTTTTGAAATGAGCCGCAACATTTCACCACGAAGGTCCTAGCGCGGCAAAGCCGGAACCGAAGGAGACATTTTAACCGCAAAGAACGCAAAGAAGAGGGGACTCACCACGAAGCACACGAAGAGCACGAAGGAAGAAAACATTTTTCTTTCGGATTCGATGTCCTCTCCATTATCCGGTCTTCGTGTCCTTCGCGACCTTCGTGGTGAGAAAGTCTTTCGTCGAATGGCGCATTCGTGATAATCGACCGCCTGAAAACTTTGCGAAGCTGGGAAAACTTTCAATCATAGTAGTACGAAGGAAGATTTTTCGTGCAAAGACGTGGTTCGATAAACTCATGGTTCGATTTTCGCTCACCATCCTGAGCTTCTGTCGAAGGACCACCCTGAGCAGAGTCGAAGGGCAAAGGCGCCAAGAACAAAAAATTCGAAGCACGAAATCAGTCCTGAGCGATGTCGAAGGATCCGAAATTCGAAACAAATTCAAAGGGTCAAAAATCGGAAAATTCCAAACAAACCCGTTTTGGATTTCGTAATTGGAATTTAAATCTTTGAGTTTGTTTCGGATTTCGATATTCGGATTGAGGATTTGACTTACGGCTTGAACGACTTGAACAGCTTGAACGGTTCTAATCAAGGAAGTGTGTCGTGGCGAAAGACCTAAGAAGTTTTCTAAAAGAGTTGGAAGCGGAGGAGCCGGATCAAGTGCTGCGAGTAAAGAAGGAAGTCGATCCGCACTTCGAGGTGACGGGCGTGCTCGCCAAATTGGAGGAGGAGCGCAAATTTCCCGTTGTCATCTTCGAAAAAGTCAAAGGTTCCACGTTGCCCGTCGTCACCAATGTCCACGCCGATGCTCGGCGTCTGTTCCGAGCCATCGGGCTCAAAAACGCCACCTTGCCGGAATTTATCCGTGAGTACGCCGCGCGCGAGGATTGTCCTAAGTCCCCGGTCGTCATCAAAGACGCGCCGGTGCAAGAGGTCGTCCTTACCGGGAAAGATGTCGACGTAACCAGCCTGCCGATTTTGACTTATCATGAGAAAGACGCCGGCCGTTACATAACCGCGGGCTTTGGTATCATGCGGGACCCGGAATCCGGTGTGCGGAACGCCGGGATTTACCGGCTGATGGTGCACTCGCACGATACCTTTGGCATCCAGCTCTCCGAAACGGCTCACGGTCACTACATTTGGCAAACTTACGAGAGACAAAATCGACCCACGCCGATGGCGGTGGCCATCGGTCATCACCCGGCATTCTATATCGGCTGTCTCTCCTTCACTTCTCTGGAGACTGACGAATTCTCTGTGGCCGGCGGAATTATGGGAGAGCCCGTAGAGCTGGTGCGCTGCCGGACCCTGGACCTGGAAGTTCCTGCCCACGCCGAGATCGTGCTGGAGTGCGAAATTCTTCCCAAGCTGCGCAAGGCCGAGGCTCCCTTTGGCGAATATCCGGGAACGTACGGACCGCAGCGGAATAATCCGATCGTCCAGGTCAAGGCCATCACGATGCGCCGCAACGCATTGTACCAATCCAGCTTTGTGGGTCACGCTGATAACTTGCTGCTCTCGGGGATCGTCCGCTCCACGACCATCATGAAAACAGTCAAGATCGCATCGCCCAAAGTCAGGGCGGTCCACGTGCCTGCCTCAGGCAGGTGCCGCTTCATTTGCTACGTATCGATTGAGAAGATCATCGAAGGCGAGCCCAAGAATGCCGCCATGGCGGCATTCGCCGCGGACCCGTTTCTAAAATATGTCGTCGTGGTGGATCAAGACGTTAATATCCTCAACGACGAGGACGTGCTGCACGCCATTGCGACGCGCGTGCGGGCCGATACGGATATGTTCATGGTCACTCACGCCAAAGGTTCGCCGCTGGATCCCGCGTCTTATGATCCCGCCGGAGGATCTCATCTGGTTACCAAGATGGGCATCGATGCCACCCGTAAGGCGAACTATCCCGAGGAGATTTCGGTGCCGGGGTCAAAGGACATCAAGCTGGAAGATTATTTCCCAGGCTGGCGCTCGACGAGTTAGCTCAGAGCAGAATCCTGCATCGGCGAAGCAAGGCGATTGTCGTCTAAGCCACCGCCTCTTGGAACGTCAGCGGAACGTCCTCCGAGGCAAGGTCACCCAGATTCACTTTCTTGCCATCCTTGATAACCATCGAAAGGTTGGATTGGTCTTGCAGCACGCGTATGTCCGCCAGTGGGTTTTGCTTCAAGATGATAATGTCCGCCAGCTTTCCCGTTTCAAGCACGCCCACGTCGTTTTCCAACCCGACTGCGAACGCGTTGTCTCTCGTGCTGGCCTTGATCCCTTCCATCGGCGTATAGCCGCCGTACCGAACCAAGATCTCCGCTTCTTTGGCGTGCATCTTCCCGTAAGGCATCCAGGAGTAATTGCCACTATCCGTGCCGCACATGACCTTGATTCCGAGAGCACGCGCACGTTGTAGCACATTTACAAGCCCGTCCATATTGCGTTTCATCCGGTCAATGCTGATTTGAATCTGGTCCTGCCCAACTTCACGACCGAATTCCAAGACCCGCTCCACGAAGGTCGCGGTGGGCACGATGCGGACGCCAGCTTTGGCAACGGCGTCCAGATCGGCTTCGGTAGCCAGGTCGGTATGCATGATCCAGTCAACCCCGGCCTCCGCCGCGGCGCGAGTCGAGGCCGAGCCTCGAGAGTGAATCGCAACCCGCACGTTTCGGCGGTGCGCTTCGTCGACCACGGCCGCCATCTCTTCTTTGGAGATGGTTTGGGTTTCGCCGGAGCGGCTATCGGCCAGCTTGATGAAGTCGACGCCGTGTTTGCACTGCCGTCGTACTTCGGTGACCATGTCCGCTGCGTTGTTGGCGAGGAGGCCGATCGAGTGCTCCGGGGTGCCCACCCAGGAAGGTTCCTCGTCCTCTATCGAGCCGTAGGTAACGATCATGCGGCCGGCACAATAGACCCGCGGGCCCTCGATTAATCCGAGTTTGATAGCGTCTCGAACCGCGACGTCCGTGAACCAGGTGCCGCCCGGCACAGAGATGCTGGTCACGCCGGCCCGTAGCACCTTCTGGGCATTCCATGCCGCCCGAAGCGTATTGAACTCGGGCCTGATTGTACCTCTACCCCTGGCTTCGCCAGGTACTTTGGGGTTGCCGTACGAAAGATGGGTATGGGCATCGATGAGCCCCGGCATGATCCATTGTCCGTTGGCGTTGATAACCTCGACATTGTCTCTGTCTTCTAACCTGACGTCTTCGGGTAGGCGCCCTGTGCTTTTGATGCGATTACCCTGAATCACAATGGCTTCATTCCGCCTCGGAGAATTTCCTGTGCCGTCAATCAAGGTTCCGTTAGAGATGACGACGGTCTTCGTCCCATTGCTACTCATGTCAACCTCCTAATACGGTCAAACGCGCCGCCGGAACCGTTCCGGTTCGCGTCGGATAATCCGCTGACAGGTATGACCCGGCTCTATCACGCCTCTGCTGACGACCGCAACGATAAAAGTAGCCTCTGTTGTAGCCTCCTGGCTGGAAAGGAGATTTCTAGCCCGAATTATTGTGCAGCCTCACTAGCTGCCGTGACTTGTCGGGTGAAAGTCCCGATG
>DAIRFP010000320.1:3514-5000 GCA_036794995.1 Thermodesulfobacteriota bacterium | reverse complement strand
TGCTGCGATGACGGTCGGACAGACCCCCGATTAAAACATTCGGGGGTGACGCCTTGGGGATAGTCCTCATCGCTATATTCTGATACCCCGTCGGGCTTTATTTTTGATGTTGGCATTCCTAAGCGGTGAACGTCTCACGAGTTAGAAGCAATGAAAGTCAAAAGTAAAGACCCCTAAGCCCGTTTCGGATTTTACCGCAGGGCCGCCAGAGCGTCGCCCACGATCACGCCCGAGCCCTCGGGCAAGACAAAGAGAGGGTTGATTTCTAGTTCAGCGATTCGATCTCGCCACACGCAAGCGATTTGCCCAACCTGGCAAAGCACCTGTGCGACGGCCTCCAGGTCGCCGGCGGGGCGGCCACGGAAAGCGGTGAGGATGCGGTAGCCGTGAAGGCTCCGGATCATCACCCGGGCCTCATCCAGGGTCAGCGGCGCTGGCCAAACCGTAAAATCTCTGATCGCCTCTACAAAGACTCCGCCGAGGCCGAAAGTCACAACCGGCCCGAAGCGCAGGTCCTGCCGCGCACCGATAATAACCTCTCTCGTGTCTCCGCCGATCATTTCCTCCACGAGCACTCCATCCAAGCGCGCTTGCGAATTCCATTGCTTAGCCTTCGCCACAATTTCCTCATAAGCGCGCTCTACATCATCCGGGCCTTTAAGGCCTAAACGAATCACCCCGGCCTCCGTCTTGTGAAGCAGGTCCGGTGAAGAGGCTTTCAAGGCTACGGCGCTGCCAATATCACTGAGCAGGGATCGAGCTTCCGCAGCGCTGCGGGCCAAGCCGCCGCGGGGCACCGTGAGTCCCAAAGCTTTGAGCAGACTCTTTGCCTCCACCTCGCTCAAGGCGCTCTGTCCCTGATGCTTTGCCTGATCCAGAATTTCTCTGACGGTAGACTCAAGACCGGGTGAGCTTTCGATGCGAACGGTCCGCGGCGCAAGACTTTTCTCCCGCGCTTCTACGCACTGAACCATTTTGCTTAACGCCCGTATCCCTCGCGCCGGCTCTGAAAAAACCGGGACACCGGCTCGGGCCAGGTTCATCCAGATATCTCCACGGGGCAGGGGAAACCAAGTCATCATGACGAGCTTATCGGTGCCCTGGGCTACGTGAGCTATTCCGGTGGCGAGTCTTTCGTGAGCCCCCGGGACAATGCCAAAAAACATCACAAGATTTTCCACGTTGGGGTCGGTAAGAATCACCTCAGCGGCCTGAGTTAGCAGGCCGGGCCTGGCTACGGCCTCCGCGGTTACGTCCATGGGATTGGCGATGGAAGCGAAGGCCGGCATGATCTTACTCAATTCATCTTTTGTCGCTGGGGAAAGGTCCGGGAACTCGAGGCCCAACGGGCTCCCGACATCCGCCATCAGGATGCCGGCGGCTCCTGAGATGGATACCACTTGCACGCGCCGGCCGCGCGGCCGCCGGGGAGCCTGGGCGAGGATGGCGAGATTCCCTTCGGTGACCCCGACCGTGACCGGATCGT
>DAIRFP010000320.1:0-3504 GCA_036794995.1 Thermodesulfobacteriota bacterium | reverse complement strand
GTCAGCTGGCCCTCCACTACCGGCTGTTCATCAACGAGGATGGCGAGATCGAAGAGCTCATCGAGGCTGTCAGCGCGGAGCACTCCGTTCTTAGAGAACACCGCCTGATAGACTTCGTCTGTGCCCGCGAGGGAGCCCGTATGCGAAACACTGGCTTTGGCGCCTGCCTCGGAACGACCGGCTTTGAGAATGATGAGCGGCTTGTCGAGCGTTAAAGCCCGACGCGCAGCAGCCTGAAACGCCGCACCATCGCGGGCATCTTCCAGATATCCCAGAACAAGGCGCACTTCCGGATCCTCCAGGAGGTATTGCAGATAGTCCGTGAAGGTGAGCACGCACTCGTTGCCGGTGGTGATCCAGTAGCGAAATGCCAAACCCCGTTCCCGCGCTGCGCCCAGTATGTAGGAGCTCAGAGCCCCGCTCTGGCTTATGAAAGCGGCCGGACCGGGCTCCGGAAATCCACCGTCGAGACCGACGCTAAAAGTGGCCGTGACTTTCTCTGGAAAGTACACAAAACCGGAGCAATTCGGGCCGCAGACGGCAATCCCATTCTCCGATGCAATACGTCGTAATTCGTCTTGCAGGCGAACTCCTTCGCCGCCCACTTCAGCGAACCCGGAGCTGATGATAGCCGCCGCCTTAACCCCTTTGACGCCGCATTCCTCCAGCGCCTGAGGAACGGCTGCAGCGGGTAAGGTAATGACCGCCAAGTCCACTTCTCCCGGGATGTCGGATAGGTTCGCGAAACAAGGCATCCCGGCGATCTCCTGATATTTCGGATTCACCGGGTAAACCTTGCCCGCATAGCCGAACTCGCGGAAAAAACGCAAGGGCCGGCCACTGAGCTTGTTTTGCTCCGTGGAGGCACCGATCAAAGCCACCGCGCGGGGCTGAAACAAGGTCTTGAGGTCCATCGACTTTTCCACTTTCTACTCTATGTTTAAAAGTTTTCGCAGCTTGCGCCCTATCGAATCAAAATCCGAAATCCGAAGCTCGAAATCCGAAACAAACCGAAACCCTCAAATCCGAAATCCAAAATGAGCTTGTTTGGAATTTGTGTTTTTCGTCAATTGGATTTGTTTCGAATTTCGAGTTTTTTCTAGCTTTTCATTCCTTGGCGCACTTTGCGCCAATGGCGCTAAGCCCCCTCTCTTCTCTCCCCCGCGACGGGGGAGATGTAAGAGGGGGATCTTCGTGGGAGCCTTAACGCTTTCCATCTTTTGGCGCCAGCCAGGAGGCGGGAACGTAGTCTTTCAGATCCAGCCGATCGAAGACATCCTTGGGAACGCTGTGCTTCGGAGTGAAAGAGTCGAGCCGCGGCTTCGCCGTGGCGTCTATTCCCATCTTGGCCGTCACTCCGTCCTTCAAATCGGAAGGATCGAGATCGGAGCCCCCGACATTGCTGATGATCATTACATCTCTGTCTGCCTGGCACCGTGTGCCCACGGCCCACTGCACCCGTTGGTCATTGAAGATATCGATGTCGTGGTCCACCACAATCACATGCTTCATGTAAAGATCCGAGCCGAGCACAGCGAGGATGGCGTTTTTTCCCTGTCCTTCAGTTTTTTTCTCGATGGACACGTAAACGGTAAACGGCGCCGGAATCCGCACTGCCTTTACCGACGGCACCATGGCCTTTACGGCACGGAAGAGGTTGGCCTCCATCGGGATAGTGGACAACAGCAGATGATCGAGGTGCCCCACGGCAATGTCGTGCAAGAAAGCGTCTTTGCGGCGGGTAACCGCCTTGACATGAAAAACTTCCCGCTTGCGACTGCCGAGGGAATAGCCGGTGAACTCGCCGAACGGACCTTCGTCAACTCGCTCGAAGGGAGGAATTTCGCCTTCGAGAATTATCTCCGCCCGGGCCGGAACTTTGAGGTCCAGGGTCTCCGCAGGCACCACTTCCATGGCTTCACCCGCTAGAGATCCCATAAGATAAAATTCTTCCTCGTCAATGGAACCGATATTGAGCGCTCCCAACGACCACGCGGGGTGCGCGCCCAGAATGACAGCGACCTCGAGGGGCTGCTTCAATTTTTCCGCATTGGTATAGAACTCCCAGAGATGCTTGGCCAGTGTCAGGTGAATAGAGGTGTGGTTCTTGTCGATAGACATGAGGCGGTTGAAGCTGCAATTCAGGCGCCCACTCACGGGATCCCTGGCCAGGGTAACGGCGGCGGTTAAATAGGGTCCGGCGTCGGCTTCATGATGGACGATTTGCGGGATGGCGCGCAGGTCCACCTGGTCGCCCTTCAAGATGACTTCTTTGACCGGCCCGTTATCGACTTCCTTCGGCGGGATGAGGCGCTCGATTCGCTTTAGATAGCCCGCCACCGCACTGCGCGGCTCGCTGCCGATGGCCGCAGCCAGGCGCCGGCGCGACGCGTGCACGTTAGTCACGACTGGAAATTTCGTTCCCTTGACGTTTTCAAAGATCAGGATGGGAAACCGCCTCTCCTGTTCCAGCTTGACCACCAACGCCGTGATCTCGAAGCGAGGATCAACTTCCTTGCTGATGGTTAAAACGTCCTCCGGAAATTCTTGCCGGACTTTCTCGATAAAGCTGCGCAGGTCGGTCACGGTAGGATTACCTCCGGTAAAATTTGTAGCCTCCTCAAGATCGATCTCCAGTTTTATAGCACGAGCCGGCGGTGAGGCAATAAAGGGTCCGTCGATCCCAAATCATTTGAATACTTGATCCGCACGCCTCCGATTTTGGATTTCGATTGTTCGGTCATCGGATTACTCTGTCTGCTCACCAGCACGTCCGGCGGAAACGTCAGCCAATTTGCTTGGCTGGTTTGTGACCGACGACATCTCCGACTAAAGCCTCGGTCCACTCTAGAGCCTCCGCTTCCCGGGCTTCTTCTCGCGCCATCTGACGATAGGCCGCTTCCAGGTCCCGCCTCATCACATGTGGCGGCGCCAGAGACTCTAGGAACCGGCCGATGCGACGCCGCCCCACGACTCTGTGCAGGCCGTCATAGACCCGCTCGTCAAGCATGATCGTCAACTTTTTCGGCATAGCTCTCTCCAATCGCAACACGTGTGTTTATACGTATTGTAATCAAGAGTAACTAAAGGAAACAAGGCAGAAGTATCCGACTATAGGAGTAGCGGACGGTCCGGCCTAATCGTTACACGCCAGCCGGCTTCGGACCGAAAGATAATTCAAAACTTCTTGATACCGTTGCTGATGACTTATCCGCGAGCATTCCGATTTTCGCTATTTCGCGTCCGCTCAGTACAGGTTTCCGATTGTTGGAGGAAGATCTCGAAGATAGATTCAGCAATATTCTGTGCATCTGCTTCTTCTCCTAATGGAAAAGTCGGCAATCTAAAATCAGGTTTTCTCATGCATTTGTTTTTCTCCACAATCTAAAATCGAAAATGTCATTTTATGACTCGATCCGCCCTTACCAGCACGTTCGGCGGGATCGTCAGGCCGATCTGCTTGGCCGCTTTCAGATTGATGATGAGCTCGAACTTCTTCGGCTG